>JAKACB010000053.1 GCA_021796445.1 Nanobdellota archaeon
AGAATCCGCTGCAGTTATCTCCTGGTTAAGGTTATTTAGTTCTTGGTTTAAGGACGATAACCCCCCTTCCAGTATGGAGCAGGAAAGGGAGGAATTAGAAGAGCCTATCGTAGCGGTAAGGGAAAGCGATTCTAGGTTCTGCTGATAAGTATTAAGCTGTGATTCAAGTAGCGGTACTTTCATGTTTGCAATTGTATAACCCGCTAGGAAGGCTATCGTTATAACCAGTATCATCCCAAGTGTTGAAATTATCAACTTCGATTTGTTCTTTTTCAGTTGCGACTTTTTATTTTCCATTCTATCCTTTTATTAAGCAATGTTGCATTTATAAATCCATACAGCCAGGTCAGCCCAAGAAAATATGAAAAAAATGTAACATACAATGCTATGTAAACAGTGTCTTTAAGTGCGTCAAGTTTCTTGGTCACGGCTTTTAAGGCATAAAAAAGAGAATATACTCCAAAAAACAAGAGGAATATGCCTATAAACGATAAAGTATCTATGCTGTAAAAGGAGTTAATCAGGATCTGGTGTAGTTCTTGTATTGAAAAATTTATCCCTACTGTAGAGACGCTTGCGTAAACCGATGAAATATAATAAAATATATAGTAGCCAACAATCGGAAGGGCAATTATAGAAAAGAAAACAGATGCGAATATCAATATCATTATGTTCTTGTCTATTCTCCCATTAGTTTGATTATTCATTATTTTTCTGCGGTATTTAATCATATTAAAAAAGAATCCTGAGTACCATCTGCCGCGCTGTTTAAAGAGCGAATAAAAGTTGGATGGAACTATTGTATAAGAGAAAGCATCAACGCAGTTTTCTACTTTGTAGCCTTCCACAAGCAAATGTATTGCGATTTCCATGTCTTCAGTTATGTTCTTTTCATCAAAGTAGCCTATCTTTTCTAGTGCGGATCTCCTAAAAATTGAGCCGGGTCCTGGAGCAACAAGAAGGTTTCCTACGTGACTGAAGGCTTTTCTCAGTATGATAGAAAAGATGTAATCATATTTCTGGATAGACTGCACAAATTTTTTTGGGTTATGTACGGCAACAGATGGAGTAACTGCACCGACAGTCTCATCATTGAAATAATTTATCATTTTCCTAAATGTATTCTTATCAATGGTTGAATCAGCATCCAAGCTAGCGATAAATTCATCCTTTATTTCTCTCTTTATTATATAATTCATCACTGCAGCCTTTCCGTTTATTCCGGTATCCACTACCTTCACCCTTTTATCCGAAAAAGAATACGCTACTTCTCTTGTTTTTTTGTCAGTTGCCTTATTAAATCCTATGTATATTTTTATTTTATCCTGCGGGTAATCGCTGTTTAAAACGCTGTTAACAGAAAGTTTTAGGTCTTTGCCTTCAAAAAGAGTGGGTATTACCACGCTTATTTTCGGCAGATCCCTGATTTTTTTAATTCTTTCCGTTTTATCGGTTATTTCGAAATATATGAAAAGCCAGAAAAATATCAGGAGCATCACTACTGCGGACATAATCTCCAAAAGCAATTTTATGTAAATCATACTAAATTTTTTATTATTCTTAAGTTAAATAAGTTTAATTGAATACTTTCATCACCAAAAAACAGGAGGACAATACAAAAGCATAGTGAAATTTGCTATATAGATTATAACAGCCTACACTATTGTTTTCCCTTGAAAGGTTAATGTCATAATTAACTCCGTATTTAAGGTCTATAACAGGAGTAAAACTGCATTTGCTGTTTGATACTCCGTAGGTATAGAGATAAATTCCTTGGGTTTCATTCTGAAGCGTGTAATTTCCAGTCATTTTTCCAAAGGATATTATCGGATACTGCGAGTAATTTCCTGGATGCAGGTATGTTGCGCTTATCCCATAATAATCTAGATATACCCAGTTGTTTGACTGGACAGTACAGTTCGTTGTTCCATATTTTTGTAGAAGTAGCTGTTTTGCACCGCTTATCTGGTTGTTAAGGACAGTTATGCTGAAATTTGAGGAGAAGAGAAAATGGTAGGCTATAATCAATGAAGCGGCAAAGAAAACAACAGTTAAAAGAAGCATTTCTTTCTTTGTTAGCAGAGAAATCAGCAGGGTTAGTGAAACGGTAACAAAAAGGAAGAAGCGGTAATATCCCGTGCCGCTCGAATAAAGGCCGCTTGCAAATACATAAATCATAAAGGCAAGGATAGAAAGCAATGAAAGGATTGAAATTTCCCTTTTCTTCTTTTTAATGGTTTTTATTACGTTTCTATTGAAAAACAGTATAAAAGCTATTATAGGCAAAAGTGAAAGAAGCTCATAAAAACCCTGATAAAAATAGCTGTGGTTTGTAATATGGAATGAACTTATGCTCGGAGCATTTTCTGCAAGCGACATAAAAAATGTAAACATAGGATCATGGTATAAAATAACGTTATATGCAAAGAAAGGAGTTAACGCTAGCAAAGTAAAGGCTATAAACAAAGCTATTCTCTTTGCAGATTCAAAGTATTTTTTATCTATCAAAAAAAGTGCAATTGGAAGCATAAACACGCTGTCATATTTCGATACAAATGCCAAAGCAAGAAAAATTCCCGCAATAGGTTTTTTAAGCTTTACGAAAGAGATAAAAAATATGATAAAAGAATACATTGGTAATTCGGAGCCGTTTTTTATTGCATAAAAAAGGAAGAATGGGTTTAGAAGTATGCCAAGTAATATAACATATTCTACACCAAAAGATTTTGAAAAGAAATATACCGACAGGAAAAACACAAATGTAAAGAAAACTATAAATGCAAATACGGAATAGCCGCCGAATACAAATGACAATAACCCTATAATAAAGCTCTCAAGAAGAGCTCTTTGGGGTTCAAAATAACCTCCGTTATGAAAAAGGTAATTAGAATCTAGTATCCTGACAAGCATGTCCCAGTTTTTAAGCAGGTCAAACTGTACAAAGAAGAAAATTACTGATAAGACAAAATATGCAGTAATTATGTAATATCTGTATTTGTAAAGAAATGCAGTTATGCTGTCAAATTTTTTCTGTAATGTATTTTTAATCATGAACTCTCCATGCGAATTTTTCAGATAATATATAATTGAATATAAAGGCAATTAAAATGCCTATTAAGTTTGCAAGCAGATATTCTATAAATAATGAGAGATATACCGCGAATGCTACGTTTATGCCAAGCCCAAAAAGCGCGACTAGATTATATCTTGGCAGGGATTTTGCTAACTTAGCTCTTCTTTTGAACGTGAAATTATGGTTAAGCAGGAAGTTCGTAAGTATTGACGTTTCAGCAGACAATGCGAATACAGCATAGAGCGGCAGATAAGGGTGCAAAAGGAAAGCCACGCCTTCATTTACTGCTATCCCACTTAAGCCTACCAATCCAAATATTAATATTCTGTAGTCGTTAAGCCTAAGGACCTGCAGTATAAAATCCAGCATAGTTTTAAAACCCAGCTTTGATTTTCCAAATTTTCTCCTCCCAAATTCGTAATTTACCTTTGTTATTTTAGCCCCGTCTTTCAGGTTAACCCCAATTTCCAGCATTATTTTGTACCCTATGGGCTTTACTTTCTGTATATTCACAGACGAGAGCTTAAACCCGAAGAAGCCTGACATTGGATCATCGATTTTGTTTGCCTTTATGATCAATGTTTTCGCAATAAGCCCAGCCGTTTTTGATATTATCTTTCTGTAAAATGGCATCGTTAATTTTTGTCTGTTTCCATAAACAAAATCATAAATCTCAAGCTTCCTAAAGAATTCAGGCAGTTTATTTGGGTCATGCTGCATATCTGCATCCATTACAACTACTTTTGCGTTTTT
>JAKACB010000054.1 GCA_021796445.1 Nanobdellota archaeon
TGCAGGATTAAAGTTTAGGGATGGCACAATGTTTGCAATTAATAGTAAAGAAGTGCTTGTTTACTTTAAGAAGGCATTTTACACTGCAGATTTAAATAACTCTAAAAATGATATCTATATAAACTACAAAAAATTGGATTGCCATAAATTGCGCATTATAAAAAAATTGAGACGGGTTTAAAAACGTATTTAAAAGCGAGAAAAGTTTAATATATACACGGAGTATAGTAATTATGGTAGAAGAAAAAAAGTTTCATTCTGTTTTATCTTCAACTGCCGTTAAATTATCCGTATACTCTTCTTTCTTAGACTTCGGTTTGGCGATATCTGTATTTTTCTTGCAGAGGAAATTACTCCCATTTGCAATGACCTCTTTTCTCTTAAACTTATTTGATACAGCAATAGCATATCTAACATTTGCAATAATCGGCCTTTTCTTAGCAGCTATGGCCTTAAAATTTAGAGAGAGAATTATAACAATAACGCCGCATGCTTACAAAGCACAAAACATCAACGTAAGAAAGGTAAAGGTTTCGTTGCCTAAAGAAAACTTCAATGAAAATAGGGCTAAGACCGCTATTCTAAAAGTGAAACCTGAAGCTGCAAACCAGCAGATACAGAGGGTAGTAACCAAAAACAAGCAGGATTTTATAAAGTTCAATGGCGTATGGTACAAGGTAGCAAAGGACAAATTTGATAAAGTAGCCAGACCAGATTATTAATTTTAAATAGATAGTAATTTAACTTTTAATAAATTAATAATTAAATGAAAGGGCAGGGGCTTCCAATTTCAACTTTGATTATAATAATATTCGGCCTGCTTATCTTATTTTTAGTGGTAATATTTGTTATTTTGCCTATCTCAAAGACTACGAGCTCAGTAAAACCTCCCGCTTCTAATGTAAGCGCATTTGAGTTTGAATGTAGTACAGATTGCAGTCTGGCAAATAGCCCGAATCCAGCCAGCACTTCCTTTTGCACGGCAACAATGCCAGGGTACTCTTCTTTGCATTGCTATAGCCAAATACCAGGCACAACTAGCTATTTTTATGACAGCGGTAGCTGTGTTTACACCGATACATACGGTAAAAGTATAACCGCGGGCAGCAGTGACTGCTGAGTTTGGTTTTAAAAAGAAATTTTAAATTGTCCAAGAAAACTATAAATTGTAAGGGGTTAAAACAATTATATGTTTACAGGTTTTAACTTAAGGTTTTCTTTGAGCAAGAAAAATAAAACAGGTTTATTACAGGAGGCATGCGGTTTAATTTAATATGGTCTCGGCTACATGGCTGGAAGGTTTTGATCCTTCTTATATATTTAAATCAAAACAAGACTTTAAAAATTGGCTTTTATCCCATATTGATCTTACCTATCTGCCAGCTTACCTGCCTGAAAGCAAGTTAAATGAATTTATAAAAAAAGCGATTGATTACGGATTTAGCAGGGTTTGTGTACCTATAACTGCAGTTTCTAAAGCAGAGGAATTTATAAGCCAGACGGGGAAACTCGAACTGGTAACATTTATATCTTCTTTTCATGGCAATAGAAACACTGTAGAGGAAAAGAGGCAGGCATGTTCTTCAGCAATATCATTTAAAGCCAGCGAGATAGAATTCAGTCCAAACTTGTCTTTATTGGAGGATAGTCCTGAGTTGTTTAAGGCGGAGATCAATTCTATTCTAGAAATAACAAAACAGGCAAAGAAAAACTCCAAAGTCTATCTCGAAATAGATAAGCTGCCAGAGGATATCGTAGGGAAAGCAATAAAATTGTCACAAGACTGTTTGCCGGATTACATAAGCATATTCATAAGACTGTTAGAAGACGAGACATATGACGGGGAAAATCTCAACTTTTCAAAGGAATGGTTCGAAAAAATAGATAAAGCGCTCGGAAAAGACAAAAAAACAAACCTAAAAGTATACGGGAGGATAGACAACTTTAATAACCTCTTACCAATACTTTATCTAGCAACAAAATATGGTTGGGATTTTGACAACTTTAGGATAGGCACCGAATATGGGTTCGAGATAATTGATGGTTTGGACACTTCGTAGTAATGTTGCTTTATAGCTTGGCAAATAGGCGGAATTAGATTTTTCTTTTTAATTTTTCAATTTCCTTTTTGGCCTTTTGATAATTTTCTATTCTTAAGCAGGTGTCAACTGCGGCTATTATTGTTTTTTTTAGAGGGTCCAATGAACTGCTGCTCCCAGCTAATTCTCTAAATCTATCTGAATGGCCTGCTACACTTTTAGGTGCTATTTTGAAATCAATGTGTCCGGTTGGAATTACGTTGCTGACATTTGCTTCGTCAGTTGCTCCTATTTGCTGGTCCTTCTTCTCATAGAGTCTGGTTACTTTTACCCCTTGCTTTTTCAGGTTATCATACAAGATTTCGTCTATTACCGGGGCATTTTTATACTCTTTATATATAGGTGTTATCTGCCTGATTGTAGTCTCTGTTTTATAGGCATGTCCTATTCCGATAGCTATCTTTTTTATTTTACTGTAAGCGTGTATTAGGTAACTGCTTTTGGTGCTTCTTATGTCTATCTCTAATATAGTTTTATCCGGCACTACATTAGAGGCTTGGCCCCCTTCCTTTATGTACATTCCAACTAATACGTGCATGTACTTGTTGAAATACGCGGCGGTATTCCTTATGCTTATATAAGTCGCTATAAGTGCATCAAGCGCATTTGTGCCTTTTTCAGCTTCTTCCAGATGGCTGGATTTTCCTTTGAATATAATATCTGCAGTTATATCAGCAGGTGATTGACAACCAACATTCCACTCCGAATCAGGATGCACGCCAAGGACAAAGTCTATATCATTGAAAGATCCGGCTTTAAGGAGGGCATCCTTGCTTCCTGCATATTCTCCTATTCCCTCTTCGGAAGGGGTGCCAATTACGACTATTTTTCCCTTGTAGTCTTTTTCTTTTAATTTTATTGCAGTTCCAACTGCCCAGGCAGCTATGAGGTTATGCCCGCATGAATGGCCATTAGGCAGCGCGTCCTCCTCGCATAATATTCCAACAACCGGCCTTCCGCTGCCGTATTCTGCTCTGAAAGCCGTTTTCATCCCTTGGTATGGCTTCTTCACTTTAAAGCCCTTATTTTTTAGAAAGTCAGAAAGCAAGTCAGATGTCTTAAATTCTTTACTCCCTATTTCAGCAAGCTTGAATACTTTTTTTGAAATTTCGAATATATCTTTGAACTGGCCATATTCGTTATTAGTGTTCATGTGATATTCTCCATCCTCTAGATAGTAAGGCATCCGAAGCCATCTGCAGCTTAAATATTTCCTGCTTCTTTGCAGCGTATTTTAGGAATTTAAAGAACCTTTTGTACCCCAACCTAAATTTATATGACATAAACATATTGTTATTCTACTCCTTCTGCTATTTACGTTTTTCATTCCGCCTTTAAAGCATGTGGAGTTTTCTGCTCATCTTTGATAAACCAGTATACTTGTATAATCTAGCATTTTCCTTAAGTTTTTATACCTATAAATATTCTATAAATTATGGGATTCCTAAAAATAATCTTTTACGTAATAATTGCTATAATCGTGTTTTCTTTGGTTTCTACATACATAATAAACATAAACGCACCGGAGGTTGCCGGGCTCCTAAGTCAATCCATTACTTCTTTCTTTAAAGGCGCTAACTCAAATAATACTCTGGTTTCTAACGGGGCCAATTTTTCTTA
>JAKACB010000055.1 GCA_021796445.1 Nanobdellota archaeon
GACAACGACCCCTTGGACTATTCCTTCTAATGCAGCTATAGCTGTAAACAGCACCTTCAAGTATATAGAGGTAGAAACTGAAGGCAAGACAGTAATAATCGCAAAAGATAGAGAGCCGGTTCTTAAAGAGCTAAATAAGGAATATAAGATATTAAGAGAGATAGACGGCAAGGACCTTGTAGGTTTGCGATACAAACACCCTTTTAGTGATATACCACAGATAGAGAAAAACGCAGACAAGATAGCGATGGTAATAGACGGCAAAGAAATGTCTTCTGAAGAAGGAACTCCGTTTGTTGAGATAAACGAAGGAACTGGACTTGTACATTCTGCTCCTGGACACGGAGAATCAGATTATAAGATAGGAATGGCAAACAGTCTTCCAATTCTGTCTCCTGTAGATGAAAATGGAAAGTTCACACAGGAAAGTGGATGGCTAAGCGGAGAAGATGTGCTAAATGTAAACGATAAGATAATAGATTATCTTAAGAATAAAGGGATTTTATTTGCAGAAAAAAAGATTATACATAAGTATCCACACTGTTGGAGATGCAAAACCCCGCTTATAACAAGAGCTAGTCAGCAGTGGTTTTTAAACATAGCAAAAATAAAGAATGAGCTTATAGATATATCCAAGGGCATAAACTGGGTACCTCCTATATCACACAGCATGTTTGCTTCTTGGCTGGCGAATGCACAAGATTGGGTAATATCAAGACAAAGATACTGGAACACGCCTATGCCTATATGGAAATGCAGTTCATGCAGCGAAATGTTAGTAATAAGCAGTAAAAAAGAGCTTCTGGATAAAGCAGGGATAAAAGAGATAAATGACCTGCACAAAAGCAGCTTGGATAAAATCACAATAAAATGCGACAAATGCGGAGGAGAGATGAAAAGAGTGCCAGACGTAATGGATGTTTGGATAGATTCGGGTTCCGCATCTTTTGCATGCATTGACTACCCTGCAAACAAAGAAGGATTTGAGAAATATTTCCCTGCAGATTTTATATCTGAAGGCAATGATCAGGTAAGAGGGTGGTTTTATTCTCTTTTAGTAATAGGATACATAGCAACAGGGCAGTTGCCATACAAAAACGTATCAATGCATAAGTTTATAGTGGGTGAAGATGGAAATAAACTGTCTAAAAGTGAAGGAAATTACAAGCCGATATCGGAGCTTATAAAAGAAGGATACAGCAGAGATGCATTAAGAATAACGCTGCTAAAACATAATTTAGAGGATGTAGCTGTTTTCACATTAAATGAATTAAAAGATGACACAAAAACGATAAATCTTTTCTATAACCTTGGAAACCTTTACGTGTCTGCTAAAGAGACCCTTAAAAATGAGAAGGGCCAAGAAATAAATCTTAGAACAGAAGATAAATGGATAATGTCGAGGTGGAACAGGACTAAAAAGTTAATTCAAACGGACTTGGATAATTTCAGGACAGATCTTTCTTTGAATAAACTTACTGATTTTCTAGTAAATGATTTAAGTAGGACCTACATAAAGCTGGCCAAAGGAAGGATGTTTGATGATAGTGATTATACAGCATTTAAAACATTTGAACACATCCTTAAAGAGCTTTCAATAGCGTCTTCTATATTTCTTCCATTCATATCCGAGAAGGTATTCAAGATGATAAACAGAGTAGGCAGCACGGTAACATCAGAATTTCCGGCAGTAAACGACGCACTTATAGATGATGAAATTGAAAGCAGGATGGAGAGGACAATGGAAATACTCCAGGGTATACTTTCCGCTAGAGAAAAATTAAAATTAAACCTTAGAAGGCCTCTCAAAAAAGTAACTATACCAACGGTGCATTCCGGCCTGATACTTGAAGATGTAATAACCCGGCTTGGAAACATCCTTCATGTTGCATATGAACTTGATCCAAATGATTTTGATCCTACTATTGATTTCTCCAAATTAAAGCAGAGAATGCAGCAAAACGATATAACAATTGCAACATCTAAATTCTTAGAGCTAACTAAAGAAACTGTTATAAGAAATTTAAGAGAAGGCCTTAAACTAAGTTCAGATGGAAAGGATTATAGTATATTATCAACTGAAATAGACCTTAAACCAAAATCCAAGGAAGAAGTTCAATTTGTTGTGTCTAAGGATATTGTAGTAATTGATTCTGGTATAAACGATGAAGTTAAAGTGTTGTGGATAAAAAGAGAGATAATAAGAGCGGTACAGAACATTAGAAAAGAGCTTAAGATGAATAGGACTGATTCAATAAAGCTGTACATAACAATAGATAATAGCCCTGATAACAGCATAAAAAGCGCAATAATCAAGGAAATACTGAATAAAACAGGCAGTGAAGAGGGCAAAACCGAAAAACTATTAAAGATGCAAGATTTAAATATATCTAGTAATAACATCGTTATAGAGGTATATAAATAATGGTAAACACAAAAATTTATAGGGTTGAAAATGTAGTTGCGAGTATATCGCTTAAGGTGCAGATTCCTTTAAATAAACTTAAAAAACTACCGAATACAAAGTATAATCCTGAACAGTTTCCAGGCTTGGTTTTCAGATTTCCAGACATGCATGTTACATTCCTTGTTTTTGGAAGCGGGAAACTTGTATGCACCGGAGGCAGGTCAAAAGAAGACATAAAAACCGCAATGGCAAGGCTTCTTAAGGAGCTTAAAAAAGTAGGTGTTACTGTAAGAAGCGTTTGGAAGATAGATATACAAAATATAGTTGCAAGCGGAAACCTTAATAGGTCTTTGGATTTAAATAAGATAGCATATAATATAGATGAGACTGAGTATAACCCTGAACAGTTCCCAGGCTTAGTCTACAAATTAGTAAATTCAAAGATAACTTTTCTTCTTTTTGGTACTGGCAAGATAGTATGCACTGGTGCAAAGAATGTCGAAGAGATAGATGAAGCTATTAAGATTCTTATAACTGCAATAAAGAAAGCTACAAATTGAGGAATAATGAAAAATAGAAAGATACTAGATTATCTAACGATCCTATTTGGTTTCCTCGGGTTAGGGGCAATGATTTATCTACTTCTATCCTTTACCTTGAATTTAATATCAAAAAACAGCTGTGACATAATAAGTTCAGTAATAAATTGCACAAAAGTTGTTACAAGTAATTATTCCACTTTATTTGGAATAGATTGGTATTATTACGGCATAGGATTCTTCTCAGTAATAATAGTACTCTCTGTTATTAGGTTATTCAATAAAAAAGAAAAACAAAACAGATTATTTGCACAATTAATATTAGCATTAAGCATATTCGGTGCAGGTGTAGCTTGTTATCTTATATATGTGGAATTATTTTTAGTACATCATATATGCGTATTATGCACTACAGGACATATAGCAATTTTCAGCCTTCTTATAATTTCCATTCTTAGATTTACAAAATTTAAGGATACAATATAATAAAATCCTAAAAATTTGATAGCTTGCGCTAGTATCAGATAAAAAACATACCGGTTTTAAATGTGACTGTGTGATTTACAAAGTTTTGGCTGATTAGTAATCGTGCGCTGAAGATCTCGGCTTTCGCCTTGGTCCTTACACGCCGATTCTATCAACGGGGTCTTCTTCCCCAGCCTCAACGATGCCTATTTTTACGGAGGGTTTCGA
>JAKACB010000015.1 GCA_021796445.1 Nanobdellota archaeon
GAAGGGGGAGCAAACGTTTTCCAGGTTATTTACTTTGACAGGACTGCTTATCTTGCCCAATCACCTCAATTTTATAAGCAGATGATGATGGCTGCAGGTTTTGAGAAAGTCTTTGAGATAGGGCCGGTTTTCAGGGCGGAACCTCACCATACAAGCAGACATTTAACAGAGTATACAAGTGTAGACCTGGAAATGAGTTTTATAAATTCATATGAAGATATAATGGCGGTAATGGAAAATCTTATGTTAAGGATTTTCAAAGAAGTGAAGGAAAGAAACAAGAAAGATTTAGAGAGTTATGGCATAGAATTAGAGGATCTCAAAATCCCATTCCCAAGAGTAACGATAAAGGAAGCAGGAGAGATACTGAAGAAATACGGAAACAAGCTAAAAGACGACGGGGATATTGACCCAGAAGGAGAAAGGATAATGGGCCAGTATGTAAAAGAGAAATACGGCAGCGACTTTTTCTTTTTGACAGAATTTCCTTGGTCGATAGCGCAATTCTATCACATGAAAAAAGAAGGGAACGAAGAGGTTACAAACAGGGCAGATCTAATATACAAAGGGCTGGAGATAACAACACTGGCACAGAGAGAGCATAGATATGACATCCTTGTAAAACAATTAAAGGAGAAAAATTTAGATCCTGAAAAATTCAAGTTTTATACCGATTTCTTTAGGTATGGCGTACCACCGCATGGCGGTTCCGGCACAGGCTTAGAAAGAATAGTAAAGCAGATGCTTAATTTGGAGAATGTAGCCGAGGCAACGCTTTTACCAAGAACACCAGATAGATTAGTACCTTAAGACAGGGCGTTTTATCTTCTTTTTTTGCGCTTATGAATACATGTCCGACGGGGGGTTAGTGCTTGGTTTGTAAGTTTCTTCATCCTCGTCTATAAATAATACCTTTTGAGTAGGGTTCTCTTTTGCCCTTTTTGCAATGGAATACATAAGCTTGAAATCGGTTTCTTTTTTATCATGCACTGACATCTTTACTATTTCATTTCCTTCTTTATCTTTGAAACTTTCCATCGCGTACAGCACCTTGTTATTTGTATCTATTATTGAAAAAAGGCTGGAAATAGACATAAAGTAGCTTGTATCTTCGTTTTTAAGACCGCTAAGATAGTCTATTATTTTTTTGCCATCTCTGCCAAGTTCAGATAATTCAGTTAAATAGAACTCCAGCGTATCTTCATCGGCTGTCAACACTACCTTTACTCCTTTGTCCTTTATTCTGGATGAAACATCGTACATTTCAGCGTATTTTAAATCGTCCTTGGTTTCAACTTCTTTGGCCTTTAAATAAAGATCAGAAAGCCTCTCCATCTCTTTTTCATTTATCTTCGTTGTTATTATATCATATTTTACGTCCAGTCCTTCAAAATTCTGGTTTAAGTATTCTAGTTCCTTTTTGGCAACATCGGCAAACATAACAGGATGTTTAAGGGCGGCGTAAAGCACACTTATCTCATCTAAATTCATTCTTCCGATTTTTTCAAGATATTTTTTATTGTTTGGAGAAATGCTAAGGTAGTAAAGCTCTAATCCATTCGGATCCTTTACCAATTTAAGGTCCTTCTTCATGTTTGCAGAAAACCTGAAAATACTAGCGGTAATTTCGTCTCGTTTTGCTTCATCATCGCTTATAATGTTGTCAAGACTGTTTTCACCTTCCATGATATAACCCCCTATGCTTGAAAAAAGCACTTTTAAATCGAAATATGCATTTTTCCTTATTGACTAAGAAGAAGGCAGCTAATATTTAAGCTTTAAATTAAGCGGTTTTTTGCGCCTTTAAATCGTCTATAATGTCTCTTAATTCCTTTATGCTGTCGCTTATTGTAGGTATTAACCTGTCTATTACCTTTTCAAATGCCTGCAATTCAATGTTAACGTCTGAAATAGTCTTATTATACTCTTCAGTCTTGCCTACCATCGTATTTTGTATGCTGTCTATCCTCTGATTCAGTTTTTCTAAATTATCTTTTATGTTTTCTATAGAGTTAGCGTTTATGTTTACGCTGGATCTTAGGGAATTAAGCTCCGAAGCAGAGCTTTTCCATTTTTCATTTATTATCTGTTCAAGTATCTGTTGAATGTTTTCAAGGTTTTGATTGCTCATTGTATTGCTGCTTTCATAAGGCTGCCTGTTTTCCTGGAAGCTTGGCTGCTGTATGCTTTGGATTTTCTGAACAGGTTCATTCTGCATTTGTTGTGCGGGAGGCTGTCCAACCTGCTTTCCCGCGTTGCTTTTAAACGCGTTTAAAAGTGCGTTTTTAATTGCAGTACTATCATATCCTTGCTGCCTTAAATTATCTATTATATCTTGCTGGCTCATTCCGTTGTTAAGCATAGAGCTTACGTCAGGCACATCGTTTTCATCCTTTTTCTTAAATGCATTTATTAAGTTCATATTTAGCTCCACTTCTTACTATTCATATAGTCATTTACAATTTTAATAACGTCTTCTTTATTTAAAAACCTTGAAGGATCTACGAAGCTTAGGTATTTTTCTATGACTTTTATGTCCTGTGCCTTCGCATATGTTTCGGACTGCCTTTCAAGCCTATTCAAGGCATCATCAAGCTCAAAGATCTTTGTCTTGCTGCTAGACAGCTCATTGTTTATCTCCTGCAATGCAATCTTTATCTCTTTGTATTTTTCAAGGTTGTTCTGGTCAACCATTTTAATGGTATCTTTAAGCTGAGAAATCCTCTGTTCAAATATCTTCAAAGACTCTCTAAGTTCTACGACATTTCTTGTCAAATCCGTCTGCTCCATTTAATTATATTACTGCAGTTGTTTTTATGTCTTTTTGTGCTAGATTTCATAATAGATGAGATAAGTAATTTTCCTTTTTAAGCTAAAAGAAATACTTAAATATAACAAAATCAATAAAAATTCATGCAAAAGAAGCAGAAGGCTGCAAAGACCGTTTCTTATTCTGTTTTAGATAATGCAAAAACAAATTCAAATCATTACAGAATAACCTTGCTTTCAGTTGCAGGTACTTTTCTTGACGGATACGATATATCTATAATAGGTGTTGCTTTGACTATAATAACAGCAATAAGTGCTTTCAGCTATGCAAGTACGCCTTTAGGAAAAGGTTTGATGGCGGCTTCCACAACCATAGGAATGCTTTTCGGTGCATTATCAATAGGCTATATAACTGACATTAAGGGCAGGAAGTTCATGTACCTTTGGGACATGGTCATCTTTATAGTTTTCACTGCCGCAATTACATTATCATTTAATTTCTGGTCTCTTTTCATATTTAGATTAATACTAGGTTTGGCAATAGGTGCTGATTACGCAATAGGCGCTACAATTATCTCAGAAATTACTCCAAAGAAATCTAGAGGAAAGTTCCTTGCCAGCGATGGCCTTGCATGGTGGGTCGGCGCAGCATTTGCATTTGTAGTGGGTTATCTTCTTCTTCCATTAGGCGTTAATTCCTGGAGGGTGATGTTTGCCATAGGGATCATACCTGCGATAATCGTTCTTATACTAAGAAGAAAGGTGCCTGAGTCGGCAAGATGGCTTGCAAACAACGGCCAGGTTGAAAAAGCCAAGCAGTCTGAAAAGTCAATAACCGGCAATTCCGACGCTCTTAAGGCTACTCACAATAAAGTTTCATTTTTCACATTGTTTGAAAAGAAGTACATAAAGAACACAATCTACTTCGGTTTGGCATGGTTTTTCTATGACGTTGCATTTTATGGTATAGGGCTGTTTACGCCTACTATACTTATACTTCTTGGACTAAGTCATAGTCTATCTATTTTAGGGTCAGCAATCTTTTCGTCAGTGGCTATAATCGGTTCTATACTGTGCATACTTACTGTAGATAAATGGGGAAGGAAGACAGTTACAATAATTGGTTTCGCAGGCATGTTCATTTCTCTTCTTGTTTTGGCAATAATAGCTATGCACACTCCAAAAGATGCATTCGCAGTAGGAATAACAGGAACGGTAATCGCAACAATGTACATATTATTTGAGCTTACTCAGTCATGGGGAATGGGAAGCACAGATTTTGTATATGGGCAGGAGCTTTTCCCTACAACAATACGTGCTACTGGTCAGGGCTGGGGGACATCAATAAGCAGGATAGGCGCAATATTGGGTTTAACAACCTTCCCTACAATAGTAGCTTTATACGGCTTAGGTTATGGTTTACTATTCTTTGCAGTAGCGGGATTGATAGGGCTGTTGCTCACAGTGTTTTTAGCGCCCGAAACAAAGGATAAGAGCCTGGAAGAACTGACAGAGCAATGAACATAAGATTTCTTGGAAAGTGGAGTTCTAATCTTGTAAGAGGGGAAAGAAATATATCCTTTGCATTAGACAATAAAATCGTTTTCGATTTCGGCCCGCATACTATAGAGTCTTTGCTTGACTTTGGGATAGATCCGAGGGGTATAGAAATTGTTCTTATAACGCACATGCATCTTGATCATTTCAGCGGTCTGCCCGAATTATTTTGGTACAGATCAATATACAAAGCACAAAATAAGCTCATAGTTCTTGGCCCAAATGGAATAAAAAACAACGTGGAACGGCTTTTAAGAACGCTGCAAACACCAAAGGCATTTAGGATAAATGCAGAATTTATCGAAGATAAAAAATATGACTTTATACAGCCTTTCAGGGCAAAGCACTTAGTAACGGATAATGGGTACAGGGTTGATTACAAGGGAAAAATAGTCTTTTATAGCGGAGATACTGCTTACAGTGAAAATGTAGTAAAAGGGGCAGAAGATGCCGATATTTTACTCCATGAAATGACCTATCTGGATAATAAGAAAGAGGAGGCTGATTTTTGGAAGCATTCCACTTACAGCTCTACAATGCGTGTATTCGAAGAAAGCCGTGCAAAAAAGCTGGCACCTGTTCATCTATCTGTTGATTCAAATAATTTAGCAATAAAGCTTGCAAAGTCAGACAAAAGAATAATTTATCCTACCGGCATTATCCACCTTTAATTTTATCTTTAAGGCATAAAAACCATAAATAAGCCTAAAACTTATTAGTATAATGGTTAATCTAGTGCTGTTCGATGCAGGACTGATGGGCTACTCGTTGGCAGTACATATCCTTTTGGTTACTGTCGGAATGACTCTGCCGATATTAATGAGCATAGCAGAATTCGTTTCAATAAAATACAAGGTAAAACTCTATGATGTGCTAGCTAAAAGGCTGGCAAATGCTCTTATAATATTCTTTGCAGTAGGAACTGCAAGCGGAGTTGTAGTTGCCATAGAGCTTTTTGTTCTCTGGCCAAAGTTTATCTCTGTATTGGGCCAGGTTGGCATACTGCCTCTTTACATGGAAATCTTTGCCTTTTTCACCGAGGCTATATTTTTAGGGATATATATCTATTTCTGGAATAAATTCAGGAGCAGGATGAGGCACTGGTTGCTTTCAGTTTTCATTGCAATTGGCGCAGTGATGTCCGGCGTTTTCATAACAATGATAAACGCGTTTATGAATACACCAAAAGGTTTCAATATCCCTTATTATTTAAGTACAGGCAAAATAATAGATGTAAATCCATTTGCAGTTTTGAACACACCTACAACCTGGATAGAAATAGGGCATGTAATAGGCTCTACTATCTTTGCAGGCGCAGCCTTCTTTCTGGCATACTTTGCGTATAAGCTGCTAAAGACGAAGGGAATTGAAAGAGAGTACTATAAAAAAGCTGCAAAAATTGCAGCGGCAATAGTTATCATTTCCATAATATTAACGGTTATAATAGGTATAGAATCGATTACCAATTTAATGGTCTATCAGCCTGAAAAATTCGCTGCATTAGAGATGAACTTTAATTCAGGGCCAAATGTAGCGGAAGTGATAGGTGGTTTCCTTGTAAACAATAAAACGGTTGATTCAATAAATATCCCTGGCTTAATGAGTTTTCTGGCAACAGGAAGTTTCAACGGCGTTATAGCAAGTAACGATTCACTGTCAGCATATGCGAAGAGCACATGGCCGCCGGTTACTGTAGTACACAATACCTTTGATGTGATGGTTGGTATAGGTGTTTTGATAGGCATTATCATGATTATCTTCCTGATAATATGGCTTTTGAATGTAAATAAAATAAGGGATAAATTCGAATCAAACAGGTTTTTCAGGAAGTTATTGTCAAGAAAGATATTTTCTGATCCATTTGATAATCCCCTTGTATTGAAGGTATTGATAATAATAGGAGTTCTTGCCGCCTTTCTTCTGGAAGATGGGTGGGTAACCGATGAAGTTGGAAGACAGCCATGGATAATATACAATGTTATGACGGTTTCTGCAGCAGCTAACACCTCTCCTTCCGTTCTTCCTGTTGGAATAGCGATGATAGCCTTTTATATTGTAGTTTTGCCTGCCACTATTTTATTTGTCAGAAAGGTAATGAAGAAAAGAGCTCTTAACAGTGAACTGGGGGTAAAACCATGAACACTTACATAACAATAAATTACGTTCTGCTTGCGATAGTATTTACCTTCCTTTTCGTTGAGGGCATGTCGGCTATTTCATTTATATATGATAGAAAGAGCTTGCCAAATGTAAAGAAATATCTTGATCCTGTCTGGGGTATAGTCGGAACGTTCATAGTTTTCTTCGTTGTAAATACTGAGGTTCTTTACCCTTCAATAATGCCGGCAATTGATTATATGTATGTTTTTCCCATACTTTTAGCAACACTGCTATTCATAGGAAGAAATGTTTTCCTTGTTTTCTCAGAGTACATCTGGAAAGACTCTAAATTCAGCCAGCTAATGCTTGCAAGGATATACTCATTGATAACATTCATAATAATAATTATACTGCTTTCTATATTCATATCTATAATCTCGGGTGTAGGTACAAATACAACATTAACTGGGTTTTCAACTGCAGTATTTCTATCTGACCCATACGTTCTCGGTTTCATAGTAGGAACACTTCTTATAGCACTTGGTTTATCGTTCGTTTTCTACAAGATAGAAAAGATAAAGAGTTTATCGCCAATATCAACGGTTTTGGGTCTTTTGTTGTTTGTATTTTCTATAAGCAGATTAGGCCTAAGCATAAATTATGTAACTTATGCGCTTGCAGCGGCCATAGCATTAATTTCAATTCTTTATTATGTCATGGGAACGGCAAGAAGAGAAGCCATTTTTATAACGGTATTCCTTTCGGTTATATCAATTAACTTTCTAAATTATGGGAAGGTTTTTGGAACAGAATCTTTGACTGCATACTTAAATAATTCTGCCGTTTCTTACGCTTCCATCTTGGTAACTATTGTAGGAGGAACGCTGCTTACTGTAATGCTTCTTTTCTTCTTGTATATGTACAGGCTTCCAGATAAAGAAAATAGCAGTGATAATTATCAGGAAAGCAGTGATGAAGACGAAAAAATAGGCATAGCAAACTTATATATAATCTCCAATAATAATAAAGTGAATGGGAAAGAATATAAGACGGGGAAGAACAGGAAACGTTAGATGCGCTTCGTGCGGCCAGATAACCAGAAGGGATAGGGCGGTTTACCTTTTTAGAGACGGCATAAAGGCATATTACTGCCCAGACTGCGCTAAGAAAATACATGGACAAAGGCTTTACAAAGGCATGCCTAAATACGTTAAAAGAACAAGCAGTACAAAAGTAAAGAGAAAGTTCACAATCTTTGCAACAGATGGGGCAGAAAGCGAAGCTATAGGGGATGAAGTTCATGAGGAAATCTCCAGTGACAAGGAATTAGAAGATTTAAACAGGGAAAACACTCAAGAGAACAACGAAGGAAACGTAGAGAATAATCAAGAAAATAACCCAGAAACTAATGAAGAAAACAATGAAAAAAATGATCAAAACAATGAGTAGTGGTTCATGGTAACGCTAAGAATCTCTGCTTCATTTTTATGGCTTTTAATAATAGTCATAATAATCTTAGTTGCAGTTTTTGCGTTTGTAAAACTAAACAAAGCGCCTACAATCGTAAGTGCCAATTCAATTCCTTTGTCTATACAGTACGCTTTGGAGTATTTTAATGCAGCGTATAAAAATGAAACAGTCCTTGTGCCTTCCCAGTATTATACGGCTGCAAAAGCACTTTCAATAAACGGCAATAAAGTTGTAGAAAATAATACCTTGTACAATTCCATTCTTTTCGGCGGCACAAAACTGCCTACAGGCTATAATATTTTAATAGACATGGGAAATGTATCCGCTCTTCCTTCTTTGATTTATTTTCCGTATAATTTCACTTCTGAAAACCTAAGCACTTCTCTTAGGAACTGTGAAGTCGCAAAGAGCAAAATCGATGCATTTGCAGTTTGTTCAATTTATTCAAATGTCTCAGTTCCAATACTAAACAGCACTTACATAAACAAGAGCATAAACATTGGATTCGGCACTTTTGCTGCATTTCCAAACAGTACATATTTGTATGAAATAAACGGAACAATAACCTATAACGGCCAGAATACTACCTATATTCCCTCAATACGGATGAACAATACCCATTTCTTCAATGGAATCATGTTTTTGTATGAAAATACGGCCGCTTTTTACCTTTCTGCGTCTGATTTAAACACTTTTTATGGAAGAGAAATGTTTCTTCCAAATTCGACACTAAAAAATGTCATAGCAAACTTCCTTTCCACAAGGATAATCGCGTAATGAAAGCTTTTTAAACACAGTATTACCATAAGTATTATTCAATGCTATGAAACTTAAAGAACTAGATTTAGAGCTATTGGACCTTTTTAAAAAAGGGGAAGAAGTCAGGGAAATAACGAAAAAATTGAATGTTCCCCAATCAACAGTCTATTATCATTATAATAAACTTAAGAAAAACGGTTTCATAAAAGGGTTAAAGGTGGAGATAGACTACGACGAATCAAATACCTATGAAAAGGCATTTATCCTCGTTTCATTAAACAGCGTTCATACAACCGACTTTGAAAGGTTTTTTCAGGATCTAAAAGAAGACAAAGTTGTAAAGGAGATATTTGAAGTAAGCGGCCACTGGGATTTTATCTTATCTGTAAGCGGGCAAAAAGATGACATAATAAATTTTGTGCATGAAAAACTGCAGAACATGCAGAACGTAAAGAAAATACAATCTATATTTATAATGAGACACGTAGAATTATAATGAGCCTAGCTGATAAGTACAAAGAAGAATTAAAGTCTCAAGGAATAAATGTAGAAATAAACAGCATAAAAATCAAAAAAGATAGGGCAAAATTAATTCTTATTATTATTGGCATAGTTTTGGCCGTGCCCCTCTATTTTTTAATATTCACAAATTACAATTCATGCTCTATTTCAGCTGCGGCGCTTTCAAGCACAACCAAAGGCATTTCATCTATCTCCGGTTCTTTTTACTTCAAATGTGGTTTAAATGCAGTAATGTATTCAGTTTCTGCCGCTCTTCTCATATCCATTATACTCCTTATACTCTTTAAAATAATACGAAAAAGGTGGAATCATTAAATATACACAGTACAGAAAATAAAATCAGAATCTAAAAGAAATTAATAAATAAAAACTATAAAATAGAATGGTACAGCTGTGTTTGCTAAGACATGGAGAATCTCTTTGGAATAAAGAAAACAGGTTTACCGGGTGGGTAGACGTCCCTTTGACAGATTTTGGAAGAAAGCAGGCAGGGAAAGCCGGCGAATCAATAAAAAAAGAAGGCCTGCAGTTTCAGATTGCATACACAAGCGTTTTAAACAGAGCTATAGAAACACTTGAAATAGTGATGAAGACAATACAGCAAAATATCTCTGTAATAAAAGATTCTGCTTTGAATGAAAGGATGTATGGGGATTTGCAGGGGTTAAACAAGGAAGATACGGCCAAAAAATATGGTGCAGAACAAGTGCATATCTGGAGAAGAAGCTATGATGTAAGGCCTCCAAACGGCGAAAGCCTTGAAGACACGCAGAAGAGAACAATACCATTTTTCATTAACTGCATAATGACGGATATAAAGGAAGGTAAAAATGTACTGGTAGTTGCGCATGGAAATAGCCTGCGCTCGATAGTTATGTATTTGGATAAATTGTCAAAGGAACAGGTATTGTCGTTGGAGCTGCCGACGAGCTTGCCCATAATATATGATTTCGCTCCGGACGGAAAAGTAATAGCGAAGAAAGAATTGAAATTATAGGAATCACAGTTATCAAGCTTAATATCAAACACTAAGGCTGCTTAATTAAAAGTAGAGAATCTTTATTAATGATATTGCATCTCTACTATTCATGATAAACGGAGAATTTATTGACCTAAGGAAGCAAAGAAGCATACTAGAATCGCTGCTTTCCAGCCTAAAGAGAAATGCACCTTATTCCTCGGCATTTGATAAAAGCAAATATTACATAACCAACTCTAACAACATGTTCTGCGGAAGATATGACCATTGCAATGACAAAATGCTGATCGATAAGTGGTTTCTTTATGATTCATTGTGTTCCGGTAAAATTGCCGATATTGAAAATCTCCTTGTACATGAAGAAGCTCATAGGCAGAATCATTTGCGGGGAACATATGAAAGCGGAAAACCTTATCACTGGACAGGCTGGCTAAATATCTACCTGGATATGGGGGGCAGCATTCCTAAGGTTTATCTAAAAAACAAAGCATACGAGCATGAAAAGGAATACGAAGAAATAAAGGAAGAGGATCTTAAAAACATAATAATTTTAGGATATAAAAATGGCGGAGAAGCAGCCGAAATTTTAAGAAAAGTAAAGGAATCTGGCATCAATTTCATATACGTTGACGCTGCTAAGAAGATTCACAACTATTAAAAGAGAAGAAAAGGCAGGGCATCCCATATATATTCACACACCATCCTTCTACCAACCTATTTCCAAGTTTTGGATTTTCTAATATAAATGGTATCTCTTGATAATCAAGATATTATAATCCAAAAGATAAGGTTTATAAAGTATGAGCGGGAAAACCTACGATTTAAATCGTGGGATGAAAGCGAACTCAAAAGTGGAAAACATAAATAATATAAGAGGCAAAATAACAATATGCTGACAGCATACAAATTCAGGTTGTATCCTAACAAAGATCAAAAAGAACTGTTTTCAAAATACTTCGGCTGCAATAGATTAGTTTGGAATAAAGCCTTAGAGTTGAGAGAAAGATATTACAAAGAGCATAAAAACGATAAGCAAAAGAAGGGATTAAACTACTATGATACAGCAAGATTCTTAAGAGAGTTAAAGCAGAAAGAAGAATACAACTGGCTGAAAGAAGCAAACTCACAATCATTGCAGCAGGCATTGATGGACCTGGATAAAGCATTCAAGGCGTTCTTCAAGGGCATATCAAAATACCCAAATTACAAGAAGAAAACAAACAGGCAGTCATTTAGAGTGCCACAATTCTTCAACTTCACTGACAATTTACTGTACCTTCCTAAACTGGGAAAAGGCATAAAGATGGAAGTTCACAGGGAATTCCCAAGGGACAAAGTGAAGCAATTAACAGTAACAAAGACACCTACAGGCAAGTACTTCGTCTCCATCACAGTGGACGACAGAAAAGAAACACCTCAAAAAGTGCAAATAACAAGCAATCCAGACAAAAGCATAGGCATTGACATGGGATTAAAGGACTTTGCTGTACTGTCAAACGGTATAAAGATCAGCAATCCAAAATACCTGCAAAGACAGGAAAAGCTTTTGAAAAGAAGGCAGAAACAGCTATCAGGGAAAAAGAAAGGCTCAAACAATAGGGACAAAGCAAGATTGATGGTGTATAAATGCAAATGCTGAATCACTGCCAAATTCTTCCAAAGTAAGAACTGTTTTAGCCTGGTTTTCAACAAAAGAGCCAGCCAATGTAGCACAACCAGGTATTTTTGGGTATGGAGCGCAAGTATGTATAGGTCATTTTTTCTGGGCATTTATATATCAGTGTGCTGCTAATGGCATACAAATCGATACTTGGTGTACTTGTCAAACAGTAGTTGCGCCACCAATTAAACTTAATAACTGGTATTTCATAGCATTTGAATATAATGGAACAGATCAAATAGGATATGGAGGTCCTCTTGATGGGTCACTATCTTTAGCTTTTTCTCCACAGTCAATAAATACCACTACATCTTCAAATCCAACTTTTTATATAGGGGATATTATAAACAAAAAGGATTGGAATGGGTCTATCGTAAATGTTCAGGTTTATGATACTCCTTTAAGTGTCTCCGAAATATCTAAGATATACTCAGAGGGTATTGCAGCTCCTCCAATTCCAAATGCAGGTTTGGTTTCTTGGTGGCCATTAAATGGTACAACTAAAAACTATATTCAGACAAACAATAATGGTGTTCCAAGTAACATTGTTTATACAACAAATTATCCAGGTTAAATAGTAATTTGCAGAATTGAATACAAGGTATATTAAAAGAGATTTAAAAAACCTGAAAAAACTAAAATCCATAGAATACTGAGAAAATTCCTTGGAAAAAATCTCCTGCGTTTCATAACTGTATTTGGCTGTTATCTGCAAACGATAAGTAAGAAAACAGCATTATACCATTTTTCTAGCACTGCGAAGATAAAAAACAGGCAATGGACTTCGTAAGTACTGCTTTAAATGGGCCCAGGGAGGTTCGAACTCCCGGCCTTCTCCGTGTGAGGGAGACGTCATAACCACTAGACCATGAGCCCTTTAAACATATATTATAATTATATACACCTATTTTATTATTTAATGTAATATTCTTTTGTTTAAATTCCGCTTGATACTCCGGAAGTAAGAGAAGAACTTGCAAACAACGTAGAAACACCGAATCTTACTACTAGAAATATGCCTATCCCAATTACAACATATATAGGTACATTCTTAAGTCCGTTTTTTGCTTTACCAGTATTTAATATCCCGCCAAGCAGTGCACTTGAAGCTGTTGTTATTATTACATTTATTATGGAAACCGCTACCACAAGTGTTACTGAAATATGTGGCAGAGTAAACCCTGAGAATAATCCCAGTGTTCCACTTGGGAGGTTTGCCGCCGAAGTACCTCCGCTCGTTGACGCACCTACCTGATCAAGTATCCCTATAAGAAAAGATGAAACTCCATAAAGAAGCGGCGCTGCAAGCGTAGCAGCTATAAATATGAAAAGAGAATAGCTTTTTACTTGGGCCCTCATGTCGTTCCTTATGCTTTCATTCTGCAAAAGATTGCTTGCAAGGTTTTCCAATATCAAGTGCAATTCAGCTCCTGATCTTATTCCTTCGGATATTATTCTTACACTATCCTTAAAGAATTCCGAATTCGTCATCTCATTCATTTCAATAAGTGCTTCGGAGAAATTTTTACCTGCCTGCGTTTCTATTGCGGCTTTGTTTAGAAGATAATTCAACTTTCCAAATTCAGGCTTCATTGATGCTATAAATGAATTTTCAGGGATCATCCCTGCTCTAAGATTTGCGGCCATAAGCAAAAGCATGTCGGGTAATATTTTTTCTATCTTTGCTGACACGGAATCTGCAAACATTGAAAGTACAGACCTAACAAGTAGTAATCCTCCAAAGAATAATCCAAATGCAGCTCCTATTGCGTAAATAGGAGAATGCAGAAAATGGAAAATTAATATGGCCCCAATTATGCTTCCAACTATAAGTAAAATAGTAACTGATCCTATGGTACTATCAAGGTCTTCACCACCCATCTGGGCGTATATGAACTGCTCTTTCATAGGTATAGTAAGCTTTTTTGGAAGTGCATGCGCTAGCGCTACTCGAATATCTTTGTGGGCAGAATTTCGTTTCATACGCCTATAGATGGCCTCCTGTCGCCTATCATTCCCATAAAGAATATCTGAAATATCAGAAGAAACGGTGGTACTATGTATATTATATCCACGGTGTCAAAGTGCGCTAATGAGCCAAGGATCACAAATACAGACATCCCCAGGCTGGGAACAACTACAGATATAAGCATATAAGCCATCGACATCGGTGTTAATTCACCGGCATAGGCTTTCATGTCCGACTGCTGTTTTTTGATAAGCATGTCGTTTATAAGATTAAGGGTGCCTGCAACATCACTTCCTGATTTTATTGCATTAAGCATTATATCTATTGTCCTTCTAAGGGACTGGGAAGGAACTCTTCTTGCTAAATGATCCAGCGCCTCTTCTTGCGGTACTCCGGATTCTATTTCTTCTATTGCAAGTTTAAATTCGTCCGATACAACACCATAATCCCCATTTGCAACATCAAGTAGCGCATTGAATACTGGAACTCCAGAACCTACCTTTATCATTATTTCCCTGGTCGCAAATACAACCTGTTCTTCTATAAGCTTTGTTCTTTTTGTAGCCTGAAGTTTTGGAAAATTTAGAAAATACAGTAAATAAACGGCTGGAACTACAATAACAAGCACAGGTATTATAGCTTCAATCTTTACGGTCAATAAGTCTTTTTTTATGGCTATTAAAACTATAAGTGCTGTTACGCCAATCATTAAACCAACAAGAAGCAGTGTCACAATTATCCCTGCAGCAATATAATCCAAGTAATCTATATCCATTGATGCCTGCATAAGATCTTGTTTCAATGAGGGGGCAAGGCCTCTTAACATAGGCGCAAATTTCTTAACTTTCTTTCCGAAGAATATGGCCTTGGCCGGGGAAATCATAATAGAAGGTATTTTCGTTTCCATTTTACAAAGTTTCTAATTCAGAAGGGTCTCCCTTATCTTTTATCAACTGCATTAATTTATCATGGTTAGTATAGTAATTGCTTGCTGTTAATCCTATTAAGTTTACGTTGTCTACTTCTTTTTCAACCATCCACTGCAAAACAGAGCCCTTTTCCTTTAAATCAGCGGCCATTTCCTCGCTTGTCAATCCAGAATAAAGGGCAAGTTTTGTAGATATTTTCTGTGAAGTATTTATTGTCCTTTCTATTACATCCGTTCTTGGTTTCCATTCAAACAAGTTGTTAGTCTTTAATTCCGTTTCTCCACTTACTTGCCTTTCAACTATCTCAGCAAGTTCTAATACCCTCCTCACACCAGTTCTTCTCTGCCTAAATGACGTTATTATAAGGTCAAGGGTAGAAACCTCGATTTCCGGCAGTTCTATCGGCTCTGATATCAGCCTTTTTACAACCTGCTGTGCAGTCTCTGCGTGCATAGTTGCGTAAACTGAATGGCCGGTCATCATTGCTTCGAAAAGTGTCTGCGCATCTTCCTTCTTTCTTATTTCACCTACTACTAAACGGTCAGGTCTCATTCTAAGGGAGTTAAGCAGCAAATCCAACATAGTTACTTGACCTTTCCCTTCGGAATTAGGCTGCCTTGTAAGCATTGGGACCCAATGCATGTACTTTGGAAGGATAAGTTCGCTTGTATCTTCTATAGTGATTATCCTTTGATTTGGAGGAATAAACGGAAGAAAAACATTAAGCATCGATGTTTTACCTGCTGCCGTACCTCCCGTAACTAGGAATGAAAGTTCATACTGCATTGCCTGCCATATGAATGAAACGAGTTCTTGCGAAACAGTTTTCCTCTTAAGAAAATCTATTATTGTCCAAGGCTCTGCACGAAACTTTCTTATATCCAACGTATTTCCATGTGTGGATATTGGATAAAGAGTAGCGTTGACCCTATCTCCATTTGGAAGCTGTGCATCTAAAAGGGGATTTAAGTTTGTAATCTGCCTTCCTACTTTTCTTGCAATTTGTTGCGCGTATGACTCTATTTTTGATTCGGTTTCTATTCTTACGTTTGTTTCAAGCCAACCGTATTTAATGTGATAAACCATAACCTGCGTTTTTGAGTCGTTTATAACTACCTCTTCTAGATTCGGGTCCGTATCAAGTATCTCTATTATTCCCAGGCCGAACATTTCATGCAGGAGAGTAGCAGAAAGCTCTAAATATGACTTTTCCTGCATCCCGGGTATTATTTCCTTGAGTTTTCTTTGTACTATTTCAAGAAATTCCCTTTTTAATGTCTCGGAAGTAGTCTGAGAAAGCTGCTGTATCTTTGAAGGGTCTTCTCTTATAAGTTCAGTTCTTATCTCTGTTAATACTGCATTCATACTTTGATCTATAACGGGAGTAGTTATCTTATAGTTCATTGTAAACTTAGATGGGATCCTAAGTATCTTAACATCAGCAGAAATACCATCAGATACTACCTGGTAATCTTCTATTATCTCAGTTCCTTCTGTTTCCATTGTAGTATTATAATATAATTAATTTTATGTTCTTATAACTTTAATTCTTTATTTGTAGTTTAAAAAGTATAATAATGCAGAAACTCATCATAAAATATGGCCGAAAAGCTTGATGTTGCAGTTCTTGCAGGTGGCTGCTTCTGGTGTATGGAAGCAATATTCAAGCAGATAAAAGGCATAGAAAAAGTTGAATCCGGATACAGCGGAGGAACTGTTAAAGATCCTTCCTATGAGGAGGTCTGCACAGGCAAAACAGGACATGCCGAATCGGTAAGGCTTACCTTTAACCCTTCGGTAATCTCATATAAACAGCTGTTGCAGGTTTTCTTCACTTTACATGATCCTACCAGCCTGAATAGGCAGGGAAATGACATAGGAAGCCAGTACAGGTCAGAGATATTCTATGTTAATGATAAGCAGAGAGAAATAGCAGAGAAGGTCATAAAAGAATTAACGGAAGAAAAGCTTTGGGACAAGCCGATAGTCACTGCTCTGGAGCCGTTGAAAGAATTTTATCTCGCAGAGAAATACCATCAGGATTACTATAAGAATAATCCCCTGAACCCGTACTGCTTCATGGTCATACGCCCTAAAATAGCAAAGCTGAGAAAAGAGTATCTGGAGCTTTTGAAGAAGGATTGATTTTTTAGGACGTAAAAGAATGGAATTTAATATTTATACAGCGAATGCCGTTTTTGAAAGTCATGTACTTAATTTCCAAAGAAAATTAAAATAGTTCCTGAAGTTTTCTGCTACTTCTTTTCGCTCTATTAATATGTATGTTGCGTATCTTCCCCAGATGACTAAAGCAGTCTTGTTTCCATAGATATTTATTGTAAAATGCACGTTGAATATTTCCTGAATTGCTTTTACTTTAGTAAGCGGTTGTTTTTTGTAATAATCCAGCCAGTTTCCTTTTTTCTCAGTTATTATAACCCGTTTTTTGATGCCCTTTTTAGCTCTTTTTTCATCCCATTTCTTTATAAATCCGCCCATGCCACTGTCGCTTTCCGAAACGCCAATTACAAGGTGCTCATCTCCTTTTTTCAGTGTATTCAAAATGTCATTAAATACTGTTCTAGCTGCCTTTGGTCCCTCGAATATGAATATATCCTGCTTGCTTTTTGCAGTACCCTTTAGTTTTTCCAGTACTGGCATAACTTCAAGCAAAGCATCTTCCTTATCTTTTAGGATTTGTATTAAATTTTTTGGATCAGAAGCAAAAAAATACTTCTTTTTGCCTTTTATGCGGTAAGAAACCAGGCCTTCCCCCATAAGTCTTTGAAGACAGTTATATGCAACGGAACTGTTAAGGCCGGATTCCCTAAGTATCGGCCCTATCATTGAACTGCCTAATTTTATTAGCGACAAGTAGACTTCGCTTTCTGCTCGGGTAAGACCTGCAGATTCTATTATACTTTTTATATCCATACTCTCCGTTTTAGGAGAGTTTTATATAAATACTTTACATGTTATAATCAAGCATGGGATATTTTTTATACGCAGACATGCATGAACCTTTAAAGTATGCAGTAAATTGTACAACAAAAAAATTTCTGGAATATTATGTCTCTGCTCTTGAATCACTTCACTATATCTCGCTTGATTTTGGCAGGATGGATTACGAAGACAAGGAAGAAAGGAGAATTAAAAAAGCCAGGTCAAAAAATTCTTTAACACACAAGGAATCAGAAGAAGTAGAAAAGAAAGCTTACAAGCACATCAAACTTGAAGATCTGTTCAGGCCCAATAAGTGGAGTACCGGGTTTATGGATATGTTTGATCAAGTAAACCTGCCATATTTTGACGGTTCAGGGAAACTCATGTATTCTTCTCCAAATAGCTTGTTGAAAGAAGCATATGAAAGTTTATACCTGTCATCTGGTTATGCAAAGTTTGGATTTGTTGAAGGGCCGGAAAAGACAATGATTATAAAAGGCAATGCTTTAATCAAAAGAAGCAAGTCAAAGGCAGATTATTCCAATAAATCTATAAGGAGGGAACTGGAAACACTTACTAACAAAATGATGGAATATTTTCTAAGCCGCACATCTCTATTGTATTATGAGTTTACTAAGCCGATGGTTGATAAAGATTCAAATATAAGC
>JAKACB010000056.1 GCA_021796445.1 Nanobdellota archaeon
TCCCGACAAAAAATTTGCGGTTATAAAATAGAAATAAATTGATAGATATTAATAAATTTTGCAACATTATAAGTTTATCTGAGATAAATTGTTTATATAAGCTGTATGGTGAGCTGACAGAGCGGCTATGTATTCGTCTGCAAATGACAAATGCTGTCTAGCATTGTGAAATATGGCCGTTAACGAAGTAGGCGCGTTCAACTCGCGCGCTCACCTTCAAATTTAAAATATTTATATGATGGGCGTATTAAGGCAAAACTATGGACAAAGAAGAAAAGATAATAGAACAGGAAGCTGAAAAGAATTCAGACGAAGTTCTAAAGGAATACTACGGGAATGAAGGCAATTGATTTTTTAATTTGTTTTTAATTTTTCTAGCTCTTCATATAGCTTTTTGGTTCCGCTCATTCCCAACCTGAATTCCTTAGGGTCTAACTGTTTCTCAGATGCTTTCAACAAATTTAAAACCTGCTCGTATAAACGTATCCCTCCCGAAGCCTTTATTCCAGTCTTTGAGCCTAGTCTTTTTATCGTCTCGGCCATTAATTTGACGTTTTCGGCGTCTGCGCCTATCTTATTGCCGAGTGAAGAGGCGTATTCGGGATCAGCAAATCCCGTGTTTGTCTTTATAAAATCTGCTTTTGAACCACATACTATCTCATAGAGTTTTTCCTTTTCCTCTTTTGTAAGGTAAGCATCTTCTACAATGAATTTTATAACAATGTTGTTTTGATGTGCTGTATCAACAAGCTTATTTACATCCTTTTGAACCGCATTGAACTTTTTCGATTTAACATAACCCATTTGGATGACAAAATCAACTTCATTTACGTCTTTGGCTAGAGATTTTAATATCTTTACCCTCGCATTTGTTGCCAGCACTCCCATCGGGAAATCAGCAGTAACTGTTATCTTAAGAGGGTAATTCTTCTTTGTTATGTATCTCTTAGCGGTCTTCGCAAACAAAGGCTGTATGCAAACGCCGTATGTTTTTAATTCAGCAGCTTCATCTATTAGCTTTTTTATTTCCTTCTCCTTTGCATAAGGTTTAAGCAACGTGTGGTCAACCACGTTCATTATTTTTTCTATATCGGTTTTTTCCATGTGGTTTATACAATTTTTAAGGATTTAAGTTTTTAACTTATACTTTAGCCAGAAAACCGTTACCACTTACAACGTCCTTTAATTTGATAAAATCACCCGAAAGTTTAATTCAAGTACTTTTTTGTTATTACAAACGTATTCGGTAAATCAGCAATGAAATAGCTATTCTCGCTTATCTTTTCACGCAATAAATCTGCTTCTACGAACTGTTTTTGCTTTTTCTTCTGTTCTCTTTCCTCTGCCAAAGCAATTATTCCTACTCTAAAGTTTTATTTGAATAATCTGGTACATTTACAATGGATTGTGCTCAGATACTTTATAAGAATAGAAAACGCACTTAGAATATTAGTAGTTGAGAAATTAAGAGAAAAAGTCGAAGAGGATGAGTACTTAACTAAACTATTGGCTAGGCGCAATTTACAATTAGGTGAGGGTCTGACTTTGGAAAACTGTCTGATACAGATAGAAAAGAATAATGAATTATTTCGGGAACGGCTATGTTGGGATGAAACAATATACAAAAATTTATTGGAGATTTATCTCAACTAATAGCCTATAGAAATAAAATATACCCTGGTAGAGAGACTGTTACAAATATTTACGGCGATGATTTACCTTCTATTATAAATTTCTTAAAAAGTAAACTATCCGTAAGTTAAATTATTGTTGGATCTAGTGTCTTTGTCTATAATGTCGAGTTTTTGTTTATAAAGTCAATTGGGTTAGTCTCGTTTTATTTGAGATAAACCTTGCCAAACCAAATTTCGAAATACGAGTTAGACCGGCTAAATTTGAACCAGATTTATTCTATGTAAATAAATTTATGAAACTTATCGAGAAATAACTATTCTTATTTAAAGATGTTTTTAATTTCTTCGTAACCATAAAAATTTTTAGTTATATTTTAGATATGATCTAGTGCAGAACTTCAAATGCTAAGGAGCCATTTCCACAGAGGGATGAATTTAATCTTTTTGCCTTTTACTGTTTCCACTGTTTCATAGTCCCAGGTTATGACTAAAAGGTCATTGCACTTAAGCTTTACGGCCCCGTTTAATAAATTTTCTGTTTCTCTCTTCTTTATTTCATCTTTACTCGATGCATATGTGACTTGTATTAGATTTGAAACCTTATTTTTTTCTACTTTAACAAAATCTATTTCATAACTGACATCGCTATAATACAGCCTATCATTCTGCGTGTTTCTACGCTTTAATTCTATAAACACTGCATTTTCCATCACCCTTCCTATTTCGGCTTTAAGATTTAACATCGTAGACGCTATCCCCCAGTCGTTTAAATAGGTCTTTGGTATGCTTAGTTCAGATTTCTTGCTAGAAAAATTGAACTTCTTCAATTGAAACGAAAAATATGCATCCTCCAATAAGGAAACATAAGAATAAAGTGTTTTTTTGCTTACTTTCTGCCCGCTGCCTTTCAGAGCTTTATACATACTGTGTATTGATGCTTGTTTCGAAAAGGAAGTTATCAGCGATTTTATTACAAATCTAATTACACTTATATTTTTTATTCCAAATCTTTCCACTATATCCTTGAAGATTATCAAGTCAATATAATCATTATAGAATTTTGATGAAATTTGTGGGTTTATTGCAACGTCTGGAAGGCTTCCTGTAACCAAATATATTGATAACTCATGCAGTATCTTATTTTTCATAGAACTTGACAAGGGCGTTTTTTTATCATAAGTAGTTCCCTTAAAAAATAAATATTCTTTAAATGACAAAGGATAAACAAAGTAGGTTAATGTTCTGCCTCTTAAAGCTGATGCTATTTCTTTGCTTAGAAGTTTTGATGAAGAGCCAGTTATTATTATTTTAAAGAGCTGCTTTTCGTGTAATGAATAAATGGCTTTTTCCCAACCATCCACTACTTGCGGCTCATCCACATATACAAAAGAGGGCATTACCCCATATATCTGCTGGTGCACATTTAAGGCATCAAATATGTCTTTGTTCTTAAAGCCATCAAGATCTACGTCTTCCAAGTTCAAGTACAAAAAGTCCGAATCCTTTAATTTTAGCTTATTTAACAAAAAGTCTAGTACACTATATGTTTTACCAGTTCTTCTAGCACCAACTATTACCGTTACAAATTGCTTTGAAACTTCAAAATTTGTCTGTCTCTCTTTAACTGTAAGCAATCTTACTTCCTCTTTCTTATTTATAAGATACTGCTCAATCAATCTGCGTTCCATATTAAATAAAGAAATACTAACTTTAAATAGTTTCTCATAGGGGGAAACTATTTATTTATTATTTCCCCCTGCAAATTACATTAATAAGCGACATAATTTACATGTCCTGATCATAGTGGGGGATAATAACCATAATTTTGATGGA
>JAKACB010000016.1 GCA_021796445.1 Nanobdellota archaeon
CATTGCTCCTTCAATATCTGAAGGTTCTTCTTATGCATTTTCATCATGGAACTGCACAACAACATTTACAGAATCGGGCCTGCCATCCAACCAGTATTGGAAAGTGAATTATGGTGGAGCAACCAATTCAATAATATCAACAGGCTCTTCTACGCAGTTTATAAACAATGATATAACAACCGTTTCACAGTACACTGCTGAAGGGGATAGCAATGATTTATCGTGTAATTCATACAATGCTCCTTCAATATCTGAAGGTTCTTCTTATGCATTTTCATCATGGAACTGCACCACTACTTTTATAGATGATGGATTTACTTCTCCCCTTCAGAACTTGTCGCATCAATGGACTATAAAATGGAATTCAGTTAGGGGAACTTCAACAAGTAGTATAATATCATTTACAAATACGGGCATTTCTAATGTAGCAACTGAGCCATATCAACAACCTTTCACAGAGGGAACAGTTCTTTGCACAGGCCCTAGCGGTTCAGCTTATCCTGGCTCATTAATAAATTTAGGAATTGAAAATACAGGAAGTAACTGGATATGTGATGTAATTGCAATTTCTATGTCTCCAAATATAATTAAGTTCGTTCCTGAATTTTATCCTTCTAATGTTATACTTGACAGTATTACAGTCCCTTCTTCAAATGCATTTGTATCCCAATATGGAATGTCTGGGCAACTTGCTTATAATCCAAATACAAATGAATTTTATGTCCCTATGCCAGGAGATGGTGCCGTTGCACTTATTAATGCTTCAACCGCTACTTACTTGGGAAGTATCAGCTTTGGCTCAGGAGTTGTTATTGGTACCTATTATCAAAATGGTTTAGTTTTCGTTCTTGATTCCCCTTCCCCTTCTCTTCATACTAATTATTCAGTACTAGTTATAAATGGGAATACCCCTCTAAAAACAAATACAACTATTTCTTATACGGCTTCAGGTTTTGCTTATAATGCTGCCACTAATTCGTTTTGGATTGGATCAACGGCACTGGGGGCCAATTCCATTTATGTTGTTGCTGCTAATTCAACTGCTAATCTTATAGATATAATTACTGCATCATTTATTAATCCACAGAATTCTGGTTATTTAACTGGGCCAGCAGCATACGACCCAAATAATCATGAGATGTATGTCAGTGGTGTTACAAGCGATATTGGAGGAGCCGGGGAAATTCAACTTTTTTATAGTAATGGAACAGCTGTCGGTAGTCCAATAAATATTAATAGTACTACTTCAAACCCTGGCCAAGTTGTATATACCCCCTACAGCGTTAAGAATACGGGAGGAACAGACCACATTGATGTTGTAGGGCTTGCGGGTTTTCCTCCCGATAGTCTTACAATAATAGACGATTCTACAAATACAGTAACCGGCTCAATAGCTTTACCTTCTTATAGTGCCCAGCTATTTTATGATGGGGCGATTAACAGCGGTTTTGCATTCCCTGGCTCTGATTTGTATACATTCTACTGTCCATATAGCAGTAGTACCGGTCTTTGTGATAGTGGCAGCATATTATCTTCTACATTCGCAAATGATCCGGGCGTCGGCGATGTTAATCTAACTCTAAGTAATACAGGAAGTGAGAATGTAAGCACATTGGGCGGAGTCATAACTCAACCAACTACTATTACTTTTCTTGAATCTGGTCTTCCATCTAATATAGGTTGGGCTGCAAGCATTGCGGGGTATAGCTTTACTTCTTCTACTTCTTATATAATCGCGCCAGTAGCTATAAATGGCGGTTATTCCTATTCTTTTTTGATAAACCCAATTTGTTCTGGTACAACATTATATTCATCTAATGCTACGAGAGGGTCCGCAAGCGCTGGGCAGGTTGTTAAGGTAGAATGGACAGCAAAAACCAACGGATGCCCTTAATTTGATTTTTTATTAAATAGTTTAGTTATTAAATTTAAAAACTTAGTTTTTTATTATTAAATATTATTTGTACCAATTTGTAGAAATTTTCGATAATAGACAATTGTATGTATTTTAGCACATTATAAACAATGTCTATCGTCTTTGCCTTCTTAAACTTACTAAGATTTGTTTTTTGTTTATCTTAGACAATAGCTTAGTCTTATAGAGTTAACCGTTCCAATTGAACTTATTTTAGGGTACTCGAATTTTGTACCAAAAGATTTAAATAATAAACGATTCTTTATAGTATATCAAAATTTGATAAATTTAATAAAAGGAGGATAAAACATGGCAGAAACAAAACCACACATGAATTTGATTTTCATAGGGCACGTAGATTCAGGCAAGTCTACAACAGTAGGAAGGTTGCTTTATGAAACAGGGAGCTTTAGCGAGCAGGATAAGGCAAAGATTCAGAAAGATATTGAAACCTTGGGAAAGGTAGACTTTGAGTTTGCTTATTTCTTAGATACGTCAGGCGAAGAAAGAAAGAAGGGGGTAACAATAGATCTTAGTCATGAAAAGTTTGTTACAGATAAATATGAATTTACTATAATCGATGCGCCGGGGCACGTTGACTTCATTAAAAATATGATTACCGGTGCTTCTGAGGCAGACGCGGCAGTATTGGTTGTAGATGCCAAAGAAGGTGTAATGCAGCAGACTAGAGAACACGTTTACTTAGCAAGAGTCTTTGGTATAAAAAATCTTATAATCGCAATGAATAAAATGGACTTGTTGAATTATGATGAAGCTAAATACAAAGAAGTAAAGGATTCAGTAATAAAAGTGGTTAAGGCATCATATCCTAATGCAGAAAGCCTTAATTACATACCTATCTCATCAAAGAATGGTGAAAATCTTAAGATAAAGAGCGATAAAATGCAATGGTACACCGGCCCAACATTATTGGAAGCTTTGAACAATCTGCCTTTACCAGACAGACCTACACAATTGCCATTAAGAATACCAATAGAAGACGTTTATTCAATACAGGGAGTAGGAACGGTTCCTGTGGGTAAAGTAGTAAGCGGTATTATGAAACCAGGAGACAAGATAATCTTTGAACCTTCACACGTAACAGCAGAGGTAAAGTCTATACAGATGCACTACCAAAATCTTGATCAAGCTGCGCCTGGCGACAACATAGGTTTTAATGTTAGAGGTATTGAAAAAGAGCAGGTAAAAAGGGGAGATATCGTTGGGTTAGTGTCAGCTCCGCCAACGGTTGTAACAGAGTTCACTGCTCAGATAATTGTTCTTAACCACCCTACGGCTATATCCGCAGGATACAGTCCGGTACTTCATGCACATACTGCACAGGTTCCAATAAAGTTCAAGAAGATACTTAGAAGGCTGGATCCAAAGACAGGACAAACAGCAGAGGAAAATCCCGCAACAATTAAACAAGGTGATGCTGCGATAGTTGTTTTGGAGCCTCTTAAACCTCTTTCAATTGAAAAAGCGGATGTTATACCTCAACTTGCTGGTTTTGCCATAAGAGACATGGGTTTAACAATAGCAGCTGGAAGATGTATAGACCTTGTAGCTAAGACTTAAAGAACTTTTTAATGCTGGTAGTGCTTTTACTATCAGTTATTCTTTAGCTTTTTCCTTTGCGCCGGCTTTTTCTTTCTTTTTGACTTTGCATGCAGGGTTTACGCAGAAAATGTAGGTCCTTTTGCTTTCTTTTGCATGCCATTCTATCATGTGTATCCCGCATTTTGGACAGGTCTGTGGCGATATAAAAAAGTAACCAGACTGGGGTAAAGGCATACCAAAGTGACATTTTGGATAATCACTGCAGCCTACAAAACGTTTGTGACTTTTCTTTGATACCACTAGCTTTAGTTTTCCGCCGCTTTTAGGACAGGTCCCAAATATATATTGTTGCAGAAGAGCTTTGTGCATAAGCTCTTTTATCTCCTTCTTTTTGCTTTGTAGCTTTCTCAGTACTTCTTTAAGCATTTCTCTGGATTCATCAACTACTTCTTCTTTCTTTTTCTGTCCTTCTTCTATTCTTTTCATTTCTTTCTCAATAGTTGCAGTCAGCTCTGGTCCTGTTATATCATTTGATACTCTCTCCATGTTCTCTATAACGGCAAATGCTACTTCACTAGGTATAAGAGTCCTGCTTGCTGAGATGTATCTTCTTTCCATGAGTTTTTTAAGTATTTCAGGCCTGGTAGCCTTTGTACCAAGGTTTAGCTCCTCCATTATTTTTAATATTGCGCCTTGCGAATAGTTTCCAGGGGGAGTAGTAAAATCCTCATTTTCATTTATCTCTTTTATTTTTAATTTTTCACCCTCTTTTATCTCTGGCAGTATGTTTTCTTCATACTTTGAAAAGATATAAATTGATCTCCATCCGGGTATGAGTATCCTGCTGCCTCTTGCCGTGAATTCATTTTCTTTTATGTTCATCTTGACGGAAATTATCTCTTCTTCTGATTCCTCCAATAAAGTTGCCAGAAATCTACGGCTTATCAAATCAAAGATTTTTGCTTCTTGCGGATTAAGCTTTTCAGAGGGTAGTTTTACGGGGTGTATAGGAGGGTGGTCTCTTGCTTCTTTTCCTCTGGAAGGATTCAGCGGCTTTTTCAGTATCTCTGCGGCTGTTTTTGCATATGTATTTGAATTACCCAGTTCGTTAAGTATTTCTTTTAGATCCAAAGTGGGCGGATAAACTTCACTGTCTGTTCTAGGATAAGAAACATAACCCTTCATATACAAACCTTGGACTATACGCATAGCATTGGGTACCGAAAAGCCTATTGCGGCCGCGCTTCTTAGAAAAGAAGTCGTGTTAAAAGGCTTTGGAGGGCTGACTCTCTTTCTTTTGTTCTCAACTTTTGTTATATTAGCATTTTTCTCTTTTTTTATCTTTCTTAGTTTTTCTGCAGTTTTTTCATCAAATATTTTTCCATCTTTGTATTCAGCTATAAATGTAGAGTCTCCCGCTTGCACTGTAGCCAGAAATCTCCAGTACTTTTCAGGTTTAAATGCTCTTCTTTCAGCATCTCTGCTCACTATAAGGGCAAGAGTAGGAGTTTGTACCCTTCCTATAGACAAAAATGAATTTCCAAGTCTTTCGGCTGCAAGCGATATAAATCTTGTTAAAACTGCACCAAGTATAAGGTCAATTTCTCTTCTAGCATCTGCGCTGTCCGAAAGGCTCTTATTTGGTTTTTGCAGGTTTTTAAATGCCTCTGTTAATTCCTTTGTAGTAAGGGATGAGAACACGCTGCGGTATATCTTCGCTTTGCCATTTTCTTCTCTTGCTACATTGATTGCTTCAAATCCTATTGATTCACCTTCCGTATCATAGTCTGTCGCTATTATTATTTTATCTGCTTTCTTGGCAAATTTTTTTATTACAGAAATATTTTCCTCAGCAGCAGGAGTGTAAACAAGTTTCGCATCTATCATCTTCATTAAAGTTTCTTCATTCCATTTTTTGAATGTTTCTGGATACCTTACATTTTTGATGTGGCCTTTAAGCGGCATTACAACCGTTTCTTCACCGTTTATTTTTGTATACCAAACCTTTACAGGCCCGAATTCCTCGGTCTTTATTTTTGTTTCTGCAAGATTTTTCGCAATGGTTTCCGCAGCCGTGCTTTTTTCTGCTATTATCAGTTGCATTTTAGAATAATATATATAGTAGTATATAAGCCTATCTTACAATGGTCCCTTTTATCTCCTTGTTTTCAAGGTATCTTTTTATGTCCTCAATATCGTTTGTAACTACAACTGCTATGTTGTTCTTTTTGCATATTTTTGCTGCTAACGGATCAAATATAAAGTTCATACCGGGTACACGTTTTCCTTTTGTAAGCGCGTAAAGTTTTTCGAAGCCTATGTTTTTGAGAAGTTTTACATCCTTGAATTTTCTAGGGTCTTTGTCGTAAACCCCCATTTCTTTTGACATGTTAAATATAACCTTAGAATGTGTTGAAACTGCAGCATATGCTGCGCAGGTATCAGTTGTCCATCCCGGAAGGTAGCCTCCCGTAAGCGTTATCCTTTTGTTTGTTTTTATCTTTCTTGGATCCTTATCGGTATAATCTGTCTTGAATGCCTTTGACATTACCCATGCATTTATGTGTGTGCATTTTATGCCTACAGTGTGCAGTTCCTTTTCACTAAGATTGAAATCTTTGGAGAAATCTATGTATTCCCTTGCTATAGGCCCTCCGCCAGTTATAACCAAGAATTTTTCATTTAATTTTTTTAATTCATTGAAAAGCAAAGAGGTATCTCTTTTCTTGTCAAATAGAAATGAGCCGCCAAGAGATATGACTATGGACATAAAATTAAAAGGAGCACAGGGTTTAAATAACTATTTTACAGTTTGGTAAAAGTTATTAAATAAGAAGCAACTATTAAATAAATCAAAGCGGAGTAGAGCAGCCAGGAGTGCTCGCTGGGCTCATAACCCAGAGGTCGTGTGGTTCAAATCCCACCTCCGCTATAATAATTTAAAGGTAAATCAAAAAGAATGGAAAAATTTTACATAACTACTCCGATTTACTATGTCAATGATAAGCCTCACATAGGGCATGCATATACTACTGTAATCGCAGATATACTTGCAAGATGGCATAGGATAAACAACGAAAAAGTTTTCTTTTTGACGGGCACAGATGAGCATGGTGGTAAGATAGAGAAAGCTGCAGCAGAGAAACATAAAACACCAAAGGAGTTTGTTGACGAAAACTCACAGATATACAAAGATGCATGGAAAAAGCTTGATATCTCTTATGATAAGTTCATACGCACTACGGATGAGTACCACGAATCAGCGGTAACTGAATTTATAAGAAAGGTATGGGATAATGGAGATATTTACAAAGGTGAATATGAGGGATTTTATTGCTTGCCAGATGAAAGATATATAACGGAAAGCGAACTTGTGAATGGAAAATGTCCTGACTGCGGTAGGGAGGTTCAAAAGATAAAGGAAGAAGCTTACTTCTTTAGATTAAGCAAATACAAGGAACAGATAGTGAAGCTTATAGAAAATGGCTTGATAACGCCGGGAAAAAATGCAAATGAGATATTAAGCAGACTTAAGGGAGAATTAAAGGATTTGGATATAACCCGAAAGAGCGTTTCATGGGGTATAAAGTTTCCATTTGATGAAAGTCATTCCGTTTATGTGTGGTTTGATGCATTACTTAATTATTTAAGTGCCTTAAACTGGCCGGACGGTAGTGAATTCAAAGAATTCTGGCCGGCAGATATTCATTTAGTAGGCAAGGAGATAGTGTGGTTCCATTCAGTAATCTGGCCGGCAATGCTTTTAGCTGCAGGTTTACCACTTCCAAAAAACATAATGGCGCATGGCTGGTGGACAGTTGAAGGTAGAAAAATGAGCAAGTCTATTGGAAATGTTGTAGACCCTATAGAAATAGTTGATAAATATTCGGCGGATGCATTCAGATATTTTTTATTGAGGGAAAAGCCAACATGGGATGATGGGGACTTTTCAGAATCAGCATTAAAGGGAAGAATAAACGGAGAGCTTATGGCTGACTTAAGTAATTTAGTTGCTAGGGTTTTGACCATTGCGGAAAGGTTCAAAGACAAAATAGAAGGAGAGGTAGAAATAGAAGATTTTATAAAAAAGAAGGAAATAATTGAAAACTTTGATAAAAAGGATCTGTACTCTGCATTGAATCTTATATTTGAAGGAATAAGAAAAATAAATAGATATATAAACGATAAGGAGCCGTGGAAATTACAAGGTAAAGAACTAGCAAAGGTACTTTACAATTCATTAGAGGCAATAAGGGTATCTGCAATCTTTTTAAAACCATTTATGCCATCAACTGCAGAGAAAATAGAAAAGAAGCTTGGAATAAAACCACAGTTATTAGCAGATGCGGTTTTTAGGGAATTTAATACAAATGTAGAAAGAGGAGAAAATCTTTTTAATAAGGTAACTTAAGAAAAAGAGGACTCAGGAAAACCCTGTTTGATAAGTATATCTTTTACTTTATCTATGTGTTCCCCTTGTAATTCTATCATGCCGTCTTTAAATGTTCCGCCGCAGGCTATCTTTGTTTTTAATATTTTTGTAAGGTCCTTTATATTTACAGCTTTTGGATCCAGACCACTTATAATAGTAACCATCTTTTTGAAAGAAACCTTTTTAGTGTAAATCTTTATTTTCTGCGTTTCCTGCGAAATGGTACCGCAGATACAAAGGTCTTTTGGAAGACCACAAACCGGACAAACTTCTGTCATTTTTATCTTTTTATTCAACCCCTTTAAAATTTATAGGTTATATATGATTAAATACCTATATAAACCTTTCTTAGCAAATATTACTGTTATTATATGATGGCACTGTAAGTTTATAAAGTGTGAGTGGGAAAACCTACGATTTAAATCGTGGGATGAAAGCGAACTCAAAAGTGGAAAACATAAATAACAGAAGTGGTAAAACAACAATATGTTAACAGCATACAAATTTAGGCTGTATCCTAACAAAGATCAAAAAGAACTGTTTTCAAAATACTTTGGCTGCACTAGAGTAGTGTGGAATAAAGCCTTAGAGTTGAGAGAAAGCTATTACAAAGAGCATAAAAACGATAAGCAAAAGAAGGGATTAAACTACTATGATACAGCAAGATTCTTAAGAGAGTTAAAGCAGAAGGAAGAATACAAATGGCTTAATGAAGCCAACTCACAATCATTGCAGCAAGCATTGATGGATTTGGACAAGGCATTCAAGGCATTCTTCAAAGGCATATCGAAATACCCAAATTACAAGAAGAAAACAAACAGGTAGTCCTTTAGAGTTCCACAGTTCTTCAACTTCACTGACAATTTACTGTACCTTCCTAAGATGGGAAAAGGCATAAAGATGGAATTCACAGGGAATTCCCAAGGGACAAAGTGAAGCAATTAACAGTAACAAAAACACCTACAGGCAAGTACTTCGTCTCTATCACAGTGGACGACAGAAAAGAAACACCTCAAAAAGTGCAAATAACGAATGATCCAACAAAACCATAGGCATTGACATGGGATTAAAAGACTTTGCTGTACTGTCAAACGGTATAAAGATCAGTAATCCAAAGTTTCTGCAGAAATCAGAGAAGCTGCTAAAGAGCAGGCAGAGAGCATTGTCAAGGAAGCAAAAAGGCAGCAAAAACAGAGACAAGGCAAGATTAATGGTGGCAAAAACACATGAAAAAGTAGCCAGTCAAAGAAATGATTTCATTCATAAGGTATCAACGGCGATAACCAAGCGGTTCGATACCATAGTGATAGAAACATTAAACGTTAGAGGAATGAAGAAGAACCACAACCTGGCAAAGGCAATAGGCAATGTGAGCTGGAGCAGATTCTTCCAGTTCCTTAAGTACAAGGCAGAAAAATCAGGAAAGAACATAATAGAGATAGGAATGTTTGAAAAGTCGTCAAAGACATGCAGTGTATGCGGGCATGTCAATAATGATTTGACGTTAAAAGAAAGAGAATGGACATGCAAGAGCTGTAAGACTAAGCTAGACAGGGATGTAAACGCAGCAATAAACATAAGAAATTTCGGTCTTAATCAAATAGGATTAAATCAAATACCCTCGGACAGAGGGGAATTTAAGCCTGTTGAGAATTCTCTGACGGCGGAACTTGCTAAGCTGAATATTCAAGCAAGGTCTACGAGCCATGATCCAAAGAAGCAGGAAATATACGCTATGAAGAAGTTAAAACTTTTAATAGGAGCTGGAAGCCTGTGAATTCATGGGAGGATGTCACTTTAGTAGTTATACCTGTAATAAATTGTTAAAACTTTATAAATAAAGAGAAAAGCATCTATAAAATATGAAAGTTCAAGAATTAAAGGAAAAATTGAATTTACCAGAGTGGGCAGAAATAACATCCAGCCAGTTCTCTGATATATCATTTAGCTGTATAAAGTATGCAAAGAGCAATGGTAAAGATCCAATATCATTTGCGGATGAAATCGCAAAGAAAATAGAATCAAAGTATATAAAGAAGGCAGTAGCGTTGAACACCTATATAAATATAGATTTAAATTTCGATGAGCTTGAAAAGGATGAAAAAATACTGAGTAAAATAGAATTACAAAGCGTTAAAAATTCATTTTCTGCTAAAACAGTAAGACTTGAGCATACTTCTGTAAATCCGAATAAAGCATTGCATATTGGCCACATGAGAAATTCATATATTGGGGAATTCATTAGGAAAGCACTTATTTACAGCTCTGCAAACGTGATAACCTCCAATTTTATTGAGGATACCGGCGCACAGGTAGCTGATATAATTGTTGGCTTTAAGTACCTTAACAAAAAGCAGGAAACTGATGAGAAGTTTGACATTTACTGTTCAAAGATATACAAGGAGGTTAATGAAGACTACGAAAAAGAAAAATCTCTGCTTGAAAAAAGGAAGGAAGTGCTTCTAAAGATAGAAGCAGGGGATAATGATACATTGAAGTTTCTGGATTCAATAGTAAACAAGGTTTTGCTTGCACAACTTTCTACTTTGATAGGAGAAAAGATAAAGTATGATCTTCTGGATCTAGAACGTTATATACTGGGAGAAGGAATAGTAAAGGCCGCACTGGACAAACTTATAGCAGAAGGGATAGCAGCGGTTTCCGAAAGCGAGAAAAATAAAGGCTGTATAGTCAGCAACATAGACGGCAATGAAATAACGCTTACAAGATCAGATGGAACCTCTCTGTACATAGCTAAAGACATTGCATATGCAATGATAAAGCACAGTATACTCAAAGAAAAGATAAAATACAGGAAGTTTTCTTCAAATTTCGATGGAACCGATATTCTTATTTCAAGCAGGGATGGCGATGAATCTGGCATGCAAAAAATAGACATTTCATTTACATTGACAGACTCTGCTCAAAATGCAGAGCAGAATGCTGTTAAATTTATAATAGAGAAATTTGCAGGAAAAGGCTCCTATAATCATTACGGTTATGAGCCTGTTTCAATTTCCAAAGATACTGCAGCTTATCTTGGGATAAATACGGATGAAAAATTTATGAGAATGAGTGGTAGAAAGGGTATAACGGTTGAATTTGACGACTTAGCTGATAAAATAAAAGGAAGAGTTATAGAAGAAGCAGAGAAAAGCGGCAGGAAGATGGAGAGTAATTCTGCTAGGAAGATATCATCAAATGTAATCAGGTACTATCTATTAAAGTTTTCTCCGTCAAAAATGGTGGTATTTGATATAAATGATGCCATCTCTTTGAAAGGCGATAGTGCAGTGTACATAAATTACAGTTATTCAAGGTCATTGAGCATACTTAACAAGGCAAATATAAATGGTTATGACAACGTTTCATTTGATCAAAATGAGGCAAAATTCCTAAAGGAGATTTTTCTTTGGGAAAATGTTTTGGACGATGCAATCTCTAATCTTAAACCTAATCTTGTATGTGAATACCTACATAGAATAGCTGACGTTTTCAATGCCTTTTACGAGAAAAATAGGATATTGGGGGATAAAAGGGAGAAAGAAAGGCTGCTTTTAGTATCAGCATTTAAAACAATTGTAGAAAATCTTTCTTATTTTTTAGGCATTGATCTGGTTGAAAGGATTTAATGCGTTGTATTATCTATAATAAAGAAAGAGGCAAACATATATTTATTGCCGTTGAGATAGAGTATTGATTGGTGGTTAAATATTATGGATGAGGATCAACTTAATACCCTGTTTTCAAATGGAATACTTGTAGATTCATCTATAAAGGATACAAATATCTCTGATGTTTATGGGCTAATTAGATCACTTAAAGAAAAAAATGTGAATTTTCTGGATATAAACACTTTTCATGATTTATACAATGGGGAAGCTAGCACAGATTCAGATATAGAGATAATTAAAAACTATGAAGGAGAGATATCGGAGTCTAAGCCTCCAAACTGGGTAAATTATTTTAACGACAGGTTCAACAGATTAAAGACAATTTTGATTAATAAGGACAGATCTGGTCTATCCTCGTTGTCAAACATAAAAAACATGCCGCAGAGTTCCGACGTAAAATCAATAGTTATGGTTTCATCGGTTTCTATCAGCCCTGTTAAAAAATACACAATACTGGATATAGAGGACAATACCGGGAGTTATAAAGCAATAATAACAAATTCAAATCAGGAAATTCTCGAAGACCAGGTTGTGATGATATCAGGAAGAAAATACAATGATGCAATATTTGTAAAGGACATAATTTTTCCTGAAATACAGATGAGAGAAAAAGTAAAGCAGGAGATAGATGACTCGTTCATCCTTTTTTTATCAGACATACATGTTGGTTCGAAATTATTTGTAAATGATGCTTTTGAAAGGTTTATAAAATGGATAAACGGAGAAATACCCGAGTATTCAAACATAGCCAAGTTAGTAAAATTTATTGTACTAAACGGTGATTTGATAGATGGTATAGGAGTATACCCAGACCAGGAAAAAGAACTTGCTATACTCGATCTTAAAGGTCAATATGATAAGCTTTATAGCTTTCTTGACAGGATACCAAAAAACATAAAGTTGATTTTGTCGCAGGGTAACCATGATGCTACACATATTGCAGAGCCCCAACCAAAACTAGATAAAACTTTTGCAGATAGTTTATATAAGTTAAAAAATGCCGTTTTTCTTTCAAATCCATATCAAGTTAACTTAATTATAGGAAAAGCAAAGATTAATTTGCTTTCATATCATGGCTTCAGTATAACTTACTATGCAAATAAGATTCCTAAATACAGTAAAATGGATGCAGATGACATAGAAAACATAATGAAGATACACCTTAAGTCAAGGCATATAGCGCCTTCGCATGGTTCAACGCAATTAATGCCTTTACCAAGAGATTATCTTGTTATAGAAGAAACTCCAGATATATATGCTACTGGGCATATACATAAAACTCTAGCTTCAATATACAAAGGGACAGTACTTATAAATTCGTCGTGCTGGCAGTATCAAACTTCTTACCAAAAAAAATATGGTATGGATCCTGATGTGGCAAAGGTTCCTATAGTAAATATGCGTGATAAAAGCTTTCAGATACTTGATTTTCTTGGAGATAAAGTCCAAACGTACAAAAAAGGTTTGAAGGAGGCATAAAATGGAGGGAAAAATAATCGTAATAGAAGGAATAGACGGTGCTGGAAAGGCTACACAGTCCAGACTTTTAAAAGAAACGCTTGAAAAAGAGAAAAAGAATGTTTCAATGTATTCTTACCCAGATTATCCATCTATTTATGGAGAAAGAATAAAATCATTTCTCTATAAAAAGATAAATCTGAAAGTAGATGAACTTTTTATGCTTTACATAATTGATATGGTAAAAGATAAAAGCAATATACTAGAAGCTGTAAAGAATGGAAACTATGTTATAATAGACCGATTCTTCTTTTCTACTATAGCTTATCAGTCAGCTGGCGGTTTCTCCTATGAAAATGGAAAAGAGATTGTAAAGCTTTTAGACATGCCCTTAGTAGATAAAGTTTTTTACATAAATGTACCGGTCGATATTTCAATGCAGAGAAAGGAAAAACAGAAGGGGAAGATGGATGTTGACAAATTTGAGAGTAATAAAAACTTTCTTTCAAAGGTTTCAACCTTTTATAGTAAATTAAAAAATGAGAGGTTTTATGCTAAATCCTGGGAGGAGATAGACGGCAACAAAAGTATAGAAGAGATATCTTATTTAATAAAAAAAGGTCTTGATTAATCATGAAAGGAAAGTTTGTAGTGATAGAAGGGATAGACAACGCTGGAAAAGGTACGCAGTCAGTTCTTCTGGCAGAGCATTTAAGGTCAAAGGGATTAAAGGTTCTTTTGACTAAGGAGCCAACAAATGGCATTTTAGGAGGAATATCAAAGGCCGCATTAAACAAGGAACTTAATCTTTCAAATAAAGCGCTGCAGCTCCTTTTTTGCGCTGACAGAGCACATCATCTAGATACAGAAATAGAGCCTGCAATGCAGAATGGTTTTATTGTAGTATGTGACAGGTATTTCTTCTCGACTTTAGCATATGGCTTTGCATCTAATATAAATTACAAATGGCTTCGTTCTGTGAATATAAGTTTCAGGAAACCAGACCTAGGCATATACTTGGATTTGGAGCCAAAGGCTTCTTTATCAAGATCTGAGAAACAAATAGATGGCCTTCAGCTTTTTGACAACATCGAAAAGATATCAAAGGTGAGACAAGCATATATGTCAATAGCAAAGGAATTCCATCTAAAAAAAGTAGATGCTAAAGGCACGGTCGAAGAGGTAAGTCAAAGAATAAATAAGATTGTTGATAAGTTCTTTAATATAAAGGTATAATCAATCTTATGCAAATTGGATCAAAAAGCCAGTCTTCCTTAGAATATCTTATAGTAATGGGTATAGCCATATTTATACTCAGTGCAGCTATATCCTATGCTATATATTATCAAATAGGGTACAACTCTGCCGGTACATCACAAGACCTTCAATTGGCAGCTACAAGTATAGCGAATGCCGTGAATTCATTGTCCGGAAGCGGCGTAGGTTCTTCGCAACAGTTCAGTTTTTCTTCTCCCGGTTTAAACCTGGTTTCTTCAATTTGTAATACCTCTATATCTTTGTCATATGGGGGAGAAGAAGCCTCCCAGTCATTGTCTTTGTATACAACAGGAGAACTTCCAGTAAGTTCTGGAACTTATGTTGGAAAAGTAACACTTGTAAAAAATAATGGCAAGCCAGAAGCACAAATAGCCATGGATTTACCAATCTCCTATATTTCAACTTCTTATATTTATAACCCATCAAGTATTTTCTATAATGTTTCTTTTCTTGATACGAATGGTAATTTAGTTGGTAATGTAAATTTTACTATTATAATATATAATCATAATAAAATAGTAGCAGAGCAGAATGAAAGCACCTTATCCGGTTATTATTCGGGAAGTATAACTCCCCTCAGTGGAGGTCAATTTTCCTCCAGTTCAACAGCTGAAATATACGTTAAATCACTTAATATAATAAGTCCATCGTGTTTTCTACCGCAGCAATTACTTTTGGTTCCAAAAGGTATTTTAAATTTTGTTTCATTGACTATAAAAAATAGTGAATCAGTTTCAACATCCTCTCCATTTCAGCAGGAAGTAGTTGTTGACTCAGCGGATTATCAGCAATATGAAGCTTCTAACTTGCAGAATGTAGAATTCTTCTATCCAAATGGAACAACAATAGATTCATGGTTAGAGTCTGGAAATTCGAATACGGCTACAAATTCTCTTTATTGGCTTAAATTGAGTGGTGTACCCGCTTCTTCTTCCATAACAGTTTATATGGGCTTCGCTTCCAAGTCCGCAAATCTTTTTAACAACACTAACGACGGTGAAGCCCCTCAACTAACATGTCCAAATCCCAGTAATACAGCTTCCTGTTCAACATATGCAGAATACGATGACGGAGCTAACGTATTCAATAATTATTGGAACTTTGCCGGCTCGGTCCTTCCAAAGGGTTGGTATTCTACTGGTTCTGCAAGTGCAGTGGTATCAAATGGGCTTATAGTCCCGGCTGGTCCAGATGCAAATGCATTTTATAATCTGACAGCCCCTCTATCAGGCATCTTAGAGGTGTATAATAATGAGGCATCTGGCCAAACTGCAGGATACAGTCAGGTCGGTATAGAGAATTTCTCCCTGGGTACAGGATTGACATGGATAGAAATAAATAATCAGCCGACGGTTATAAGCCCGGCTTATCTAACGCCTACATGGGTATTTCACATGCTGACACCACCTGAGCCGACAAATACCTACGCAGTAACAGGCGTCTATTACCAAAACCCATACGCTACCTGGTATTACAATGGCCAAGCGGTGCAGACCTATGATTATGGGACCAGTGACATATTCAAGTATATACAGATTTACAACGGGGGCAGTTCGAGCGGTGGTAATCAGATTTCAGTCAAATGGGTTCGTATTCGTGCCTACCCACCAAATGGAATAATGCCATCCGTAACGTTTGGTCCTGTAGAACCGCAGATTACTGTTTTTGTAAATGGGGTTAAGGACGGAAATAACGGTATATCTTATGGAGATATAACAAATATAACGGCTTTTGGCATACAAGCCAGCCATATAGGTTTGATGATAAATGGTTCTGTAGTAGTTCCATTGGGTTCCGCAAGTCTGTCTTATCAAAAACCCTTGTCTACAGGTTTATACAATGTAACCGTTTTTTCAAATCAATCAAATCTGGCAAATCAAACCTATTGGGAGGCAGTAGCTAACATACCTAAAAATGTTAAGGAGTTTGTACCAATATCTATAACAAATCTTCAATCAACTGCAACTTCTAGTATATTTCAAGATAACGTATCCATAAACTCCTTTGGATATAATAGCTTTGAAAATAATACCCTTAGCAATGTTGAATTTTTCTCACCGAGCGGAAGCGTTATACCTTCATGGTTAGAATCAGGTGATCTAGCTTATTTCAATGGCGTAAACAGCTATGCGAATTTACCAGAGAATTATCCTTTTGGTACAGCTAGCACGTTTACTATAAGCGTTTGGTTTAAGACAACAAGTGATGGCGTTGTTATCTGGAATGGCGATTCAGAGCAAGTATCTTCTGCAGGTTGTTATAGCCCTATTATATATGTGAATACAAATGGGGATTTAGCTGGTGGCGATTGGGTTGGTTCTCAGCCATTTAATACGAATTATTTTGTAGCTAATGGAAAGTGGACTTTCATTACAATAGTGCAAACGCCCTCGCAGCAGATTTTATACTTAAACGGTACAGAGGTAGCTACGTATTCAGGTACACCCCAAGCTTGCCCATCAGCGTATTGGACTATTGGAGAGGGATATACCAGCAGTGGTTGGGCAGATACAAATAACGGCAATTTTTATTTCAATGGATATATATCAAATGTCCAGTTTTATAATCAGGTTTTTTCATCATCAAAAGTAGCATTGCTTTATGATAAAGGCATAGCAGGTTCTCCTTTAAATAGCTCTGGATTAATTGCATGGTACCTTCTGGCGGGAAATGGAAATCAGAGTAATGGTCATAACATTCTATCAATAAATAACATTACATTTAACGGTGTTTCGTCTGCAAGCACTTCAACGAATTATTGGCTGAAATTAGGAAGTATACAACCAAGGGAATCCTACATTGCATTCATGGGTTTTGCGTTACCAAATATAACTCTGTTTAATTCAGTAAACGATGGTGAAGCACCGCAGCTATCACCAACATATGCAGAATACGATGACGGTGCCAATGTGTTTTTAAATTACTATTCAGGAGCAAGCGATAGCGGGTGGACTATATCAGGTACAGCAGGACAGACTACTTCCGCCCCTTTAGGTTCACCATTTGGCACAGATGCATTATATGCATTAAACTCAGGGGGAAATTATTTATACACAGTAGCAAGTGGTCAGTCTACTAACATGATAATTGAATATTATACCTACATCAATAGATTAAATGATGTCTTCTTTTTAGAAAATTCAAGTGGAGCAGGGCAGTTAGCAAGGCAAGGAGATGGCGGGGGCTGGTATGGAATAGCTGCGACGGCATCATGGACATCCTGGTCAGCACCGCCAGACACAGGTTCATGGACTGGAGAATGGGTTTTTTCAGGAGTTGTGGTTGGAAATGGAGTTGCTACTCAATATCTTTCCACTACCCTTGGAAATTATGGAAGCGAACTGGGACAAAATCCCTCTAACACTTATACCGTTTCCAATAATGGTAATTATTTGGGATTAGTAGGAGATGGCGGAGGTTCTGCTGATGAATATTGGAATGGATTGATAATACGTTCTTATCCTCCAAACGGAGTAATGCCAGTTGAAACTATTGGCCCGTTGAATGGACAAGTAACTTAATGTATAAATTCTTACAGCTTTTAAGATAACTATGGTAAGCAGAATTAAAACAGTAGTAACAGTTGGTCCAGCATGTGACAGTTACGAGATGCTT
>JAKACB010000057.1 GCA_021796445.1 Nanobdellota archaeon
CAAGACCTTCATAGTCTATATGATATATTATAACATCACCAATCTTTATCTGAGCAGGTTTCACTTTATAGGCTATTGCAAGTGAGCCTATGTTTATCCCATTTGGGAAAGGCCAAGTTTTTACAACAGACATATTAAAACCGTGGGAGGACAGCCATCCATAATAAGTTGAATTTATTTCTGGTTCTTGGTGTACCATACTTCCAGACACAACTGCACTTATATAGCTGACTGGTGTAAAAGCATAAACTGAAGGTAAAGCTACATAAACGAAAATAACATAAAAAACAACTATATAAAAAACAACAGAATAAACATTGTCTCCACTAACTAATTTTCTTACAAAAGATTTGCTTTCTTCATTTTTCATTTTTTACTTAAATAAAGCATTTAATTCCTTTTTTGCTTCTTTCAAATCTGATTCGGTTTTCTCAATTATTTTTTTAAGGGTTTTTTCAGCATCCTTTCCATCAGTTTTAATTACAAAAATTGATGATTTTTCAAGAGGATGTTCCATTACAAAACCAGCGAATGTTACATTATCAAACGAATCTGCCTCTTCTTTTATAAGATTAAGAACGGATTGAGTACCTCCTTGCACCCTAAATTTTATCGATGAATCTTCTTTTTCTAAAACTTTTATTTCCATCATTTAAATAACCTCCTTTTATTTTAATAGTTTTCTACACATAAATTCATAACTTTTACCAAAAGTTACACTATATATATTACTCACATTTGGTATATCCACAATTCTTACAAATAAAACACCCATTTTCAAATATAAGTGTTTTTTGGTGACATTCCGGACACACTGTTGCTTTGTCATTTTCTAAACTATCCTTGTTTTTCAAAACGCCATGTAGAGTTTCGTTTTCTTTGGTAGGATCTCTATTTTTTAGAGTAAGTTCTATTGCTTTAGCAATTCCATCTGGAATAGAAAATACCTGTATGCCATTAAACCAAAGCGAGTTACCTCCCTTTATTCCTTTAAGAGTACGTATGACTCTATTTATATCCCCTCCAGATTGAAGATATATGCTTATAAGCCTACCTAGTGCTTCTGTAAAACTTTTTTCCGTCTCTCCAGACCTTCCCATATCTATAAATACTTCTTTTATCTTTGCATTTTCATCTCTATTTACTGTAAGATACATGTTTCCCTGTGAAGTTGGCATCCTTATAGTAGTACCATTAAGCAGGAATGGCCTTTCCTCCTCAATTAATTTTTCTTCTTCTTTTGCAGGTTTTTCATCGGTTGCTTTAAGTATATCATCTTTTGAACCTTCTCTATAAACGGTTATAGACTTACAACCAAGTTTCCACGCATATCTGTATATTTTATCCACAGTTTCAGCATCTGTATCTGCTGATAGATTTACAGTTGATGATATTGATGAATCAATGTGTTTTTGTATTGTAGCCTGCATCTTTACCCTAAAGAAAGGATCTATCTTGTGCGCAGTAACAAAAAGCTCAGGAAGCGTACTTTTGTCTTTTATTTTAAATTTATCCATGTATCTTTTTACAAAAGGATCTAAAACTTCAAACTTCCCTTCAGACAAAGACTCTGATCTACGAGTATAACTTAAAGCGAAAATAGGTTCTATCCCACCACTCACTCCGGCCATTGAAGAAATTGATCCTGTTGGAGCAACAGTAAGTATACATGCATTTCTTAAGCCATTCTTTGATATTTTATCTAAAAGCTTTTTATCTAGCCTCTTTACAAAATTTCTCTGTAGATGTTTTTCTGCTACAAAAGCAGGGAATGAACCTTTTTCAACTGCAAGATTCGAACTTTCATCATAAGCAGTTTCCTTTATTTTTTTCATTAAAGAGTCTACGAACTCGATTGCTTTGTCACTGTCATATCTAAGATTCATGCTTATCAACATATTTGCAAGACCCATTATCCCAAGACCGATCCTTCTTGCATAAACAGTTTCATCTGCTTGTTCTTTTAAGGCATGACGATTATAACTATAATCCAATACATTGTCAAGAAATCTCACTCCATAACGTACTGTTTTATCTAAATTTTCCCAGTCTACTTCTGCCTTGTCTGTGAACTGATTCTTTACAAAATAATCTAGATTTATTGCTCCTAAATCGCACGCACCATAATTTTCTAAAGGTTGCTCACTACAAGGATTTGTCCCTTTTATGGCCATTTTTTCATCATATTCTGTTGGTGATTCACTTTTCATTCTGTCCCAGAACATTATTCCTGGATCACCAGTATTAACTGCAGTATCAATTATTTTCTTCCATAGATCCAATGCTTTTATTTCTTTCTTAAATTCTACTTTTTCATTCTTAAAATGCAGAGTAAAAATCTTATCATTCTCAACCGCATCCATAAAGTCATCATATACCTTTACACTTATGTTTGCATATCTAACGCTTTTTTTGTCTTTTTTTATAGTAACAAAACTCTCTATGTCTGGATGAGTAACATCTAAAGTTATCATCAACGCCCCTCTTCTTCCAGTTTGGCCTATTATTCCAGTAGTAATAGAATAAAGCTCCATAAAAGACACAGAGCCTGTCGAAAATCTTGCTGCATTATTCACTGCTGCTCCTTCTGGCCTTAATATTGAGATATCTATACCTACACCGCCACCATAAGAATAAGTTCTTGCCATCTCCTTAGCAGTATCATAAATAGCTTCTAAGGAGTCCTTTTTTATCGGTAAATAATAACAATTAAGTAGTGTAGCTTTATGATTAGCGCCTGCTCCAAATAAGATTCTACCTCCAGGAACAAACTTAAAATCTTCCAATAACCAATAAAAATTATTCTCTATGTCCTTTTTTTTATCGTCCTTTTCTACACTTGCTAATTCTCTTGAAATTCTTTTCCACATCTCTATAGGTGTTTTTTCTGTTCTATTCCCTTCTAAATCAGAAAGTGAATACTTTTCATAAAAAATTCTAGACCTTAATTCATCGTTATCAAAAAATTCTAATGTCTCCTTCGGTAAATCTATCATAAAAACCCCCCTAATAATAAGATTACTTAATCAAAAGTATGCAGATGATGTTAATGCACATAAATATGACCTCGCTCTGATTTTTAATTAAAGGAGGTGATCCAGCCGCATGTTCCCATACGGCTACCTTGTGGCGACTTAACCCTACTCACTG
>JAKACB010000058.1 GCA_021796445.1 Nanobdellota archaeon
AATAGAAGAGAGGAATATTAAAGGGGAAAGATCGAATATTGAAAGATGGTTTAGCATTATAACTCCACTAGCCGGACTTCTCAGAAAATAACTGTTGAGTTCCTCTACATTTAGAACGGGTAATATGCCACTTATTAGGTTATACGTCCTTATGTTATCAAGCAGAGGTTTGAATAGGACATTATCTGAGAAAATTGCCTGAATTTCTAGTATGGATTGTGATAAGGAATCTATTAAAGGATATCCTAAAATCAAAAATATTGTTAATGAAATGCGGGGCATTGTTTTACCAATGAAAAAAACGCCAATGAGAAGATATAGAGAGGAAAAAACAGTAAATGCAGCCACACTGAAAAGGTAAATATAAATAAATGCAAGAATAGATAGTGAATAGTGGAACATTAATTCTGAAATCAGGTATGTGGCAGTAAAAGCAAAACCCTCAAAGATGGACATGGTCAAGATAGAAGAGATAAATTCATTTGTTATTGTATACCATCTCTTTCTTGGCAATGATAGATAATACATGTAAACAGGAAGATTAAACATGGGCACAAACAATGTTAATACCATAAAAACAGTGACAAGTAACATAATTTCTGCGCCAGTATTTCCTAGTAATCCTAAAATAGAAATAGCAGCGGTAAAAGAAGTTGACAAAACACTATTATGGTAAACGGTACCAAGAGCAATTCCATTTACAAAAAAAGTTACGTTAAACGCCTCATTCATGGAAAGAATTCTGCCCTCATTTGAATTTATTGTGTAAATCTTATTAAAGGAATAGTTGCCTAAATAAACGAGTGGACCAACAGAATTTTGATCTTGAGGATTATAGAGATGATATGAAAGATTATAGCTTCCACTTGAGTTTCCACTCATGAGGAAGATGGGAGCGATGCCATAATAGCCCAAATTATAATAGGGCAAAAAAGCCATATTTATAACTCCACGTTCTCCTGTTCTATTATTAACAACTACATCAAAACTATTAAATCCAAATTTATCATCCTTTTGGTTGGTAACTAATCTGTTTTCACCCTCCAGTACTGTGTAATTTTCTATGTGATAGCTTCTAATAGAATTCTGAGTTCTATTATAATCAACTGGTAGTAGGAATAATAAATCAGTATTATTTAATGTAAAACTTCCGTTCTTTTTGGTAATTACATTAAAATATATATTAAGTTGAAGTAAAAAATGATCCAATAAATTTGAGTCTACTACAGAAACATTTAATCTTACACTTGTATTAGAAACGGGTTCAAGCTTATTGTTTATTAGAGAGTAAGTGCTTTGATACACTGCACCAATATTGCTAGCATTTTTTGAGTTATGATTAACACTCACTGTATGAATATCATATCCATTGCTGAGAAAGTAAAGGTGGCTGTCGCTTGTTGGAATTGATGCGTTTTCTATAAGAATGGCTGGAAATATTAGAATGCTAATAACTGATAAAATAATAATAGACTTAACTGTTAATTTTGACCTAATTGATTTTAGAATATCAGCAGTAATCTTCATTTTTAATAATTGGAATTATCAACTTATATAAAAGTGTAATTAAGTAGTAAATTAAGCAATTATTTAATTGCCATCATCGTTTCTATTTTTACTTCTTTCTGGGTCAAATCCATCTGGATAACGTTTACTTAGTTTTATTACATTTCTCTCTGCTATCTCAGAGGCGTCTATACCTAATACCCTTGCACCCTCAAAAATATACCATAAAACATCTCCTAGCTCCTCGATCATTTTATCCTTATCAAGTTCATGTCCCTGAAACATGTGTTTTTTAACCAGGTCAGCAAATTCTCCAGATTCGCCTGTGAGACCCAGAGCGACCATCACTATATTTGTTCCGTTGGGTGATGTCCTTTTCTGCATTTTCGCGTACTCATCAAAATCCATTGCGTCAAATTGTGATAAGCTATAATACTTTTTTTAAAATATTATTTGGTCTATTTGTTTTAAATTCAAGAGTTTTGTAAACCTCATTTCAATATAAATACTACTTATAACACGAGGGAAAACCATTTTAACCATTAATTCAATAACCACTCATGACAGGAGAAGTTGATCCATCACGAAGGGGATTTCTTAAAGCCATGGTTGGTCTTTCTGCCGTTGCTGCAGTAGGAGGACTTGGCAAAGGAGTGGTTCAAAACCTGATTACACCTGCCGTAGGTTTGACTAATTTTCCAGAAACGTTGCTATACTGGAACGATCCGAGTACACCGAACAGTGCACCAGTCCCACTTAAAGCAAGTCAATTTGAGGTAGAATCACCTAGCGTTTGGATTTATTATTATCCACTATCGGATGAGCCTAATTTTGTGATCCGTTTTGATAGAGAGGTTCCACCTACATCTGTTACCGTAGATGCTACAGGCGAAGTTTATACATTCACAGGAGGTGTAGGACCAGACAATTCTATTGTTTCATACAGTGCAATTTGTCAGCATTTGGGATGTATACCACCAATTATACACTATTATCCACCTGGACAGGAAGGGACTTTACCAGCAAATGTTATTAGTTCATTAAAGACCTATAATGTAACAAAACCAACCTATGGTGTTATTCATTGTAACTGTCACGGAAGTACATACGATCCATTCCGTGGAGCTGGAATAATAACACATCCAACTCAAAGGCCACTACCCTTTGTGACTTTGAAGTACGACGATCTCACTGACACTCTATACGCTAAAAAATTAACTGGACCAGTAGTTTTCGGGCATCCGTCAGATCTCACAGGAGGACATGCAATAAGCAATTTAAGTAGGACGACTGTAAACAAACTCGCATCTAGCTAAAGGTGAATCAATGAGTATGAATGATATAAGAAAGAATTTTAGTATAAAGAATGTACTGGGAGAAGACCCATTGAAAATTGAAGAACTTCCGCTTGCAACAGTACCTGATTACATGCGAAAAAAAGGAGGGTTTTGGTACTGGACTGGTGCTCTAATATCTATGGCATTCATTTATCAGGTAGTAACTGGGCTTATTTTGCTGTTGTATTATAATCCTGCTAACGCTTATGCATGTACAGAATAT
>JAKACB010000059.1 GCA_021796445.1 Nanobdellota archaeon
ACTTAATGTCTAGTAATAAGATTGCGCGATAGATAATTATTATCTATCATTTTTTATTTTATCTTAACAAAATCTTATATAGGTGTTTATTTCAGGATACTTTGATTTTATCAGCTAAATTTTAAAGTCTTTGTAATGGACTATCTTTAATGCTTTCATATTAAGCAATTGTTTTTGATCGCTTTCCCGTATCAATTCTGCAAGAACATCCTGCTCAGACAGATTATCCTTTACTAAAAATATTACGGAATCAAATTTTGTTTCAAGTATTCTTTTCAGGCTTTCAATACTATAATTAACTAAAATACATTTTTTAAGCAGGCCCTTTATCAAAAACCCCTCTTCATATTCTTCAAAGTTTATTTTACTGGTTTTTAACTGATTCAAAACAAGATACTTAAACAATCTTCTGAAAAACTCTTCTTCTGTCAATGGATTTATATTCTTTGTCTTTAAATTTTCATTGAAATATTTGGTTATAAACAGAAACTTAGAAGTTTTCCCATTCGGAAAATCTAGAGAAACTTGTGATATAACTTTACTTTTCAAAAGCCTGTTTTTTATTGAATCAAACTCCTCTTTATCCATAATTTCCGAAAGATTCTGGATGTGCAAAGTAAGATTCAAAAAGTAATTGGAATTAATTTCATTCAAAAACTCTTCTTCCTTTACAGATTTACTATCGGCCTTAAAAGAACTATAAAACCCTTTTTCCATCTCTCTTTTTAAAGCAAATAAAGAACTGTCTGCGGTTTTATCAATAGTTAGTTTATCGGCTTCGAACAAACAAAAAGGATTGATTGATTCATTAAAGACCAAAAATTGCGATTTATTTAATTAGATATGTAATCTGTAGTAACCTCAGAATTCCCAGGCAAAACTTTGTAAAGATCAGAGTATAAGTTTATTCTACCTATGAATTTTGTGTTTGTGTTCTGTATTGCACTTGAAAGAATGGAGGATATCTGCTGGTCTGAAAATATAAATCCAAACCCAAGCTCTCTTATCTTAGCTATTATTGAATGTAATACGGGTATACCTTTGGCATAGTCTCTCTCTTTATTTACATCCAATACGGTGTGAGCATCGTCTATTACTATAAGTCTTTTGAATTTATTATTGGAGTTTAAACCTAGATTAGAATAATAAAATGAGGAAAGAATAAATGAAACAAGGAAGTACTGTTCTGCAGTTCCGACATTTTCTATGCCAAGTACAATGTTCTTATCCTTCATATTTTCAAAAGACATGCCTAAATTACAGTCAAACATTGAATTAGAAGAAATAAGGCTTTTGAGTCTTCCTTCAATAACTTTGAAGTAATCATTCTTTTTCCCGTTTAAAGTAATATAAATTAATAAATCCGAAAGCCTTGGCGGGTAATCCCTCTCCCAAGAAGAAAAAAGGTTTATTGTATTTTCTAAAAGATAATCTCTACTGCCTATAAGCAACGAAAAGCTGTCCGAAAAAATGTCAGCAAAATGCACCGCCCATTCCTTTTCTTTTGTATTTACCGGTGCTTCCAGCGGATTTATTTTAAAATCCTCGGCATTAATATATATTGTATCTTTCTTTAAGCCCAAAGCCATATAGTCTTTTTTCATGTCAAATACAAGGTATTTTATTCCTGTTTCCGAAGCCTTTCTGATTATATTATATATCAAAGAGGTCTTGCCGTGGCCAGTTGAACCCACTATCAGTATATTTCTGTTGAGATCCTCAATGGACAGCGAAAAACGGCCTATATTTTGATCTTTGTATATTAAATTTCCAACTTCAATCCCTTCTTCTTTTCTTTTTACTAATGGAAATAAAGGATCCGAAACTGGAAATACGGCTTGTAGTTTTTGAAACTCTCCTGTTATTTTTGACAGCAAAAAAGTCTGCATTTCCAGATCTTTTGTTTTGCTTAATCTTGCAATTAAACTTTCTATGTTCCGTGTATCGGCAATCTCTCTTAAAAAACGCAGCTTCTCAACCATCCATTGAAGCGTTTCTTCCATTTGGCGCCTTACTGCATAAATGAAAGGTCATAAACCTTACTTGCTAAAGCAAGCGCGGAAGACCCTTTTGTAGTCAGGATTTTCCTAAAAAGGAGGTCTCTTTCAAGATAGCCCTCTTTTAGTAAATGCTGCTGTGAATCAATAAACTCTTTATAGGAGCCCTTTACTATTTTCCTAAGATTATTTAGACTCATGCCGCTGTTAACGGCATTGAGTATGTAAATATCCAAAAGCTCCAAACTATTTATCTGCTCTTTTATACAATTTATACAGAGAGGGGGAGAAAGCTTGGTATCATGCTTGTCACAGATTAGTCCACTGCAGTTAGAGCACAAAATTAGAGAAGCGGTTTCATCCACAGAATGCCTACCATTTACGCATAAGCCTTTTGATCTTATTTTTAGAACGCTGCCATTTGAAGTTGAAACATTTTTATAGCCCCCTATATTAAAGGGATCTAACACGATGATCTCCTGCTCCGTTATATCTCCCTCATTTTTTTCTAGGATATACTCAGACATTGAATTTATCAGCGATTCAAGCTGATCATTCCTGCTGTTTACCTGTGAAAGTCTTTCATTTATCTTTACTACCGCTTCATAAAGCTGCTTTATATCCTCTTCCATTATAGCCCCCATAAAAAGCCAAGAAAGAGAGAGGGGACATAGCTAAACGCCTTCGCTATACCATTTTTTATAGACGCAAAAAGGTTATCCTGCGCCCCTTTGGTCAGTACAATCTCTACGCTTTTGTTGATACCATAGCTTAGATTTATAGTTCCGCTGTTGTTTATTTGGAAAACTTCCTTTGTGAAATTTCCCTTGTTATAATAAGATAATAAGTTTAGCCCTGTTTGGTTTAGAGAAATACTTTGCGGATTTTGAGAGCTTTTAGTACTAGCTTGCGTTAACAAGTAATTTGTGTAGTTTATTTCCCTGCTAAATATGCTTGAGTAGTTAACCTTGTTAGTGGATACTGCTGATACACTATTATTCATTGAATAAATGCTATTCAAGATTACTCTGTCAAAACTTACCAAT
>JAKACB010000060.1 GCA_021796445.1 Nanobdellota archaeon
GAGAGGGGAAGTAAAAATACACGAAAAATGGGAGGTAACTTTCCTCTCTTCTGCTTTGCTTTTGTTTGCAGCATTTATATTTATAAGCCTATGGAATAAATTAAACCAAAATGGATTTCTGATATCGGGAGTAGCACTTGCAATGTTTGTTGTAGTGGATTTCCTTCCTGAAAAAAGATTTAATGGCGCAAATTTGATATATCACAATTCCATTATATATTTTATAACTCTTTTATTTTTATTAATAATAGGTATTCTAAGCGTAGTAAACTACATTTCATTTTTGATTTCCTTTATAGCCTTTATATTCTTCATATTTATAACATACATTACTAAGCTTTGGTAAGTTGTGCAAAAATAAATTTTTAGTAATTTCTAGGATATTTTATAACGGCGTTATATTTATAAAGAATTAAGACCTATCAAGTTTATGTCAGAACTATTCTGTTCAAAAGTAATATCTGAGATAATTCCATCCTTTAGGGCAATAATAGCAAACAAGCTGCTTGAAAAAGGGATGACGCAAAAGGAGGTATCTAAGCTTTTAGGCATAACCCAGCCCGCAATCTCGCAGTACAAAAGCGGTTTAAGAGGGTTAGTAACGGATAACATGCTGAAAAATAAAAAGTTTATGGAATACTTAAATAATGTAACTGAAAGCGTTTACAATAATAGCTTAGATATAAATTTAAAAACATGCGAGATATGCAAAGCAACAAGAAAGTTTGAAGTAATAAAAGAAAGCGACATAAAAAAGTTTCTTTGCCTTCTACAAATTGCAGGCTCAAATTAGTATGGAACAAATTGATATAAAAGGATTAGAAGTATCTGTAAATGGCAAAAAAGTATTGAATGGCGTAGATATTTCTGTTCAAAGGGGCAAGATACATGTTTTAATGGGGCCAAATGGAAGCGGAAAAAGCACCCTCGCAAATGTTATAATGGGTAATCCTAAATATATTGTAAATGCGGGATCAATAAAATTCGATAACGAGGACATACTAAAATTGAAGGTAAATGAACGCGCTAAGAAGGGGATATTCTTAGCTTTCCAAGAACCGGTAGAGATATCTGGGGTTAATACGATGAATTTCCTAGTCACAGCGCATACAAACCTAAAGGGGAAAAACCCCGAATTAAGAAAAGAGATAATTAAGAAGATGGGTGAGTTAAACCTTTCCGAGCTATTCTTAAAAAGATCCCTTAATGAGGGATTTTCTGGGGGAGAAAAGAAAAGATTTGAATTATTACAGGTTATGCTGCTAAATCCAAAAATAGCCATACTGGATGAAATCGACTCTGGAATGGATGTAGATAGTGTAAGACTTCTTGGAGAAATAACAAAAAAACTGTCCAAAGATACTGGCTTTTTAATGATAACTCATAATGAAAACATCTTGGATTATATAAAACCAGATATTGTGAGCATTATGAAAGATGGGAAAATAATAAGAAGCGGAGATTACCAGCTCATAGAGCAGATAAAGAAGGAAGGGTACAAACAGCTAATTTAACATGGAAAAAATAGAATTTGATTACAGTAAATATGACTTCAAAAACTCTACTGCTAAGTATAAGATACTGTTTAATGAAGGCTTATCAGAAGACGTTGTAAGGAAGATATCAAAACTTAAGGATGAGCCCGAGTGGATGACTGATTTTAGAACAAATGCATACAAGTTCTTTGTAAAAAGGCCAGTGCCGGAATGGGGTGCTGATCTTTCCAAAATAAACTTCGAGAATATAACTTACTTTGCAAGGGCTACAGACAAAAAAACAAATAACTGGGCAGACTTACCTGATGATATAAGAGACACGTATGATAAACTTGGGATACCTGAAGCCGAAAAGAAATCGCTTTCCGGCGTAGAGGTAATGTACGAAAGCGAGGTAGTTTACAATAGCATAAAAAAAGAGCTGGAAGAGCTAGGTGTAATATTCTGCGATACTGACACTGCAATCAAACAGTATCCTGAACTGGTTAAAAAATACTTTGGAAAGGTTATTTCGCCAAATGACAACAAATTTGCAGCATTAAACTCTGCGGTATGGTCTGGAGGGAGTTTTATATACGTTCCAAAAGGAGTAAAAGTACCAATGCCACTGCAGGCTTACTTCAGGATAAACGCTGCAAATATGGGCCAGTTTGAAAGAACATTAATAATAGCGGATGAAGGCTCCGATGTAACTTACATAGAAGGATGCCTGCCAGCTGAAGAATTAGTAAGCAACGGAGAAACATTTTCTACAATAGAAAGCATATCTAAAGGAAATGGCGTAATTTCACATAAAGGTAAAAAAAGAAAGGTTGAACAGACCTTTCAACATAAACATGTCGGAGATATGTTTACAATAATACCTCAATCTAAAGGAAATTCCTTTAGGATAACTGGTGAACACCCTGTTTTATGTATAAGAAGAGAGAGCGTGATGACAAAGAGAAAAAAGCGATATAATTGGGAAAGGGAAGTTTCTACGAAGAATTTAATGAAAGCAGAACCAAAATTTATTCCTGTAAAAGAAATAAAGAAAGGAGATTTTTTGGTTTACACCGCGCCAATATTTACAAAGAACTCAAATGAATTGAATGATGACAAATTAAGATTACTTGGATTATACCTAGCAGAAGGTTCGGTATCATTTAACAAAGCGATAAAAAGAGATGTGCTTCAATTTAGTTTTGGTAAGACAGAAAAGGAAAGAGAACTAGCCTCTGAAGTATTAAAGATAATCAAAAAGAACGGTGAAAAGGGGTCAATAACCAAAACAAGAGGAGGGTATTATACAGTGGCATCATATTCAAAGACATTCATAAACCTGTGTCTTAAACACTGTGGCCATGGTGCTTCGACAAAGATACTTTCTAAGGAAATAATGGAATTACCTGCTAAAAAACAAATGATTTTATTAAGATATTACTGGAAAGGAGACGGAAATATTTACATTAGAAAGAAATCTAATTCAAAAATGTTGAGAGCAGCAACAGTAAGCAGGATATTAGTTTATCAGCTACAAGAGATACTA
>JAKACB010000061.1 GCA_021796445.1 Nanobdellota archaeon
GATAATACCTTCTTGGCTTGAAAACTATACATCTGGACACGCATTATGGTGGGTAAAGACTGGTTCCATTGCCGCTTCTTCAACCCTGACGATTTACATGGGCTTTGCGAATAAGACTACCAATCTATTCAACAACAAGACAACAGGAGAAGCCCCTCAGCTTTCTTCAACTTATGCGGAATACGATGATGGGGCTAATGTTTTTAATTATTATACTAATTTTGCAGGAACAAGCCTGCCAGCTGGGTGGACAGAAACTATATCTGCGAGTGGAAACTCCTATTCCATCAACAATGGATTAACATTAACAGCAACAAACTTCAGCTCAATGGTTTTACAATATTCAAATGTTTTTAATCCACAAACAGATATCTTGGACTTTTATGGGTATTTTGAAAATCAAGGCTGGGGGGGAGTAGGATACACACCAAATGGAGGTTACCCTATGGCTTCAACTGGCTCTATCGCAATTGGAGAGGACACTCCTGTTCCCAACGCTTATTTAACAAGGGCAAGTGGCTCGACAGAAATTCAAATAGACAGTTTAACTATAGGGACAACACCATATCTTTTTAGTATGTGGGAAAGCACGTCAGAGATGTTCGGACAGGCGAATTACCAATACACTACTCCCAATAGTAATGGCTTTGTAGCTGAAACTTCACTTTATCCAAGCATACAATTAGGACAAAGAAGCGGAACAGATTATATTTTTGTTCAGTATCTTCGTGTCCGTGCCTATCCTCCAAACGGCGTGATGCCTTCCGTGAGCTTTGGAAGTGTACAATAAAACATAAACAGTTTTCCAATTAAATATTCAGTTAAAAATTATTGGTATTTTTTGACCCTTAGTTCTTTATTAAAGTTTTAATTATTAATTTTATTATCCTATATCACAAATAAATTAAAGATAAATCTCTAATTATTTAATTAATCAAAATTCCCTGCTTTTTTACTTTCTTCTATAAGTTTTTTCTGCTGTTCATCGTCCTTTTTAAAACCTTCCTGCTGCAGCTTTTCTCTTCTATTATCACTCATCTTTGCAAATAAGTTACACCAGTCCCTTCCGGAAACAACTAAATTAAATTTAACTAAGGAAGGGTGTGCGCATTTCCCTCTTTCTAATAAATCTGCGTTGAGCACATCATTTGGTATAAAGTACTTGCAAAGCAAACAGTTTTCACCCTGCCATGTTATATGTTTATTGTTTTCTTCCGTTTTATTCATAATATATTATGTTTGCTTTAGTTGCTGTTTCAGGGTTTCTATTCATTTTGTTTATTGTGGTTTTTATTATCTCACGCAGAGTATCCTCATATCTACTCTTATTAATTGAATATGCCCACCCATAAAGTTGTCTAGCCACTTCATTTTTATATCTGAATTTACCTAATTTTTGTTCAAAAGCTCGTTCAAATCTAAAACCTACATATATTTTTGGTTCAAGGAAACTTCTTCTAATTTCGTACTCAACGCCTTCTTTTATAGGAACCAGCTTACCGTCAATATATTCATTTGAGCGGTAGTGATCTTTTACTTTCTTAACTTTATAGCCTAAATCAGAAAGCGCGTTGCTGAGCGTTTTTTCTAGTTCACTTGTTTTTACCGGATCTCGAAAATCAGCGAATATCATTTTAATATATTGAATATTAATAATATTTAAGCCTTTATTAAATCCTAAGCAAAGTCCTAAAAAGCAGATAATACTTTATTAAATCTTTGAATCTACTTAAACCAAAGTTGCTGTTTTTTGGAGTAAGGTTATCTATATTATGCATATCCTTTTGGTTTATGTTAAAATTAGTGGCGGCAATATTTTCTAACATATGCTTTGGGTTACTGGCTTTTGTTAAAGGTATCACAATATCTTTTTGGATAAGCCATCTCAGAAGCATCTGCCCGGCCGTCTTGTTGTATTTTTCACCTAATTCATTTAAGCTTTTGATTAGTTCATTGTATTTTCTCTTAAATATGGCACCATGCGCAAATGGGCTGTAAGCTAAAAGTGTAATCTTCTGTTTTTTCATATAATCCATTAGATTAATTTCTGGCGTCCTTTGAATGAGGTTATATTCAACTTGATTTGAAACTATTTCATATTTAGACATAGCTTCTTGTGCATTCTTAAGTTCTTTTTCATTGAAGTTGCTTACTCCTATGTACCTTATCTTGCCGTCGTAAACAAGTTTTTCCATGGCCTTCATTGTTTCATTTATATCTATTCCCGGATTCGGCCAGTGGAGCTGGTAAAGGTCTATCTGTTTTATGCCTAAATTTTTAAGGCTTCTCTCACAGGCCTTTATTACTGATTCGTATCTGAAGTGGGTTGCCCAAACTTTAGTAGCTATAAATAACCCCGGTTTGCCTGTTATTACCCTCCCTACAAATTTTTCCGTACCGTATATCTCTGCAGTATCTATAAAATTCACGTCTTTACTTATCGCAAGGCTTATGGCCTTTTCGTTTTCTTTCGTGTTTTTGCCTAATTGCCAGGTGCCTATTCCTATCTTGGATAGTCTTTCTTTAGTATTTCCAAGAATTTTGTATTCCATTTATAGTATTTGCTTTTGAAATATAAATATGATTTTATCAAAGGTGAGCGGGAAAAACCTATGTGCTTTAGCAGTGGGAGAATGTCACGGACCATAACACCAAGTCCCAGTCGGCATGAAATACATACAGGTATACTCTCGTCTGCATCGTCATTGTCATCTACAGTGACGTGTTTCTCAAACTTTCTACCTAAATGCGGAAAAGATATTATAAAATATACTCAAGACGTGCATAGTTTTAGTTTACACTGCGATCTTGGCCAGTCTAGATACGGCACTGCGGATCGGTGATTGGATAGCAGTCTAAAACGTCTTTCCGGTTAGACGCAATTAACTCTTGGAACTAACGGATATGAAACAAAAGACGTTTACAGTGACACTGTATAACCCTTTACACCGTCTCTG
>JAKACB010000062.1 GCA_021796445.1 Nanobdellota archaeon
AAATCATTTTGATTTAGAGGTTTTTGTCGTTGGCAAACCTGATAGTTTAAAGGAAGAGTCAGACAACTTTATCCACCTTCTAAATGATACAAAAAGCGTTCCTGTAAAATTTCTTTCGGATCCTGCGGATTTAATTAAAATAAAAGACAGCGTTTCCAATGCCGATCTTTTAGTTGTAGGCATATTTGGTATGGGTTTCCATGGAGAGCTGCCACCCTTGGTATCCGATTTAATTGATTTAATAAATAATTCACAGGCTAAGAAAATCAGTATAGACATACCAACAGGAATGAATGGTGACACAGGAGAATTTAAGAAAGCAGTAAAATCCGATTTTACACTTACCATGCTTGCTATGAAAAAAGCTTTTGAAAATCAAACGGCTTTGTCAATTTGCGGAAAGATTTCAGTTTTAGATTTATTGGATTAATATAACGGCGTTATATTTATAAATAATAATGTATAGGTAGTGCTATGAGTAATATTGATGTAGAAAAAATACGTAAGGATTTTCCAATTTTGAGCAGGGAAATCAATGGGAATAAATTAGTATACTTAGATAATGCGGCTACTTCACAGAAGCCTTCAACCGTTATAAACGGAATTAAATATTTCTATGAAAATATCAATGCAAATCCGATAAGAAGCATACACAGTTTAGCTGAAGAAGCAACAAAAAATTACAATGAAGCGAGAAAAAAGGTTGCTGATTTTATAAATGCGGAGCCGGAAGAGATAGTTTTCGTAAGGAATACAACAGAAGCAATAAATCTAGTTTCATTTTCTTTTCCATTTAAAAAAGGTGACAGGGTTTCAACTACTTATATGGAGCATCATTCAAATCTTCTGCCATGGCTACAGCTAAAAGAAAAAGGAGTAGATGTAGATATAGTTTCAGTATCAGATGATTATGAGTTAGACATGGATTATTACAAGAAGCTGCCGAAAAATACCCGCTTGGTTGCACTGACCCACGCTTCAAATGTCATCGGAACAATAAACGACATAAAGGAAATAACTGGGCTTGCACATGAGCAGGGTTCCCTAGTGTTAATAGATGCGGCCCAGTCCATTCCTCACATGCCATTCGATATTAAAGACATTGGCGCAGATTTTGTTGCCTTTTCCGGCCATAAAATGCTTGCTCCATTCGGTATAGGGGTTTTATACATAAAAAAAGACATAGCAGAAAATCTAAAGCCATTCTTAACAGGGGGTGAAATGATAAAGGATGTTAGTCTATCAAAAGTAATCTATGAAAACACTCCGAATCTTTTTGAAGCAGGCACACAAAATATTGAAGGGGCTTATGGATTAGGTTTGGCGGTTGATTATCTAAACAAAGTAGGTATGGAAAACATAGAAAAATATGAAAATGAGCTTACCACTTACCTGTATGAGAAGGCAAAAGAACTTAAAAACGTAGAGGTATACAGTGGAAAGAGCAGAAGATTTAGTGGAATTTTTTCTTTTAATGTAATTGGATTGCATTCACATGACACTGCCTATCTTCTAGATAAAAAAGGAATCGCAGTTAGATCTGGTTTTCATTGTGCTCAGCCTTTGATAGAAGACAGGCTAAAATTAGATGGAGCCGCAAGGGCAAGTCTTTACTTTTACAACACAAAAGAGGAAATAGATATTTTCATAGAGGAATTAAATAATATAGCAGTGAAATATGGAAGACGATAAATTTTATGAGTTGGTAGAGCTATACAGAAACCCAGAGCATTATGGGAAACTTAGTAAATATAATTACTCTGAGAATGGATATTCCCCTTCCTGCGGCGATAAGTTTTCAGTTTATCTAGACGTTGAAAATGGAATAGTAAAAGATGCGTCTTTCGACGGTAAAGGATGTGTAATCTCAACAGTCTCATTGTCAAAATTATGCAGTTTCTTGATCGGGAAACCTTTAAAGGAAATAGAAAAAATGGAACTAAAAGATGTTGAAAGTCTATTAGGTATTGAAGATATAAGTATTTCAAGAGTAAAATGCGCTACTGTTGGATTAGACGCTGTAAAAAAGGTATACAAAGAAGTTAAAGGCAGCTAATCTTTTATTGATAATTCTCCAAAGAATTTGAATCCGCCAAAGCCTGCATGCATTCTTTGTAATAAGGACAGTACTTGCATTCCCAGACTTTTTTATTGTCAAAATAATATTCAGCGGGTGGCAATATCTCATTCCTTAAATGGTAATCTAGGTCTTTGAATCTTTGCATCACTTTTTTGTACTCTTCTTCGTTGTATTCTACCTTGAACTGTTTTATCTCTAAGTTTTTCTTGTCTGCATAGACTAAAAGGCCGTAATCTGCTTTCTGTGCCGCTAAATACAATGAGATTTGCATCTTGTGTTTTGGATCCGGCTCGTTTACTTTTGTAATATCGCCGGTTGATTTGGCTTCTATTATTATCTTTTTGCCTGTTTTTGTCTCAATGTAATCATCTATCCTACCATATATTGTGAATTTCGTGTTTTCATCTGCATATGTTATTCTTATAGGTTTTTCTTCTTCTGCCACTGCTAAAGTACTTGACCCTTTAAGGGCCTTGGCTATAAATTCGTGGACGTTATTTCCAAGGGCAAATATCCTGAGTGCGCTGGTTTCCGTTGGTTTTGATATAAAATAGGAATAGTAACTACGCCGCATGCACATGCCTATTTCACTAGGGTAATATGCTCCGATTGTTTTGGGCCTTGATTTTTCCTCTAAATATTCATCTATTATATTGCCTACATCCACGTCCACAAATGGGTCATTATTTTGCATTACCAATATAGTAAAGGAAATGTTAAATAACTTACCAAAATGAAATAAAATAGAAAAACAAATAAATTGCCTAATTATTTATAATGCCTATAAGGTAGGCTGTGAAATATTTATATCCTTTACTTTCCATCCAAATAATAT
>JAKACB010000017.1 GCA_021796445.1 Nanobdellota archaeon
TCCGATCTTGTAAGTGATCCTGAAGAAAGGAAAAGACTGGCAATGCAAAAGTTTAAAGATATGTATGGGGAAAGTTTCTATCAAAAAGTGTTTGAAAACAAGGATAATAAAAAGCTCGGATTTGTTTCTGATGATGGCAAGGTAATATTGAATCCAGAAGGTGCGCTTGAATTCTATAGGAAAAGTAAGTCGCAGCAGCTCAACCAAGAAAGAGCAAGTCTTAATATGAGCTTAAGGAATTTGGAGTATCAAGAGACAGAGCTTCTGGCAAAAATGGGTGGAGGGAGGGCAGGATCCGACAAAAAAGAATTGGAAGCTGCACAGAAGAACCTTGAAAATATACAGGAGATGGTTAAAAACCTCAATCAAAAATATGCAGAGCTTGAAATAGAAGAAAAAAACCTCAGTAATCGGTTTGTGCCGTACGATAAAAAGGCGCCGGAGCTTGCTGCTCAGGGGATAGTTAAGGCTGCAATGTTTTCTTATAATAATACAGAATCAAAACCAATGATACTTGTTGAAAATCCAATGTCTCCTGAAATGTCATTAAGTGATCCGAGAGATACTGCAGAAGCAGTAAGGATAGCCAGAGAGGAATTCGCAAAAGAACTCCATGAAAAACAGCACTTGTCTCTTAAAGAAGCAGAAAAGATAAGCAGTGATATTATAGGCATAAATCTTGATATAGGGCATATAAATGTCTTTAAATCATATATAAATCCAAAAACAGGGCAGGCTTACTCTGACAAGGACATAGTAGAGATGGCGAAGGCGGCAGGAGATTATTTAAAAAGATATCACTTGAATGATAATATGGGAAACAAGGACAGTCACCTTCCGTTGGGGCAGGGAAACGCGCCGATAAAGGATATTTACGATGCAATGATGGAAAAAGGACTCGAAGTTCCAGCAATAATGGAGGTATTTGGAGGATTGGGTGGACTTGAAGGTGGAACTATTCAATCGCTTCAGTATATGGGTGCCCCTTTATATGGTAATACTCCGTATGTATCACTGCCTTCATATCTTGGCCAGCCTTATTCTTCTATAGTTGGAGATTATTCATCTTATTCTAATCTTGGATTGAAGCAGGATATGTTCCCATATGGCGGTTTTTCAGGCATATTTCCTGCCGTAGGGGGCGGGTATATGGAGAATAAAGGCAATTCAAGCTTTTCGGGGGCGCCAATGGTATGATGGAAGAAAACAATGGAGAGGGACATTTGGAATTGAAAGGATACGATGCTGCTTATAAGTTTGCGAAAGGGATATTTGAGATGTATCCAAAAGTGATGAAAACCATCGTTTTATTTGGTTCTTACAGCAAAGGCAAAGAAACTGAAAACAGCGATGTGGATATAATGGTGGTAATGGATGATGTTCTAAATAAACTGGATGAAAAAGTCCAATCTTTAATATTTTCAGATGTTGACAAACTGGTAAAGGAGAGCCAAGTAAAATTGCACATAAACTTTGTAACATTAACTGCTTTTTGGCGCGGAATCATAGCTGCAGATCCGGTTTCAGTAAATGTTCTAAAATATGGCGTTCCTTTAATAGATACAGGCTATTTTGAACCTTTACAGGCCCTGCTTAATATGGGTGAGATAAAACCTACAGAGGAATCAATATATGCTTCTTTAACAAGAAGTGAACTATACTCGAATTCAGCAAAACTTAAACTTGCTTCTGTTGTTACAGATATGTACTGGTCTGTTGTAAACTCTGCGCAGGCTGCAATAATGAGGCAGGGAGATATACCTCCTTCACCAGAAGTTATACCCGAAATGCTTTTAAAGCTTGAAGAAAGAGGGTTGGTAACTAAGAAGCATATTACTGATTTCAATGAGATATTTGCACTTGGAAAAAGATTGTTTCATGGAGAAAAGATAGACCTAAACGGGGAAAAAGCCCAGGAAATAATAGTAAAAGGAACTGAGTTTAGTTCAAAGATGGCAGACCTTGCAAAGTCTAAATAAACATATTTATTAGTATGCCTAAAAAAGCACTTATCACTGCGATAAGCAGTCCTGTTCCTGCAGTTTTTAACCCTTCTTTTATCTTTTGTGTCTTTTCTTCCTGCGAGTAACCTCCTATGGATGCAAGTATTATCAAACTTAGAATAAGGGAGATAACGCTTGTGATAACGCTTTGCTTTGCATTTAAAGCGTAGTATACAATATAGGGTAAAAGAACAATAAAGCTGCCCAGTAGCGTTGAAAGAAAGCCTATTTCAGCATATCTGAGATTTTTCGCTTTTTTTAGCTGCGTAATCTTGTTAGGGCTGTACTCCTTAGCAAAGAGTACTTTTCTATATTCCTTCATTTGCTGGCCCAATACAAAATTCTCAGCGTTATAAGCAGAAAAGAAATTGGAAAGCGAACCGCTTACTCCCACTAAAAGAATAGATGCAAAGGTAAGCTGATAACTATGGAAAACAGAAATACCTAAAGAGATACCAAGTCCAAGAAAAAGTCCATCGCTTAAACCTAGAATTATATATCTATTTTTTGCTCTTTCCATTAGAACTTACTGTAGCTTCATCTAAACTGTTTATTACCGCTCCTCTGTCCTTCAAAGCTTTCTGTATGCCTTCAAAGTTTATTTTTGAGCCTTCGACAACTATCTTTAGGCCTTCAGTGTGTATGTCAACTTCTACAACCTTTATGAAAACATCTCCATTTCTTACGTGTTTTGCAATATCATTTGCAAGGTCTATTATGTTGTACTCACCGATGGGTTTTACTGCGTCTATAACAAGTCTACTCAAATACATATAACGTGTATTTTATGTCCTTTAACATTAATAAATCTTTAATTTGCAAGCATATCTGCTTAATTTTGATTGTAATTTTAATTAAAAAAGAAACATTTAAATACTATTAATTTTAATACGTAAATATGGTTTTAAATAGAAAGGCTCAAGGGTTGCCTATAAATACTATTATACTTATAGCAATAGGTTTGCTTATACTTGTCCTTTTGATTACTTTTGTGTTAGGAGGGTTTAAAGGATTAGGGGGCGGTGCTAGTACAAGTAGCAGCGCCGTCAGCGCCTTCGAGACAGAATGTCAGACAACAGCCTCTTCTGCCGCTTCAGCTGGTTCTTTTCCTTATGGTTGGTGCAGTTCAACAATGACAGAGTCTAATGGCAAAGTTTTATGGTGTTACACCAACCCTTCAACGCTTACAAATATAACTACTACAACTTTGTATAATGGATCTACATTGGCAGGGCCTGCTGGTACGGGTGCGAGAACGGGTACTAATATAATAAATTGCCCAGCTCCATAATTAGTCTTCATTAAAAAGCTTTTTATTTAATGACTTTGTTTTTAGTAAATGAAGAAAAGATCTGCTTTGACGAATGTACTGATGATAGTGTTTTTAATAATAATTTTAATAGCAATATTCTATGCATTTAAAATGCACGTAGTTCTCTTTAATTCGTGCTATTTCTCAAATGAAACTTTGGCAGTAAACGGTTCAGGACCTTTCTGTCTGTCAAATACTGGCGTAAATATAATAATAAACAGGTCTATACTCTCTTATTATCCAAATTCTACCTTGGCAATACATAATCAGAATATTTCTGCTTTACCCTTTTCATTTCTTGATAATAATCCTTTGATAACTGTATGGAATGAGCCAACGGTTTTAAGTGCAGATTCATATTCATTTCTTACAATACCAGATACTTTCAAGGTTCATATGGTATATAATGCATCAGTATCAACTAATTTCATAGTTATGACAAATCAGCAGTATGTTGGATGGGTAACGACAAAGCAGCTTAATAACAATTATGTAGCCATTCAAACAGGTAAAAACATATCTCTGTGGTTCAATGAAAGCACGGGATGTGCTGGTTATGTTGCAGTCATTGAATCTATTTCAGGCAGTGCCGTTGCAATTTCGCCAGACGAAAAAATACTTTATGACCCTGCTACTTCACCAACGGGGGCATGTGCTGGCTGAAATGTCAATTTTAAATTGTTTAATTTACATTATATAACATGGAAATCGATATTTTTGATGCGGTAAATGAACTAAAGAGCTTTTATGAAGAGAATGCTCCTCTTTCAAAGATAAGTGGTTTGATAGCTTATAAAAAAGTATCCATAAGTCTTGAATACAAAGAAGGCGTTATATCCATAAAGGCGCAGCATCCTTTAACAATAAAAATTTATAAAATATATAATATTTTGTTAAGGCTTTTCCTTATAAAATCTGTAAAATTAACTATTGATTTCATAGAGAATAACCAGCAGAAATCGGTTTCAAAGCAATTCGGTTCGGATGAGAACATAGATCCGGTAATAGAAGATCTTAAAGGCTTGCCACATGATAGCATAACTGACATAGTAATAGATACTGATTACTTTAAAATAGTTGAAACACAGGATATGAGCGACAAAGTTTCTATAATGCTTAAAAAGAATGGTAAAAAGGAGCTTTTTAAGAGTCTTTCAAATTACCTTTTTCCATTCATAAATATGCCTGCAAATGAGTCTTTGCTGGAGGAAATAAACTTCCTGAAGCAGGAAGATCAGTTGACGGTAGACATCTTAATGAAGGTTGACGGTTCTCCGATGGGGATAAAATCAAAAAAAGTAAGGTTGGTTTAATATGGAAGGTATAAAAACAGGTTTTAAAAATTTTGATGAACTTACTAATGGTTTGGATTACAGAAAGGTCTATGCTTTATTTGGAGACAAAGAATCAGGAAAAGAGCAGTTTATATATAAACTTGTGCAGTCTGCACTTTCGGCTAAGAATGCGATTGTTTATGTTTTAACTTCAAAGTCATATTCTGAATTAATAACTGAATTCAATTCCAGAGGCATAAATATAAATCCGTATTTAGGGGCGGATTTTAGAATATTGGATGATTTTAGTAGGACAAACTCACCCAGCGCCACCGATAATTCCTACGCGAAAATATTAAATGGGCCTTTGGATTTAACGGGTTTATCTGTTTCTCTATCAAGTGCAAACAGCGATTTTGTAAAAGATGCAAAACCAGTCATAAACATATTTGACAATTTGTCAAATTTATTGATATATAATAATCCTGTAACAGTATATAGATTCCTTCAGTTTGTTGTAGGAAAGGCAAAGTTGGCAGGAATAACTACAATATTTTCTATAGATGTTGCTATGCATCCACCTGAAGTTATAGAAACGATAAAGAACATTTCCGATGCAGTAATAGATTTAAAACTTCAAGAGGGGAAGAGATACTTTAAGCTTTCCGGTACAAGCAAAGAAGTACTTCAGTTCAAGGAAATCGAATGATATATTTAAAAGCAATAATTACCATATCTTTATTATATGATAGAATATAAAGGATTGGATGGAATAACAGACAAGGATTTTGACCCTTACTTTGGGATAGCTAAGTTGGATGAACAGCTTAAAGGGATACCTTCTAAGAAAGTGGTATTAATATCCGCTTCGCCATCCGTAGGAAACGAAGTGTTTGGATACCAGATAATACATAAGAATATAACCTCTGGGGTAAAAGTTCTTGTATTCCTGAATAGAACCTCTCCACAGTCTTATCTCACAGAAATGAAAGAATACGACTTTCCTGCCAATGAAAACTTATTTATAATAGATGCATACAGTGGAATAACGGGTATAAAATCCGATGAAACTGATCACATAAGGGTAATAGGTAATCCTTATGACAAGGAAGAAGTTAGGACGAAGGTTCTTAAAGAACTAGGTAATGGATATGGATTGCTTGTAATCGATTCCTTTTCATTGCTTGCTGATTTCTTTGATTTTTCATTTGCCACTTCATTTATGAATGATATAAAAAAAGAGGTTGTAAGTAAAGACTCAGCAGCAGTACTTCTTTTTACAGACTGGGGCTATGAAAAACAAAACGTAGACAAGCTGCTTTCAAATGTCAATTCAACAATAGAGGTTAAAGGAATAGAAAAGCGAGTTATCTTCGGCCAATATTTTGCTGTATTAAAGTGTGATTGGATTGAAGAAAATCCGGCATTTTCCTCAGTTTTATTTAAAGCAATGAAGCCTGGAGGAATAAAAGTTTATTTCCCTAAAATTCTCGTAACCGGGCCAACTGATGCAGGTAAAAGTTCTTTTATACACAGTGCTTCCAAGAATGCAGTAAGTGTAGATAAACTTGGAGGGACTATAGCATTAGACCACGGAACAGTTGATTTTCAAGGTTATCGTGCAGATTTGTTTGGAACACCTGGGCAGGAGAGGTTCGATCCTCTGCTTAAAATGCTTGGCGGTGAGGCTATTGGGGTATTTCTTGTAGTAGACTCAACTAAACCGGAACAGTTTCCAAGAGCAGTGGAAATGCTTAGAAAAACGGAAACTTATGGTTTGCCTGTAGTAGTTATTGCAAATAAATCTGATCTTGATGGCGCACTTAAAAAAGAGGAAATACGAGAAAAGCTTCACTTAGATTCTGCAATAATATTAATACAGACGGTTGCGGAGGACCTATCAAAAGTTGATCCAAACGAGCCAACAAAATTAAAGGAGGCAGGAATAAACGAGGCCTTATCTGCCTTGTTCAAGCAGTTAACATAATTATTTAAATAAGAAAATCATAAATTAAATATGGCTACAAAATCAGAACAATTGAAAAGTGTTTTACAAAGATTAAGCACTGTTGGTGGGATAAAGGCGTCTGCTGTTATATCAGCTAATGGTTTGCCTATGGTCTCTTTAATGCCTGAAGATGTAGATCCTAATACCTTTGCTGCGATGCTGGCTTCAATGGTAGGTTCAGCAGAAACAGCTATCAAATCTTTGGGTGCAAAAAATACCTTAGAAAGGGTAGTTGCAGAGTCAAAAGACATAAGAGTGGTAGCTGTACAAGCAGGGACAGATGCAATACTTACAATAATGATAGATCCTAATACAAATTACGGTTTGATTCTTCTAGAATCTTCTAAGGCTTCAAGTGAAATTGCACAGATCATGAAGCAGTAAGAATGTCGTTTGTTCTTTTTATTTGTAAGTATAATACCAGCAGAAGTCAAATTGCAGAAGCATTATTTAATGGACTTACTAAAAAACACAAAGCTCTCAGTGTAGCAGGCAGTTCTGTTGGTAATGGAATAAACCCTATAGATATAAGATTAGTGCAAGAAAGATTTGGAATAGATATGAGTAGGCAAATTCCTAAGCTACCTACGCTAGATTTATTGAAAAGTGCTGACAAAATAATAATTGTATGTGATCCAAAGGACTGCATACTTATACCGCAAAGCTATATACAAAAAGCGGAGCACTGGTACATACCTGAATTAGAAGGTCTTTCTGCAGAAGAAAAGATAAAAATAATTGAGGAGGTCTATAAAAAAGTAAAGAAATTAATTTCAGGGCTAGATATAGAATAATAAAACTTTCAACTGTTCAGAGTTTTAAGTATCTCATCAACTTTATCTATGTTATCTTGTTTTATTGCGTCTATTATCGCTAACTTGTCCTTTTTTCTTACCTTTATCTTTTCTCCGTTCTTGGTTATCTTTAATTGATCTTTGTCTATGTTTACAGGTAACTTTTCATTTTTTGGCTGAAAATCTTCATGCTCTTCTTTCTTTATATATTTTATCTCATAGCCATTGAATTTTACTTCCTTTACCGCTTTGCCTATCTGGTGTTTATACCATTCTTCCATAAATGATTATTACATTTTAGAGCTTAAATATTTTGTGATAGGTATTTATAAGCGCTTATAAATTATATATACTGTTTTAAGCTCAGGTTGCGTAACCTGGCATCGCGTAAGCCTGGAGAGCTTATGGGAGCAATCCCTTGAGGGTCCGAATCCCTCCCTGAGCGTGTTTTGATTAGTTAATGTCTCTTGTTGTCTTTAAATAAAGTAAACTGCGAGGGGCAAGTATAGAAGGCGATTTAAGGAAAAGGTTATCTGAGAATACAATTAAAGACATTACAATGTATTTATTTGGATCTTGATAGTGCAATAAACTTTAAAATTTTTATTTAACCTTGAATTCGCTTGCCCTGCTGAGAATTCCAGCTTTCTGCATTACATATTTGGCTACAACTAAAATAATAATTCCGGTTATAAGCGTCAATATCCCATATATTGGTATTTTAAAGATCATAAAAGCTACTGCTATGCCAATTGCTGGGGGGTGTTCACTGTCGGTTTCAAACAGTAAAAAAGATACTATAAAAATTACTATGCCAGCTATAAGGTAGAAATTTATAAAGCTGGAAAGAAAGAAGCCAATATAACCAAAAAAGCCTGCAATGAGGTAGCTTTTAACAAACCTTGTTTTCTTTGCAGCCTTCGAGTAAGGCATTAAAAATAAAATGAATGCGCTGCTTGCGAAAGAAGTAAAAATCAATGCAGAAGCCCCGTTTATCTCTCTTATATCAAAATTTATTTCATGTAATATAAAAATAAGAAATACAACTACAAATGAAGTGGCAATTAGAGGAATAAGTATATTGTTTCTGTTAACCTTGTGTTTTGATTTTTTGTATTCTCTATGATTGAATTCACCTTTCTTCATATTCTGCCCTATTCGTTATATCATTTAAAAGACTGGTTATTAACTCATTTATATCTACATTATATTTGGTTTTTCCCCTCCTGTTTCTTACAGCAATTGTTTTCTTTTCTTCTTCTTTGTCTCCTATAACAATTACAAAAGGCACCTTTTCAAGCTGCGCTTTCCTTATTTTGTAATCAAGCGTACCGTTCTCAATGTCGCTTTCTACCCTAATGTCATTTTCTTTCAGTTTTTTAATGACTTCTTCTGCGTATTTATTGTTTCTTTCCGTTATGGTAAGTACTTTAACCTGTACAGGGGAAAGCCACAAAGGCAACTCTCCTTTTGAGTTTTCAAGTATTATTCCCATAAATCTTCCTATTGATCCCATTATCGAGCGGTGTATAACTATTGGAAAATGCTCTTTATTGTCATTGCCGACGTACTTTGCATCAAACCTTACTGCAAGGTTGAAGTCTAACTGTATAGTTGATATTGCATAAGCGTCTTCAACTCTCCCGCTGAAATCCAATACATAAATATCTATTTTAGGACCGTAGAATGCTCCATCTCCCTCTTTTATTTCATATTTGTAACCTCTCTTTTCCAAAGCGTCTTTGAGTATACTTTCCGCTTTATCCCAAAGCGCATCTTCTCCTATCCTTTTTTCAGGCCTTGTTGCAAGCCTCATTATAGGCTTAAAATTAAACGGCCTATAAGTATCATCCATTATATCAAACATCCTTAGTATTTCACTTTCTATCTGTTCTTCAGTAACATAGATGTGCGAATCATTCTGCTCCATTAAACGTGTTCTTAAAAGTCCATCAAGCGTACCTTCAAGCTCGTATCTGTGCAGAAATCCGTAATCTGCCAGTCTCATGGGTAAATCTCTGTAACTTCTAGTTTTCGATTTAAACAACAAAGCGGAAAAGGGACAATTCATCGGTTTAAGTCCATATTCTTCATCTAATTCAAATGGCGTAACCTTGAACATGTTTTCCTTGTATTTGTCGAAATGTCCACTTATCTTCCAAAGATCTATTTTTGCAATTAAGGGCGTTATTATCTCACTATACTCATATTTTTTGTCAAGTTTCCTAGCGAATTTTAAAAGCTCATTATAGATTATCGTTCCTTTCGGAGTAAAGAAAGGAGAACCCGGGGAAAACTCCGAAAACTCAAATAAATCCAGATCCTTTCCTATTTTCTTGTGATCGTGTTCTTTCCTTTCTTCCAATATTTTTAAGTATTCCTCTAATTCTTTTTTAGTTGGAAAGCTTATTCCGTATATTCTGGTCATCACTTCTCTTTTGCTGTCTCCTTTCCAGTAAGCCCCAGAAACTTTCAAAAGTTTTGCTGCGCCGATATAACCTGTATTGGGAATGTGCGGGCCGCGGCATAGATCATAAAAATTCCCGTTTTTGTATATACTTAGATTTCCATTTACTCCTTCTATTATCTCTAGTTTGAATTTGTTGTCTTTTAACAGTTCTTTTGCTTCTTCTTTTGATATGTTCTTTCTTTCAAAAACAAGTTTTTCTTTTGTTATCTTTTCCATTTCTTTTTCTATTCCTTCAAGATCATTGTCACCAACTTTAAGATTATAAATATCATAGTAGAAACCTTCGTCTATTGCTGGGCCTATACCAAGTACTACCTCAGGATAAAGCCTTTTTACAGCCGTTGCAAGTACATGCGCAGAGGAATGCCAGAATACTTTTTTGCCTATTTTATCTTCGAATGTAAAGAACTTTATCTCTCCATCTTCCTTTACTTCTGAAGACAAGTCTATCAACCTACCATTTATCTCTGCTACAATTATATCTTTAGAAGCGTTTAATTCCCTAGCTATTTCTATGGCTTTTTCCCCATTTTTGAACTCTTTCTCCTTTCCATTGTATGTAATTTTCATTAATTTTTCTGGTTTTTAACATATTAATAACTATTTTGTGCAAGTGCAGTGCTATAAGAACAGCAATGTTTTAAATCTCTATGAAATACAGTTTTTTGAGGGTTTATATATAATAATTAAAATATTAATGTATTAAATGACATTTAAAATTATGCACATTAACAACAAAGGAATGGAGCTCGGTATAACTATAATAATCATCATAGTGATAGCGCTCGCTTTACTAGTAATCCTGCTTTTTCTGTTGAAGAGCGGCATATTTGCACCGTTGACCGGCCTTCTTCATTCTGCTCCAAATGCCTCCTCTGTAAACAATAGTCTTCCTTAATCTCTCTTTTGATTTTAGTCTTTAAAATCTGTAAAAACTTTATTTAAAATGTTAACAGCTAAAGTAATATATCTTGTAGTTTTTACCTGATGGAATTTTTAATATTTTTGTCTTCTGTGAAGAGCTAGTTGCATTTGAGCACAGTTCGCCACTAGATGTTAATACTGGATATATTTCCAATGAATAGTTGTCGGTAGAAGAGCTAACACTTATAATATTGTTTAAATAATAAGTGTAATTCTGGCCGTTAAAATTTATTGTCCAGTAATAAATTGAGCTAGGAAAAGTTGAACAGCCAGAACTGCAGTTATATGCGGTGAAATTAGTTATAACCTCAGAAAGCTGTCCTGGGCTTGTAGATTTTATTCCGCTTACCAAACCGCTAAGATTTGTCAATATGTAACTCCTTATTGCGGAATCAAAGATCAAAAGTATAACAATTACTATTATTGCAGTTATGAGAACCCACACTCCAAAGTTTATTTGACCTTTCATATCATATCTGTTGCTTATAAACTATAACAATCGGCAAACTATAATAGCTTTTTTTATGGAAAGGCAATGTTTTTTCAAGTTTTATGTCCTCTATCTTGTATATTGAAAAGCCGTTTTTATCTGCGATTTTCTTTATTTCCTGATTGTCTTTATAGATAAAGAACACATTCTCCGATATGGATTTTACCTTTTTGATGAATGCATTTAAGTTAAAATTGCTTTGGAAACCGAAAGGAGGGTTGGATACAACAATATTATATTTTTCATTTATATCAAACAGGTCCATCTGAATCAATTTTGTATTATTGATGTGCAGTTTTTCAATGTTTTGTTCGGCAGTGTAAACTACTTTTTCATCTATATCATACAGGTCAACTTTCCCCGCACCAAGCAATGCAGCAGATATACCAAGTATACCATTTCCGCAACCCAAGTCAGCTACAGTTTTTCCTGCTATTCCAACATTGTAATCTATAAAATACATTAACTGATACGCAGTATCTATATCTGTAGAATACTGCTCCAGTTTAAGGTTGTTTTTTCTCCCTTTGTCAAGTTTAGCTATCTCTCTATAAAAATCAATTTTTTTCATCTTTTATCATTTCTAACGCCATTCTATAAGCTTCTTTTGCCTCAAAAGTTGTACCTATTCTATCCTTAAGATTTATTATAAGAGAATCAACCTTATCCAGCTTTCTGTCCTTTATGAGTTTTTCTATCTCACTTTTTAGTTCCGTATTGCTTTTCTTTTTAAGTCTCTTTTCCGTTATTGTATCTTCGACGCTTTTGCCAGTTAATGCTATCCCTTCCATTACTATTCTTGCCGAATCTCTTACTATTTCGTTTGCTTTTATTTTCTCTAATATCTCTTCTACATCTTTTTTATCTATTTCCTTTCCAAATCTTCTCCTAATATACTTCCAGTCCTCTACTGCAACCTGTATTATTACATTGAAGTCAAGCCCAGTTTTATTGTTCAGGTAGACGGCTTCGCTAAGTTTTCTCGAGGATATCAGCTGGTCAAGAAATTCATCAGATATATTTAGAGACGCTTTCAATGAATCTACGCTTCTGCCGATGTATTCACTTCCTTCTTTTAAAATGTCTTCGTCTATCTTTATTATTGGAAGGTCCGTTTCAACGTACATTCTATCCTTTCCACCCATAGGCCTTAAAAATCTAGTTGTATTATCATCCTGTACAAGCCTTACCTCCGATGGCACATCTTTAAGTAGAGAAATAAGTCTTTCTTTTATTACTTCCATTGTAGAGTTTTCATAGCCTTTGTCGCATATTGAAAATAGGAATGAATCATTCTGGCTGCAATTTAATTTTTCTGCTATTCTGTTTTTTTCGTTCTCACTTATGTTATATGCCGGTAGTTCATCAGAATGTATTATCCCATAACCAAGTTTAATCTTCAAGTAATCACTTACTTCGCTTCCAAATCTTTTATTCTCACAGATATATGTTCCTAAAAGCCCTTTTAACCCATTTAATCTAATACCAATTATACTTTTTTCATTTTTTACTGCATTTTTTATCACATTTGATTCTGAGCCATTGAATATTTCCTTTATGTCTTCAAACTGCCAATTTTTAATTTCATTAGTAATATGCTTCCAATCGTTTTTTATTTTTATTAAGTTTTCCTGTCTTTTCGCTTCGTTTAATATGACTTTGTCCATCTCTCTTATGTTCTGAAAGCCTTTCAATTCTACTCGTTTTCCTCCTTCAATGGAAAGGTTTACATCCTGTCTTATTGTGCCTATCCCCCTTTTTACATTAAATAACCTTGTAAACTTCCCAAACTGCATCGCTATCTCCTTTGCTTCGTTTTCGTCGGTTTCTATTATTCCAGTTGCAATTTCTATTAGAGGTATGCCTATTCTGTCCAGAAAGTAGACAGTTTCTTCCTTATTTTCAGTTTCCTTTCTAGCAGAATCTTCTTCTATTGAAATAGTATCAATTTTTATCTTTTTCTCCTTGAAGGTAAATTCGCCGTTTACTGCTATAATCGCCGTTCTCTGAAAACCAGTCGTATTGGAACCATCAACTATCGTTTTCCTCATGAATATCAAATTTTTTAGTAAGTATGCATTCAACGCATAGGAAAGATTAACTCCTGTAGAAAGCGCATCTCTGTCAAGTTCATGAGGAGGTTCTTCATCTATATCCACCAAACAGTCAGAGTCATTAAAAACTTTATATATTATTTTTTTTGTCTTTTGGCCTTCGAATTCCGCGCTTACGTCTATTTTGCCGCTTTCACCGAAAGAAGGTCTTATAAGCCTTTTTATCTCCAAATAATCTTTATTCTCCTTTATCTCGGATTTGCAGCGACAGAAAAGCTTGCCAGAATCAATTTGTACATGCCACTCAAAACCACATTTTATTTTCATATCAAAAACTCATCTATTTCTCTTCTTTCCTTTGTTTCACCTGCTAGATTAGTTGACATTATCTTTTTTATTTCTTCAAGTTTTTTGCTGTTTCCAAGAGCAAACATTAGTTTTACGAACGCAGTTTCAGTTGTCATGTCTCCTACATATATAACATTATCAAATCTAGAAATTTCACGTAAAGTACTGTAAACAAACTTGTTTGTTGAACCATAAATGGTTTGAGACGTTATTACTATAGGTATCTGCTGTTTTTCGGCCTTTTTCAATGCATTTATAATTGTTTTGTCTTCCAATGGCAGGTTTCCAAATCCTGTGGCAGCTATTACTATACCGTGCACTTTGCTGTAAGTATAATAGTCTATTATGTCTCCGCCCATAGAGGGGTAACTATATATTAGTTTTACCTTATCATCAATCTTCTCGTTTAATTTTGTATTTTCCTTTTTGGATATTATCTCCGGAGAAATTTCTCTTATCTTTCCATCAGTATAAACCTTAGCAAGCGGTTTAATATTTATTGGCCTAAATGCATCCCTTCTTTCAGTATTCATTTTTCTTGCCTTGTTTCCCCTTAGTATATAATTATATTCATCATTCAGATTTGCATGCATGCAAATCACCGATTCACCGCCGGAAAAATTCTTTGCTGCGAATGCTGATAAAAGTAAATTGGTACCAGCATCAGTAGACCCTCTATCAGTGCTTCTCTGGGATCCAGTAAAAACCACAGGAACAGAAAGCGGGTTCAACAAGAAGGAGAGCGCAGCTGAAGCGAAATGCATTGTATCTGTGCCGCTTGTTACTATTATACCCTTGCTGCCGTTTTTTATGTCCGAATACGCTTCCTTTGCTATTTTTATCCAGTCTGATGGTAGCATGTTCTCAGACAACTTTCTCATCAGATTTACTACTGCTATTTTTCCCTGTTTTTGTAAGTCTGGAGAAATCTGAAAATAATAGTTGCTATCTACGGATGGAGAAACTCCTCCCGTTTTATAGTCTATCTTTGAGGAGATAGTTCCACCGGTTGTTATCATTGTTATGTCTGGATTTTCGATTTTCAGTTTACTTTCTTTTTCTTCTTTTTCTTCTAAGTTTATTGATTTATCTAGTATAGAGATACTGTCAATAGTCTCTTTTGAGAGTGTTATGTCGTAGCCAGATTTTAATTTAATTATTATTAAGTTTTCTTCTTCCTTTATAAATTCACCGTTAAACTTTTCGTTTTCTATTTTTATTTCTATTAAGTCTCCAAATGATAGATTCTTAGTCTCTATTTTTTTTGCAATCATTACAATAATTACCGTTATAATGTTTTAACTCTTTTCATTCCTATTTTATGTTATATTAAGCTCAGTGAATTTAAAAGAAAGTGTATACTCTATGACAATAAACTTTTTAAATGAATAGCAATTATTATTGTTATTTAAATAAAATAGAAATTTGAATGTTGGGGAACATTCAAATTTTAATCGCAACATTGTAAGTTTTGAGGTCACTTACTTGTTTTTCTTAATAAAATATAGACGCATTGGGAATATAAAGCTTTCGCTTTTGTTTCTAATGTGATGGAGGGGAAAATGGTAATGGATTTGCTTGTTGAAAGCGCATTAAAAGCCAGCAGAGAAGAAGGTATGAATGAACCTTTATTCAATCAGGCTTTGATAAAAGTTGTAGGAGTAGGCGGCGGCGGAAATAACATGGGCAATTGGCTCTTTAAAAAAGGAGTCAAGGGCGCGGAAGTAATTCTAGCTAACACAGATCAGATACAGTTGAATG
>JAKACB010000063.1 GCA_021796445.1 Nanobdellota archaeon
GCTTGAAGCTATAGTAAGGCTGACGGAAGCAAGCGCAAAGGTTCGTTTATCAGATTATGCGACTGTAGAGGATGCAAAGCGTGCAATAGATTTGATGATGTCTTATCTAGGTGATGTTGGTGTAGACAGCAGTACGGGACAGCTGGACATTGATAGGGTGATAACAGGAATCTCATCTTCTCAGAGAAATACAGTTTTGACTGTTAAATCAATAATAAAAAGTGAGATAGATTCTATGCCTATGGGAAGCGCTGTTACTATGTCAAAAATATATGAAGACGCTGAAAAAGGCGGAATAGATCAGGATAAGGTTGATTCTGCCATATCCGTACTAAAGAGAGAGGGGGAAATATTTGAACCAAAGCCATCGTTCATCAAACTACTTTAATATGGATTACACTTATTTTATGCTGCCGTTGACTGTTGTAAAGGAAGGAGAGAAAGGAAGCGACAGCAGCGGAAGTTTTATAGCATTTAAGTCAATAAAGATATACCGAATGCATTTAGTTGGGTCAATAGCTGCAATCGAGATAAACCAGGAAACTAAAGGCGGCTATTTAGTATTGGATGATACGTTTTCCAGCATACTTGTCCACTTCCAGAGCAGCATGTTCAGGGATATAGACAAATTCAAAAAAGGGGATCTTATAGAAGTTCTTGGGGATATAGACATATACAATGACACTGTGACACTTTCACTGGGCAATATCAAATCTATAAACCTAAGCAGGTACTCTTTTAATAAGATAGAAAGCATAAAAAACATGCAACTTATTAAGTAAAGATGGAATACGAAGAACTTGTAAACAACATATTAAAAGAAAAGAAGGAAAACAAAGCAGATAGATTCAATCCTCCTGAAGTAGATGTACAGCAGGTAGGCCAGAGAACTGTAGTTATACTTGATAAACTTTCTAAATACATAAACAGGCCAGTAAACCACATATCAAAGTTTCTTATGCATGAATTGACTGCACCAGGACAGATAGATGAAAGCGGCAAAGTTACATTGGGAGGAAGATTTTCAAGAAGGCTTGTCAATGAAAAGATAAACCAGTACATAAAGGAATTTGTGGTCTGCAAACAGTGCAACTCGCCTGATACCCAAATGGAAAAAGTCGAAAAGAACTACTTTGTTAAATGCTTAGGATGCGGAGCAGAATATCCTGTTGGGAGGATAAAGTAATGATATTTACAATGAAGATACACGGCAAAGACACTCCCAGAGAGATAATTGCCGCATGCGACAGTGAAATAGTAGGCAAAACATTAAAGGATGAAAAAAAGGAAATAGAATTCAATATATCAGAATATTTTTACGGCAATGAGAAACTGGAATGGGAAGAAATTTATAAGCACATAGAAAATGGTAAAAATGTCAATTTAGTCGGCAATTCAATCATAGAATTAGCAATAAAAAATGGACTTGTAGATCCTAAAAATGTAATTGAAATAGACGGAATAAAACACGCACAGATATATTCAATATAAGAAGCTTTATAACTTATTGAATATAATCTATAGTATTATGACAGAAGCGCCTAGATTTAGACTCCCAAAGAATGACGAAATGCTTGGGTATATAACGCAAATGCTTGGATTTGGAAGAATGTACGTAAAATGTGCAGATGACAAGATAAGGCTTTGCCAAGTAAAAGGCAGCATTAGCAGGTATCTTTGGATAAATGAGGGGGATATAGTGCTCATTAAACCATGGCAGATAGAACACGATAAAAAGGCAGATATATTATTCAAATATAATAAAAACGACTGGGACACATTAAGGGCAAAAGGATTCTTAAAAGACAGTCTGCTTAACGGGAATTAAGCCTTAGTATTTGAAATTAAGCTTGAGAAGAAATTATTTCCTATGTTTATTGAATTATCTGCATATGAGTAAGTCTGGTAGTAGACCTTTATGCTTACTGCTTCATTTTTCAGCAGGCACATGTAATCTAAATGGATTTCGTAATACCCTTCTGCCCCATTTATAGTGGTAGTGCTTAAAACGCTGTAAGATTTATTTGAAATACTTAAAACAACTTTTGTGATATTTACAGGCTGCTCAACGCTCTTGTACAGGTTAATAGTTGTTCCTGAAGGGCTGCATGAAAAGCTGGAAACAGTTATGGCCTGTTGATGCAGGTTTATTATTCCGCTTTCAAAAAGAACTAGAAAAATAACAAAGCCAATGAATACCAGGAAAACCACAAAAAAAGACAATATATATACATTCCTTTTTACAGATTCTTTCATAAGACATTAAGGAACTAGTCAAATCTGCGTAAACTGTAGCAGCTTACGCGATTATCCAAGATTGAAATAGTTCCTGCTTCTCTGATTAATTTACTTCTTCTGCTATTTATATTTTCTATTGTTTCAATCTGCTTGGATTAAAACGCTAAAGAATGCTTGGTTTTCTAACTAATCTAATAGATAAAACAGTAATTTACAAAATCTAAATTTTTTCCGCTATTTCTTTTACTTCTTCTTCCAATGTTGATACGGCTTCATTAAGTATTTCCTTTACGCTTAACTGGCCCCAGCTTTCAATTTCAAATATCATTTTATCATTCTGCGATGAAATGCTTATTACATCGGAACCAGCATAATCTTCACATGCTTTGCAAAGTATACAATCACTAAGCTTTCCTTTCTTTACTGACAATGTGTCTTTCTCCCCGTCTAGTATGTCAACCGGACACAAAGAAGCTATCTTTGCTGCTCCCTTAACCTTGCTATTTGGGATAGTTATCTTTGGATAAAAATGATAGAATACGTGGGCGGGGGTAAACTTTGAATGATCGGCTCCATTG
>JAKACB010000064.1 GCA_021796445.1 Nanobdellota archaeon
AAAGAATCAAAATATCTCAAATTTATCCTTAATAGTTTCTAAGCTGAAAGGCTCTTTGGCTTCTGATAACATATCACTTGCAAATCTCTCATCAGAATTAGCTTTAAAGAATCAAAATATCTCAAATTTATCCTTAATAGTTTCTAAGCTGAAAGGCTCTTTGGCTTCTGATAACATATCACTTGCAAATCTCTCATCAGAATTAGCTTTAAAGAATCAAAATATCTCAAATCTTTCATCCAAATTAAATGCTGAATATACATATACATATGAAGAGAATTTCATCCCATCTAAAATAACTTCGATGAAGCTTAATTATAACTCTTCAACAATAAGAAGCATCGCACAAAATGGCTCTAATCTTGCAATAGTTGGCAATAAAACTGATCCAAGCTATTTCGTATTTATTTATAATGTTAAAACTCATACAAAAACTAATTTAACCTCAACATTCGAAAATAAAGGTATAGCAAATGTATTTTCTTCAGTATCAAACGGTAATGGTTTCACATTTTTAGTGAAATTTAAAAATGATAGTACAGGTCTGGTTCAATATAATAAAAATCTTATAAATTTAACATTTTTCAAGAATTACACGGATTTCTATCCAGTGGGTTTAGCTTATAATAACAAGGGTTATTTGGTTACAGGCTACAATAAATCGGTTATTCTCACCACTAATTCTGTTTCTCCGCCTCCTCCCCCTACTTATAAATCATCGCAGACTAGTAATGAAGTGGATGTTTTGCTTTATTACAATTTGTATAAAAACTCAACTATAAATCTATCAAGCAAATTAAGCAGTTTTAAAGGATACAATTTCACTAATCCGATTTATAATGGAACAAAGTATTATATTTTAGGTTATTTACATACTACTAATCCACCTCCTCAGAATAAGGTATTAAATTTGAGTCTTCTGTCTTATAATGGTAATGGTATTAGAAATACCCTTAAAAGTGTAAGTAATTTAATTTTACCAATTCCTGCAGGCGAAACCATCTCGCAGGCAAACTTAAGTCTTAGCTGGAATGGGGCGTATTTCTTGATTTCTGGTTTATATTCTACTACTCCTACAAAATCTCTAAATTCCGGGTTTTCAAATATTTTAGAGATTTACAATCCAACAACGAACTTATGGGCCAACATAACTGGAAGTATTAACACAAAGAATGATTTTACTAGTAATATGATTTGGAATGGAACTTCATTTATAACTGCTTTAAGTAATAGTACTGAAAGTGGCCTGTATTCCCTAAACAAATAAATATCTGATATCAATTTTTAATTCTTTTTTAAAAATTAAATCTAAATTCTGTTAAATTTTTATATAATGAATGTTTTAAGACAAAACTATGGATGAAGAAGAAAAAACAATAGAACAGGAAATTAAAAAGAATTCAAACGAAGTTCTAAAAGAATACTACGAAAATGAAGCTGATTAATTTAAGTTTCTAACAAGTAAATTATCAACTAAACGAATGCTTACTGAGTTTTAGTATCTTATTGGATTACAAATCCCTTTAAAGCAGGTTAATTTTCCTGAGATTATTTTCTATTTTCGATTTTGAATCCTCATTAATATCTGAATATGGGAAAGGCGCTTTGCCTATACTGATGCCCCTAAGTTCCATTGCATACCTATATCCAGCCGTTAAACCACCCTCTTTAAGAATAGACCTGGCTTTAAGGATTTTGTTTTGCAATTCCAAAGCCTTGTCCAATTGTTTTTTCTGCAGTGCTTCTACTTCCTGATTTATAAGCTCTGGGAAAGGATTTATTACCAATGAGACTACACCTTTCCCTCCTGCATTCATTATATCAAATATCAATCCATCGCTACCAGCTAAGACATTAAGTGAAGGGTTTTGCATAATTAATGAATGAAGATCTATCATGTTATGCGTGCTGTCTTTGTAAAAATTGACATTTTTATTGTTCTTTATTATAAGATTTAAAGTCTGTAAACTTATTGTTTTTCCAATAGTTGGTTCATTGTAAACCATTACAGGCAAAGTGGTTAAATTGCATACCTTGTTGAAATACTCTAGGATTTCATTGTCACTCAAAGGTATCGGATATGGCTGACTTAAAGATATAACGTCTACAGAATTTTCTTCAGCTATTTTTATCTGATTTTTTATTTCTTCAATATTTGATGGTTTAAGCTGGAATATCACAGGAGTATCACCGGCAGCAGATTTAACTGCCTTTAACCAGTTCTCTCTTTGATTCTCAGAAAAAGACAAGGTCTCTGCGGCTATACCTCCTACAAATAAAGCCTTGACATTATTTTTTAGTAGGAACTTAATATATTCAGAGGTTCTTTCTTCATCTATCTGGTTTTTTTCATTTAATACAGCAAATACTTCTGATAAAGCACCGCTTATTTCCATTTTAGTTTGTTTTTAATTTTTCCAGTTCTTCATATAACTTTCTGGTTCCGCTCATTCCCAACCTAAATTCTTTTGGATCCAGTTGTTTTTCAGATGCTTTTAGAAGATCTAAAACCTGCTGATATGAATGAATTCCTCCAGCAGCCTTTATTCCGATTTTTGATCCAAGTCTTTTTATTGTCTCGGCCATTAATCTTACATTTTCCGGATCTGCACCTATCTTATTGCCTATAGAAGAGGCATATTCCAATTCAGCAAATCCCGTGCTTGTCTTTATGAAATCAGCTTTTGAACCGCATACTATCTCATAAAGTTTCTCCTTTTCTTCTTTTGTAGTATAAGCATCTTCTACAATGAATTTTATAATAAGGTTGTTTTGGTGGGCCACATCAACGAGCTTATTTACGTCTTTTTGGATA
>JAKACB010000002.1 GCA_021796445.1 Nanobdellota archaeon
AGACACTACTATAAAGGATGTAGCTATGCTGTTTGTGAATAATGACACTAATTTATTTAACACTAATACCACTGGCGAGGCTCCTCAGCTTTCTCCAACTTATGCGGAGTATGATGATGGTGCAAATGTGTTTAATTATTATGAGAACTTCGCAGGTTCAGGATTGCCAGCGGGCTGGCAGGAGCTTACCTCCTCTGGAGATACATACACTTGGGACAATGGAATCACTTTTACAAATAATGGCCATAGTGATTATGTTTCGATAGGAACAACGTCTGCTGTCGCTTCTGCAGGTATTTTAGAATTAGGGGTGGCAAGTGGCTCCAATGCTAGGCCGACAATAGAATTAGCAACTACAGATATCCAAATAGAGGGTGGTCAACCAATATATGAATACAAAGAGGGTTATGGTCAATCCTATGGTATGTATTCAGGCGATATGCAACTAGAAACATTGACTACTTCATCTACGTCTACAGACAATGCTAAGACAGCTTATAATGCTCCACTAATTGAAGGAATTAGCTGGACAACAACAGGTTCAGAACTCCTGGAGATAATACCAAACTATGTTTATAATGACGCGGAGATAGCATCCGAAGCAAGTACTTCTGTGTCATTGTCCACCCCTTTATATGTTATGTTGGGCCAAGCTGCGTCTGGTTCTAGTTCAGATACTGGGGGCTTCACAGCAAATTGGCTTCGCGTTCGTGCCTATCCTCCAAACGGAGTAATGCCAACCGTAAAAATAAATAAGTCAACAGTAACTGACTTGAATTTTAATTTTCTAACCTCCCCAGGAAGCTTTACAGCGAATGCCAATACTTCTTTAGATTGCAGACCAGAAGAGGATACAGTAAAAGCAGGGACGACTTACTTCTTTTCAAATTGGAATTGTACTACTACATTTAATGAAAGCGCATTGCCAAAAGGTAATACTTGGTGGGTTGATTACGATGGAGTAAACGATAGTAATAAAACTGGAAATGTTATAAGAGTAAACTTTAACTCTTCCAATTTTGGAATTTATACTTATTCCGTAGGTTCAAATATAAGTTGTTATTCTAAAGGCGTTGGAGATTTAGGGACATATAATAATATCTCAAATTGGTTATGTAATAAGCGATTTACAGAGGAAGGGCTTCCAAGTGGAACTAACTGGAGTGTTGACTATGATAATAAGTTAAGCTATTCGACTTCCGGTGTAATATCTTTTTCCAATAATTTTGGAAATTACAGTTATAACATAAGCAATTTAACTTTATCTAATGGAATTTATGTGCCAAATTCCTCTTCAGGGCATACAATCTCATTTGGTAACTTAATTATAAATTTCTCAAAACACGGCCTAGTTACTCCTCAAAGTATTTACAAATACGCAGTGTTGAATATCACCAACTCTCAAACTTCTGCTACTAAGCAGCCATTCCAACAGATGATTAATTTAACGATAAACTCATTAAACAGCAAATACATAAACCAGACTGGCAAATATTCCTTCCAAAACGTTGAGTTCTTTAACACTACAACTGGCAAGGTAATAGATTCATGGCTTGAGAACTACACTTCAAAGTACGCCATATTCTGGATCAAATTACCAAACGGCATACCTGCAAATACCACTATACAAGACGTGGCAATAGGCTTTGCATCAAATGATACAAATCTGTTCAATATCAATAGTACTGGCGAAGCACCTCAGCTATCCGATACTTATGCAGAATACGATGATGGTGTTAATATATTTAATTTTTACGATAATTTTGCGGGAACTAGTTTAAATACTACAAAGTGGAGTAGCTTTGGTAGTTCAGGAACAAGTGGTTCTACCTCAGACATTATAGTGAGTAATAAATTAACTTTAACAGGCGGCGGAACAGGGGGGCTTTCTCATCAAACTTGGATTAAAACCTCTTTAAGTTCTGGAAGTTTTGATGGGTCTGTAGTTGCAGATGTTTATGAAAATAGCCCCTCAACTGATACAACGTTTAGATGGGGATTTACAAATTCAAATCCAACTTACTTTGGAGGTTCATCTACACAATCTTTTGGCGAACAGATATATGATAATGGAAATTGGTATGCAAATACAGATGCTGGCTCATCAGGAACGCAAAATGAAATAGGTTCTTGGAGTTCTTTAGCAAACACTTCCGTTATATGGAGTATAGCTGCTACGGACACGCAAATTTTATTTTATAATCCAAATACCTATTCAACATTAGGAAGTTCAGGACAAACCATAACAACTACTATTCCAGCATATTCCTCATCAATTGGTTTATCTTTAACTAATGAGTATACTAATCCCGTATATGTTTATTGGGTTAATGTTCGTGCATATCCACCAAACGGAGTTATGCCTTCTGTTAAATTAAATACAATAGTTACGAAACCAATAACTCTGTTTATAAACGGTATTTCAAACAATAATATTACAATGATTTATGGTAAATATAGTAATTTTACAGTTGAGTCTGATAACCACTATGTTAAACTTTGGAGGGAGATTAATAATTCAGTAGTATCATTAACCAATTTATCCGGCAATATTTCAACATACTATAATCGTTTTGCTGCAGGGAAAATAAAAGTAATCGGAGGCTCTAATTCTACAGGGATAAAGAATGTTTCTTATTATAACATAATAAACAAAGCAGCTCCGATACTTAATTTAGTGTCAAATCCTAACAAAAACTATTCATATAATGGAACTAGCCTTATAGTAAATGCATCAATATCTACTATTGAGAACCAATTAAATGCAAAACTGTATATAAATGGGATTTTTAATCAGACCATAAATAAAAGTACAGTGTTAAATTTAAGTAGTTATGAAGGTAATTACACAATAGTTCTAAATACTAGTGGAAATCAGAATTACACTGCAGATTCTATTACAATAACAAGAGACATTTATCTGCATTCGCCTTCTTCTCTAAGTGATTACCTGCCGATAAATATAACTAATACTCAGTCTGTTGCTACCCCGGCGCCATTCCAGCAGATGGTAAACTTTTCGTATTCAGGCTACAAGCAGTACATAAATCTAAGCAGCGGTCACCAGTTCCAGAACGTAGAGTTTTTCAATACAACAAATGGAGCATTGATAGACAGTTGGCTTGAAAGCTACACTTCCAGCTATGCCATCTTCTGGATTAAATTGCCAAATGGAATACCTGCTTCTGCAACATTGACTGACATTGCATTAGGTTTCGCTTCAAATGACACCAATTTATTAAATAATGACACAACGGGGGAGGCTCCACAGCTTTCTCCAACGTACGGTAAATACGATAATGGAGCCAATGTATTCAATTTCTATGATAACTTTAAAGGAACTAGTTTGAATATGACTAAATGGGCTATAACTAGTGGCTCTCCCTCAAATTTAGTTGTTAATAACGGACTTGAAATGATAAATGGCTCACAAATCCAAAGCAAATTTTTAGTTGCTCCTGGAATACTTGAAGCAAACAATACTTATGTGAGCTCTAATGAAGGTGGTGATGGTTTAGAGTATAACGTGACAGCGGTTAGTGATTCAAGTATACAAGAAAATAATCAGCCTTATTGGGGTCACGGAAATGTTTATGGAGTATATCAAGGGACGGAAGAGGACTTAAATTCCAATTTAGCAGATTATACCAGCGGTATATTTGGTTTATGGTGGCTTTCAAACGGCTCTGCGTATGGATATCATAACAATGTAGAAATGGGTTCGACTACAATTACAAATATACCATACTCTAACTCATATGTGGTATTGTATGCAGGCCCTCATAGCGGAACTGGGTATTCCGATTACACATGGGTTTTATCTAGAGCTTATCCTCCAAGAGGGATAATGCCTTCCATTAGCTTTGGCAGAATACTACCGTAAAGCCCTTAAAAATAAATGTTTTTAATAAATGGAAGCATTCAATTAATTATGGCCGTATTATCACATGATGAAATAATAAAGCTTCTAGATTCCAAGGAATTGAAGATAACTCCTTTGGACAGGAAACAGGTAGGCCCCGGTTCAGTTGATCTTAGACTAGGTTATGTTTTTCGGGTTTTCAAAAAGATAAATAAGATGGTTGTAGTAGATGATTCAACAGACTACAAGGAATTGACAGAGGAAATAAAGATAAAAAAAGGCGAAAGTTTTCTTATTCAGCCTGGAGAACTTGTTCATGCCATAACAATAGAAAAGGTATCACTTCCGCAGAACATTTCCGCTAGAATCGACGGAAGGTCAAGATTTGCAAGACTAGGCTTATTAACACACATAAGCAGCGGTTTCATGCAGCCAGGCACTTCTGGAAAAATAGTATTGGAAATGGCCAATTTATCGCCAATAGCACTGGCTATAAAGCCTTACACTAAAATCTGTCAGATTGTATTTGAAGAGTTAAAAGGAAAGGCAAAATACGCCGGAAAATTTACAAATCAAAGCAGACCTTAATAAATTCAAATAAATGATACTCAGCCAGTTTTTCGAATTCTCAAACCTTTGAGGCAAGGGAATTGTTTCTAAGTATTATGGCTATAAGTATCAATAAGTACAAAACCGCTGCACCTACCAAAACTATGCTTGACATATTTTCATCCCCTCACTCTATAATAGAAGACAACTTACATAAATACTTTTTGCTTTTTTTCTCTCTTTTGCATGATGAAATTATATATTTTGGATTATTCACTGTATTATTAAGTGAAAAATGATTAGTACTACACTCCGTTTTTAGGGCACAGATCTTTTATAGGGCATATCTCGCATTTCGGCTTTGTAGATTGGCAGATCCGATGGCCATGTTCCTTTAGTACATAAGCAAAGTTCTTCCAGTATTTTTTGTTAACAATGCCTTTAAGGTCATTTTCTATTTCATCCGGCTTATTGCTTTTGCTTAATCCTATCCTATAAGAAAGCTTTATTACCCAAGTGTCTACAGGAATGCCTTCCACTATGTTGAATGCATTTATCAAAATAGTATTTGCCGTTTTTCTGCCTACTCCTGGTAATGAAAGCAGCTCATCCATTTTATTTGGTATTTTTCCACCGTACTTTTCACTTATTATCTTACAGCAGCTTATTATGTGCTTTACTTTGTTTTCTGCAAAGCTAACTCTCTTTACATAACTTAACAGTTTCTGAGGATCCGCTTCTGAAAAATCCTTTACTGTTCTATATTTTTTGAAAAGTTCAGGAGTTAATTCATTCACAACCGTATCCTTCGTCTGTGCAGATAGTATTGCAGCAACTAAAAGCTGTAACGGCCCGTTGAAATTAAGGTAGTATTTTACGTTTCTGTAACTGCTTTCAAGTATTTCTATTGCTTTTTCCGCCTTTTGTTTATCAAGTAAAATGAATTCCGTCATATAATCCTTATATACTCGTTTTTCTTTATATGTATATGGAAGTCAAAGAAGGAGAGATGTTTCCTGATTTTAGGCTTAAAGCAGACGATGGAAAAGAAGTTTCTTTGTCTGATTTAAAGGGCAAAAAGAGTGTTGTGTATTTCTACCCCAAGGACGATACTCCTGGATGTACAAAAGAGGCATGCAGTTTTAGGGACAATATCAATTCCTTTAAATCTTTGGGAATTCCAGTGTTTGGAATAAGCGTTGACAGCATCGAATCACATAAAAAATTCAAAGGTAAATATTCTATTCCATTTATATTATTAAGCGATTCTGATAAAAAAATCGTCACAAAGCTTGGTATAAAATCTCTGACAGGAACCGCTTCAAGGGTTACATTTATCTTAGATGAAGACGGCAAAATCCTGAAGGTATACCTGAAGGTTTCCCCAGATAAGCACGCAGAAGAGATTTTGGCGTTTCTTAAAAAGGAATAAACACCAAGTAAAACTATAAATAAACTCAATTAATAAAGATATTATGCTAAACATAGCTTACACAGTGATATTCGCTGTGCTTTTTGTAGGCGGAATAGTCAGTTCAGTTTTTTCAGGCATAACTTTCTTCGCCATTTTCAAGCACAGAAAAGACAAGGCACCATTGACTTCTTTCTTTCTAAATAAAGATTCAGCTACAAAGGAGTTAAACATGTTTATTTATCCTGCATCGATGCTTTTTTTAACAGGGTTATTCACATTTATCCAAAAGCTACTTAACAATTATCCTTCTTTGTACACCATTGATCAAGTTTTCTTCTATCTTGCTTATCTTTTTGGGATAGCTGCGTTGTTTGTTGTTGTATACATATCATTTCGCTGGTTCAAGCTTTTTAGGAGGTTTGTATGAATATTGACTTTATATACGGAATTATTTCATTGATTTTAGGAGCATTGATGCTGTTGTTTATAATAATGTTAAGAAAGAAGCTGCATAAAAATCCAACCTTGTTTTTATCTTCATTTTACATTAAAAAGTACAAGCAATTTGCATTCGTGTTCTTCTTCTTGACTACTGTTGTTTTAGCGATAAATTATGGGGTAACTACATTTGTTTCATTAAGTAATCCCACAACTTTAATATGGGAATACGGTAACATCGTATTGTTTACTGCTCTTACTTTGTTTTTCCTCTTTATGTCTTTATCTTAAAAGTCATTAAATACTTTAGCTTCATTTTCGCTTGAAGGGTTGCTTCTGTCTGCGCTGAAAACTTTGTAGCTTTTAGGCTTCATCATTGAAACAATGTAGTCGAATGCAAGTGCGGGGTTGCTTTCGTTTCCGCAGGAATATATGTCAACGGTAGCATACCTGCTTTCCGGCCACGTATGCAATGATATGTGACTTTCAACTATTAACGCTATTATTGATACTCCTCCAATATCCGGAGAATTTATTGTATTAAATTGTCTTTCCATTATGTCGATTATATGGAGGTTACCCGCGTTTGCTGCAGCTATTACCGATTCTTTAAGATATTCAAGGTTTTTCAGAATAGAATCATCTACATCGTATAGATTACCAAAAACATGCTTCCCTATTACTGGAACCAAATTGCTTTCGAACAAACCCACTTTTTTGCTGCTTTTTCTCATTGATTATTATTGAACAATTCTATTTAAATAATTATCTATTTAGAGTAGCTAAATTTTATTGAAAATAAACAAAACAAAAATACTTTTATATTCATGTTAGATTTATAGATTATGGTATTATACGAAGATTTTCATTTTTACTGGGTAGTATTCGAAGTAGTGAACGGTTTAATCATCTCAATTCTAAGTGCAATAAATATTTATGTGCTTTACAAACACCGGCAAGATAAAACTCCTCTGGTCAGATGGGCATTAAATGAGAAGGATTCAAAGAATAACTTCTCGGTTCTTTTATCTGCTTCTATTTTATTTATTATTGTTTTTGTGGTCTATTCTTTTGGTTCAGTTACTAACAGCGAATCCATCAAAATGGCTGCAGAACTTTTAGGAACTTTTACATACCTGTTGGTCAGCTACGTTATAATTGGCTGGTCTAAGGTTTTTGTGGGGTATCTATGATGAACAGCGGGTTTTATGAAGCAATTGCTATTGCATTTATAGGTGTACTGATAGCTTTGTCTGTGATAAGATTTACGGCGGCATTTTATAAAAATCCTTTGAAAGCAGTTCAACTAATAAGGCTTGACAAAAATTCCATTACAGTCTTCATAATATTCCTCGCAATGAATTTTATCTTTTTGGCAGGTTATCTGTTGCAGTTATTTAATTCTTTAAATAATTCCGATTTATTGGGCATATTAGTTTATGCTTTAGGTACTTCATTTTTCTTTTTTGCTCTTACGAGTATCATATCAAAAAAATACGAACTAGATTAATTTTGGTGTGAACTACTCCAAGCTTACGCATGGAGCTTCTCGCTTCAACGAACTGACTTGCTTCAGTTTATGAAGTAGAGGTCTATTCTCCACTAGCATACTGGCAGGTTCCCTACCAAATAACGCTTTTATGATTATATTTCTTGCTGCGTTTATATCTCTGTCTATTTCTATTTTACAATATGGACATTTGAATATCTTTACCGATAAATCCAAATGCTCTATGTTTTTCTCCTCGCAGACACTACAAGTTTGTGTAGTGTCTTTTGGATTTACTTTTACTAAAATCCTGCCAGCACTTTCAGCCTTGTAGGATAAATATGAAATAAACAAGCTCCAGGCAGCATCATATATACTTTTAGATAGATGGTGATTTCTGGCCATACCTTGGATATTTAGGTTTTCAACTGCGATAAAACCATAGTTTTTCACGTATTCTGTGGATAATTTGTGTGCAAAATCCTTCCTTTGGTTCTGTAGGTGCTCATAAGCTTTGTTTAGTCTTAGCTTTATTTTGTTCCTTCTGTTGGATCCTTTCTTTTTCCTTGCCAATTGCCTTTGAATCAAAGCTATCTTATCTGCCGTCTTCTGCAGAAATCTAGGATTTTCCACAAACCTGTAATTGCTGTCAGCAAGGAAATGCGTTACTCCCACGTCTATACCAACTGCTTTTTCAGAGGTATTTGGCTTAACTTTTATCTGATTCTTTTCTTGATGCGGATTTTCAACTTGGATGCAGGCATACCACTTGCCTGCCCTCTTGCTTATTATTATTCCCTTGACATTGCCTTTTATTTCCCTGTGAAACTCCGCTTCTACTTTTCCTACTTTTGAAAGGATTATTTTCTTGTTTCCTATGATAAAACCGCTTTGATTGTAGAATATTGATTTGAAATGGTCATAACTTTTGAACCTTAGCTTTCCTATTTTGTAGCCTTTCCTCTTTCTTCCTGCTAATGTATGGATGTTGTTCCATAATTGCTGATTTACCATCTGCAATGTCTTTGAGTAGACGTTTTTCAATTCAGGCTTGTCTTCTTTCAGCTTTACTAAAAGCTTTTGGGTGTCATATCTCTTTAGCTTTTTCCCTTCGTCTTTTGCCTTGTTCAGTTCCTCTAATAATTTGTTGTAAGTCCATTGGCATAATTCCAATTGTATATTCAGTTCCGTTTCTACGACTTTGCTTGGATACAACCTAAATTTTTTATAACTCCTCATATTTTATCTACTCTTTTTATGTTTTATACTTTTACCGTCTTTCATCCCCTATCTCACAAAAGGGGAATTCTCGGCGGACTTGTTAAAAAAAGAAATGCTTTTATAAGATTAGTCTTCTTTTAAAGAGCATGTTTAGGAAAAATACAAATAACGTGTTTAAAGGGCTTGATAAAGTAAGAAAGAATCTGGATTTAATTTTAGATAATTTGAAAAATGAAGATCCAGAAAATATTTTGAAATTTCCATATAATGATCTATCGGATTACTTCAAGAATATAAAAATTGATCTTGTGAGAAAAAGAAAGGAAAGTTCAATGTTTCCAGGGAAATCAGGCGATTATATAATAAAGAGTGGAAGCACTTATGACTATGACAGCAGTTTTATGAATGACAGCATTCCTTTGTTTTATATGTCAGGGATATACAGAACAAGAAGTAATGAAAATGAAGAAAGAGAGTACTTCGGCATAAAATTGAATGGAAAGATTGTGCCTACTGCGTATATAAAACATTTGTATTCAGGTAATTACAAAGTATACTTGAATTATGACATTATTAAGGATCTAGATAACGAATCATTTAAAAAAATTATAGCAGCGACTAGCATTAGGTTATCTGATTACAGAAGTGTTTCTCATTTCAGTTAAATGTTAATGACAGTTAATTATTTATAATATAACTTGTATATAGTTTACAATTAAAAAGTGATTAAAATAACCATATGACTAAGAAATACTCAGATATTGAAAAATTACTGAAATCATTGCCGTATAAAAACGATGCAGACGGCAACCCTACTTTAAAAAAGGAATTTGTAAGGAACTCAAATTACTTCAGTGATTTTGGCTTAGTAGTGAATGAAAGATACATAGCAGATACCTTTCCAAACGTAAAAAGCAGAGAATACCTGCAGTTTAATAATCTATATAACACTGGCTTTTTTGACGATTATTTTGCAAGACAGTACAAATTGTTAAATGACCTTTATGCAGCAAAACCAGAAAACTTTTCAAAACCAGTTGCATTGATTGTAGATGATTCAGCCAAAAGAGTAGGTTACATAACTATGCCTTTTGAGGGTAATGAAAAAAGAAACTACATACCAAAGGCGGTTTCTTTGCAAGACTATCTAAGCAATTACGGAAGCTGGGATGAAAAATTGATAGCTGAGAAAATAAGTAGAGTAACTTCTCTTCAGGATCTGATCCCAAGGGATGAACTTAATAATTTTATACTTAAGAAGGGTATTAAACGGCTTTCATATGGTGAAAGGTACCTTAAGGAATACGCTGCAAGAATAGACGTTTACAAGGATAGAATGGAAGAACTTAAGGAAATAAAGAAGCAGATAAATGATACTGTAAAATACATAAATCAGAATGGCTTATCACACAATAATCTCTACCTTGAAAATATAATCATTTACTGGGATGAGGATAAGAAAGCAAAGGTGGGGTTTTTAAATCCAATCAATAAACAGGACGTTAAATCACATTTCTTTGCATCCGATGAGCACAGGGTCAAATCGATAAATCGTAGCATAAAATGGGCAGAATTTAAACAGAACATACTAATTAACAAGTATACTGAAAAATACAAATCGCTTTATCCCGGATTCAGGATAAGATAACCATATATGAAGGTTTTATTCCCTAAAAGAGAACCCAAGTGTATTGAAACCTATGAAGGTATAAATGAAGGTTCTAATCTGTATAAATTGCTGCTTGATACAGGACCAATAATAACAGAAGCATTACTCAACTTTTATGCAAAAAGAGGAGATAAAAGCTTATACAAAAATGTAATAAACAAGAAAAATCTCCCCTATTTTTCCAGCTATGTAAACCATTTCAATTCTCTTGAAAAGAAATTGATCGTTACTGTAAGCGACAGCTATAGAGAACTTCAGGAAATGAAGGGCTATGAGCTGGAAGCAGTATACAGTGTATTGGATTCCAGTAATGATATCTGCGCAAGCAATGTGTGGGGAGAAAAGTATGCTAGTATCATAAAAACAAGGAACAAAATATTGAAAGATGAAGTAGATCTTTCAAGCAGATTGCCAAAGCTTGATTACACTCATTCTGTAAATATAAATTATGCGCATCTTTTTTCGTATGATTTCAAAAAGGACATGGATCCCAGGAAGGCAAAGGCCTTGCTTTACAAGAAGACTTTAAAAATTGGACAGGACCCAAAGGTGTACACTGATTTTAATCTTTTCTCTTTAAAGGACAAAGCAAGCATTGCAATAGCATTTTACGGCAGGGCCATAGAGTTTACTGACTTCATGGATATGTTCAATTCGATTAATTATTCCGTTAATAAAGGAGAGGGCAGTAACGTAAAACCTATATTATAAAGAAAATAAAGAAAAAGTATTAATAACATTGTTTATCTAATAGAACGCTATGCAAAACAAAAAGACAGATATAGAGCAGGGAATTAACAGCAAATATAGGCATGCTTTAGAGGAGCTTTGTAATATTTCTACTGAGGAAATATCAAAGAAGGTATTCGGCATACAATATTCTAAGATTTTAGATGAGCTTTCGTATATTATTGAAAACGGTTATAAAAGCGTATTGGATTATTCTTATATTTTAAACACTGAAGAAATGAAGGACGTTACCAAAGATTATATGCGCTCTATTTTCGAAAAAGGCCTTAAAAAAGTCGAATACAGCAATTTTAATATAGATTTCAACGATAAAAGACAAGTTAAAACCGGAATATACGGTTATACCGTAGCTCATGTGTACAAAATTCTTTTTAAGCAGAACAATGGTAAAAAATCAAGAGAATGAACGATTGGAAGAGCTGCTCTTTGATTGCAGTTTAACGTTGTTTGGAAAGCCGAATTTGGATGTTTTTTCAAGGGCTAACGATCTCAAAAGTCATTTAGAGACAGATTCATTGGTTTACTCTTCAAGCTATGAGGTTTTTAATCCAGAAACTGTTGCGATTGACCTTCATTTTTACACCATATCAAACAAATACGAATTAAAAAACAAGCTTATCAACCTTTCAAATCAGTATTCTTTTGGCTTATCTTATAAGATACACGAACTTAAGCAGTAAAACACAAAGAGATTACTGCTTTTTGTAAACATCCTGGAATTTTACAAATCTTTCATTCAGTTTTTTCCAGTCCAAATTATTGAAGAATGGCTCTAGGTATTTTGCTTTGTCTGGCCCATAATCAACATAAAATGCGTGTTCATAAACATCTAAAGCTATTATGGGTATTGAACCCCACACTGCTCCGTCGTTATGTACGTCTGCTAAAAATGTTCTAAGTTTATTGTCAGTAGGGTCTATTGCAAGTATAGCCCACCCTCTGGCTGCCTTCGCAGTCGCCATCATATCGAGCTTAAAATTTTCAAAGCTTCCGAAGTCCTCATTTATCTTTTTTATAAGTGGCATATCCTCCGAATACTTGCCGTCTCCTCCGAACATTTCGAAATAAAGTTCATGAAGCAGCTGTCCGCTTGCATTGAATGTTTCTTCTTTCTTTAACGATCTAAACTCGCTGTAATTTGCATTTGCGGCGGCTTTATCAACTGTTTTAAGCTTGTTGTGTACTTCATTTCTTTTCTTTACATAGCCTGCGTAGTGCACATCATGGTGGAAACTTATTTGTTTCTCAGAAAACCCTTCTAAAGATTTATAATTTAGTTTTTGTACTTCATACTGATCATCGTAGTTTGCCATAAAATCACCGATAATTATAACACAGTTATAGTATATAAAATTTTTTATGTTGTAATAGAAAAGTATTTAAATATAAAATCTATCTTTAATAGATATCGCAAAACGATATTAAGAGGTGAAAAATATGAAAAATAAAGAAGATGACTTTAATGAAATAAACTTCGGATTCAATATAGACCCGAATATGGTACATAAACTTGCACACTCAATGCATGGGATAACTCGTGGATTTGGAATAAAGTACTGGATACTTATGTTAGTCTCAAAGGAAAAAATGACTGGTGCACAGATGATAGACAAGATATACGAAATGAGCTTCGGTTTCTGGAGGCCTTCTCCGGGAAGTATATACTCTATATTAAAATATCTGTCAGAAAGCGGTTTTGTGAAAGTAGAACAGAATGACAACAAAAAATACTACTCGATTACTGATAAAGGGAAGGAGTATCTAGACAGTTCCTGGTTCCCATGGAGATCTGCTTCTTCATTTATGAACAAGGACGAGGGAACGAGCATAGATGAGACCATAGAGACTTTAGATAATCTATCTGAGTTTATATCAGAAAAGGAAAAGCTTCTCAGCAAGGAAAACAAGAAAACATTAAAAAAGATAGATGATAGGCTGCATAGTTTGCTGAAGTAAACTAAAATGGAATACTCCATAGTTGCGGATAAATTGACAAAGAAATTCGGGGATTTTACCGCAGATAATGCAATAAGCTTGAAGGTAAAAGATGGTGAAATATTCGGTATTTTAGGCCCAAATGGAGCAGGAAAAACCACTTTGATAAGCATGCTTACCACTTTGATAAAGCCGACAAGCGGACATGCATATGTACTTGGACATGACGTAATGAAAGACGCATTGGAAGTTAGGAAGTCTATAGGAGTCATAACAGAAAAAGTAACTATGTATCCGCCGCTTACTGCAGAGGAGAACTTAATGTTTTTTGGAAGATTATACGGAATAAACAAGAAGGATCTTGAACAGAGGATAAACAAGGGTTTAGAAGAGTTCCAGCTGTCTAAATTCAGAAAAAGACCCGTAGGCACCTTTTCTTTGGGTATGAAAAGGAGATTGGATTTAGTTAGAGTGCTGTTAAATGAACCCAAGGTATTCTTTTTGGATGAACCTACGGTTGGTTTAGATCCAATAACAGTTTCGTTCATAAAGAAAAAAATAAGGGACATAAACAAGAAAGGAAGCACAATAATACTTACAACACATATAATGCAGGATGCTGACGAGCTTTCCGACAGGGTTGCATTGATAGATCACGGAAATTTAATGGTCTGTGATACTCCTAGAAATTTAAAGAAAAAATTGGGCAAAAATGCAACCTTAGAGAATGTTTTCATACACTACGCAGGTGCTGAATTGAGAGATGAGACTGAAAAGATGAGCCTAGCTCCAAGGAGAGGCATGTGATGGTATTCAAAGCCTTAAATGATGCATTTATTGTAGCTAAAAGAGATCTGATAGAGCTTTACAGGACACCTTTTAGACTTATAATGATGTTTGTCTTTCCAGTACTTATAATAATGTTGTTTGGTTTTATGTTTCCTTCGACATCTAGCTTTAATGGCGTTCACATAGGCATAGTAAACAACGACAGCGGGTTTACTTTGAATGGACAGACAATTTACTTAAGTAATTCCTTCATATCCCTTGTAAAATACAATTCCAGCATTACCTTTAGCAATTATTCTTCGTTGGCTTCTGCAGAATCCGCTTTAAGGGCCGGAACTATTGATTCAATATTGTACTTCCCAAAGAATTTCACAAGCGTAAGTCTCTCTGATCAGCCTACTCAATTAAAGCTGGTAACAAACCCAACTTCTCCTACGCTAGAGGAATACATAAATGCTAAGGTATCAGTAGCGTCAACCGTTCTTTCTGCAGAAATCATCAATGGTACAGTTTCTAAATTGAATTCAGAGCTTGTTGCTCTACCAAAGATAAACCCACAGTTTGTAATTTCCCCAGTAGTTGTAAGCTCTGTTCCAATACTTTCCGGGAATTACTTTGATTTTATCGGCCCTGGCTTAATAATGCTGCTAAGCATGATGGCAGGTTTAACTGCTTTAGGTTCAGCATTAAGCAGGGAAAAGGAAGATGGAACTATAACGGCTGTAATGCTTTCTCCGATAAGAACCGGTTCCTTCCTTACTGGAAAGATGCTTTCACAGTTGGTAAGAAGCCTAATACAGTCTGCTGTGGTTGTTATTCTTGTAATTCTTCTTTTCCATATGAGTTTTAATGGTAATATCCTACTTACTGCAGCCATATTGATTCTAGGGATATTCGGTTTTCTAGGTTTAGGGCTTTTAGTAACCGCATTGACAAAAGACCAGGAAACCTCTCAGCTTTTGCTAAATCTAGTTTTCTTTCCAATGCTGTTTTTGAGCGGAGTTCTTTATCCACTGCAGGAATTACCAGCAGTTGTAGCAGACATAGCGAGGTTCCTGCCGTTGACTTATGGAGTTCAGGCTTTCAGGCAGGTAGTTGTCTTCAATGCTTCGATTGGTTCAGTTTGGTCATCAATGCTTATACTGTTTTTATTTGGCGCGGTCTCACTTGCAATTGCGGTTCCAGTCTTTCTTATAAAGAAGAGCAGTGGTAATTAGGATAATTATAAAAGTATGGGTTGAGGTATTAAAATAGATGGACAATGACTTAAAGGAGCTTATAAAAAGCAAGGAGCTTTTCCTTTTGGACGGAGACGGAACCTTATACCTTTGGGATAAACCATTTTTATCTTCTTCTGCTTTTTTGAGAAAGTTAATTCAGCTTAAAAAGAAATTCATAATTCTAAGCAACAATGATTCAGAGAGCAAGAAGAAAAGGTTAATGTTTCTGGATAAGATGTTCAAAATCAAACTAAAGGAGGAGCAGCTTCTCCTTCCAAACGATTTAGTAGAAGATTTTTTAATTAAAAAGAATATCAAAAGGTTTGATGGCGTAATCTCAAATGATTTCTTAAGGGAACTTGTGTCAAAGGGATTTGTATTTGATAAAGAAAAACCCGAAATAGTAATAGTTGGATTTGATGTAAATTTAAACTATGAAAAATTGATGAGGAATATAGATCACATAAATAAGGGAGTCAAGTTTCTACTTACGCATAATGACCCTTTGTGTCCTTACAAGGGAGGAAAGGAGATACCCGACGCTGGCTTGATAATAAACCTTATAACACGGGCCGTGAAAAGGGAACCAGATTACATGTTTGGGAAGCCATTTAAGTCTACCGTAGATTACATTACCCAAAAATATAAAATTAAAAGAGATAAAATGCTGATAGTGGGAGATAGAATAAATACAGACATAAAAATGGCCAATGAAAGTGGGATAGACTCCATTTGGATAATTAATGATCAGGCTGCAAAAAAAGAAGGGCAGTACAGACCAAATGAAAAAGTGCATTCAATTGATGCTCTTTACAATCAAATAAAGAATCTGTGAATTTTTTATTTCTTTTTATTTAAATTGTTTCTTTGCTAGGCACCATTCTTATTTATGCACATAATGCAGTTTATTAATCTCCAAACCCTGTTATTACTATGATAAACGCTGAAATAAAAGAATATTCTCCAGGAAAGTGCAATATAGGGCCCAAGGAAATCCGGAAAAGGTACCTGGCAGGGTTTTTAGGATTCATTGTTGCTGCAATACTTTTTGTCTTTCTTTCATTTTTTAGGGTAGGTTACTTACTCTTTATAATATTGATATTCCCCCTGTTTTTGGGGTTTATAGGTTTTTATCAGGGATACAAAAAGTTTTGTGTTGCAAATGCCATCGCAGGCATTTATGTATTTTCTGATACTAAAAAAGGCTCAATAAAGGACAAGAAATCACACAGAATTGACTTAAAGAAAGCGCTCACCTTAATAACATACTCATTTATATCTGCCGCAATGCTTACAATGGTTATAACCTTAATTGTGTATTACCTGGTGATTTGATGTTATATATTAAAACAACGGAAGAAATAATTTTTGGGTTACTTAGCATACTTGGGGTTTTTGCAGTTTACTACAGTCTAATAATATCGAGAGCGTTGATAAAACATAAAAAAGACAGAGCACCTCTGCTAAGCTATCTTCTAAACCCGGAGAGGATAAGAACTCCCTATTTTGTATTTGCTGGTTTATTTGCATTCCTTACTGGTTTAATGGCTTTTTTGGACTTCATTGATGGCGGGTTTAATCCAACAACAGCTTTGCAGTATTCTACATTCTTTTTTGGGTTTATTTTTGCAATAGTTACTGCGGTATTTATTATACTGGACATGCATTTTTGGTACACGAGGTTTAAAAGATTCATATGATAGAGAATGGAATTCTTGGCATAGTCGGAATTTTAACTGGTACAGTGATACTGATATCAACTTTAGGTTTTATTTATTTTATGCGTTCTGCATATAGGTATGGTTCCAGAGATGAAGCGAACAAATTTTTTGGTAGTTATATGTTCAATAACCCCAAAAGATACATAATAGCATTTTTGTTTTTAGTGTTAGCGGGCATGTCCTTGTCAATAGGGTTCATATTTGCATTTATAGCTAGCTTTTTTATGAGTCCATTGGTCATATGGGAACTTCTTAGCTCCGTTTCCCTTATTGCGCTTGCGGGTTTTTTCGTAACATTTACAAGCATAGATCATCCAAAATCTTTTCTAAACTATATAGCATTTCTAAAGGCAAAAAATAAAAAGAAGTAGTTTTTTGTTTTTAATTACAGTTAGATAGCGTTAAATTCTTTAAAGTAGTAGAATTTAAATGGAACTGCCATTAGTTTATGGACACAGGGGAGCAGCAATAGAAGCTCCTGAGAATACATTGCCTTCGTTTAAAATTGCTAAAAAACTGGGAGTTTACGGTGTAGAGATGGATCTGCACACAAGCAAAGACGGAGAATTAATCGTAATGCATGACGAAACTTTAGATAGAACAACCAATGGTAAAGGCTTGATTCATTCGCACACTCTTGAAGAGATTAAAAAGCTTGATGCAGGCTTCAAGTTCGGTAAGAAATGGAAAGGAACAAGAGTTTCTACATTAAGGGAAGTTTTTGAAGGATTGGGAAGAATAAACTATTATCTGGAAATAAAACAAAGTTCAAAGGTTTATCCGGGGATAGAAGAAAAGATGTTGGATTTAATAGACGAGTTTAATCTGAAGAAAAACGTTCAAATAATATCGTTTGACTTCGATTCTTTGGAAATCGTAAGAAAATTGGACAAAACAATTAGAACCGGTTTACTTTACACAGGTAAATCCTCTTGGTTTATAGATATAGCTAAAAATCTTAAAATAAATTTTTTGCAGCCGGCATTTAACTTAATTTATCAAGATGACATAGAAATTGCAAGGAAAAATGGCTTTGAAGTTGCTGCTTGGACAGTAGATACCGTTGAGGACATAAAAAGGGCAATAGATTTAAAAGTAGACAGCATAACTTCAAACGATCCAAGACTTGTACTGCGTACACTTAAAAAGTATGCAAAATGATAAATATGTCGCAGCAGTAGATCAAGGAACGACTGGCACGAAATGTTTAATATTTGACATAAACGGAAAGGTTATCAGCAAAGCATATAAAAGACACAGGCAAATCCTGCCAAAGGAAGGCTGGGTAGAGCATGATCCTTTGGAAATACTAAGCAATGTCAAATTTGTTTTAAGCTCTGCCATTAATTCAGCAAAGCTAGAAGCTAAAGATATCACTGCAGTAGGAATAAGCAATCAAAGGGAAACTACAGTACTGTGGGATAAGAAAACTGGAATGCCGTTAAGCAATGCAATAGTGTGGCAGGATTTGCGTACTCAAGACATAATAAAAAAGATTAAGGATAATCGCAATGAAAAAGAAATAGAGCAAAAAACTGGTCTAAAAATGAGCGCTTATTTCTCTGCTTCCAAGATAAAGTGGTTAATTGATAACTCTGATAAAATAAAGAGACTATTAGCAGAAAAGCGCGTATTAGCAGGCAATATCGACAGCTGGCTTATATGGAAATTAACTAGTGAAAAAAGGCATTTAACAGACTATACAAATGCATCAAGAACGTTGTTGATGAATTTAAGAACAAAGGAATGGGATTCGGATATGCTGGAAATTTTCAGGATACCTGAAGACATACTGCCAGAAATAAAACCTTCCATAAATAACGAAGGATTTGGAACCATTAATTATAGTAATTTTAAGGGCGTTAGAATAACAGGGGTGCTAGGAGACCAGCAGGCAGCTCTGCTTGGGGAAAGAGCGATTTCCGATTCTGATATAAAGGTTACGTATGGAACAGGCAGCTTCATACTTCAAAACACTGGCAGAAAAATAAAGAGGCAAAAAGGACTTTTGACAACCTGCGCTTACGGTGCCAGCAAAAATGACTGCAATTACGCATTGGAAGGCTCAGTACCAATATCAGGAGAAATATTTGATTGGCTGGAAGAATTAGGTGTAATGAAATCCTTCTCAGAGATTAAAGATGCAATAGCTTCTGGTCTGGATATAAATCTTTTCTTAGTGCCTGCATTCAGCGGGTTGTTCTCCCCGTACTGGGATGAATCTGCAAGAGGCATAATCATAGGGCTGACAAGGAAATCCAACAGGCTTGATTTCATAAAAGCCGCAGCATACTCAATATGCCTGCAGGTTGTTGATATAATAAAAAGAATGGAAAACTTAAATGATAAAATAAATGTCGATGGCGGGGTTGCAAGCAATGATTACATAATGCAGTTGCAGGCGAATCTGCTTGAAAAACGGATATATAGGTCGGATTTAGTGGAAGAAAGCGCATTTGGCGCAGCGCTATCGGCAGGAATATCCTCTGGCATATGGAACTTCAACAGCATAAAAAATTTAAATAGGTCTGGCAGGTATTTTTATCCAAAAGTGGACAGTAAAATCTATAATTTGATATATAGTAAATGGGTTGATGCAGTGAAAAGATCAAGGAATTGGAACAAAAGCTTTAAATATAACAAAAATTAGATTTTAATATGCAAAGTAACGCTGAAAACGTTCATGTACCGAGACGTTCTGTAATAACTACTCTTTCAGCGATGGGTTATTTTCTTGACGGTTATGATCTTAGCGTAATATCAGTTTTCACATTGGTCTTAGTAACCTATAAAATCTTTCAGTATTCTGCACTTACAGAGTCACTAGTTTCAGGCGCAGCTTTGCTTGGAGCGTTTGTAGGGGCAGTTCTCTTTGGTCATTACGCAGATAGAATCGGTAGGAGATATCTTTATATTTTAGACCTTATCTTCTTTGCGGTTTTTGCAATATTATCAGCATTATCAACAAATATAACAGAAATGATAATCTTCAGGTTTTTCGTTGGCTGGGGAGTAGGAGCAGACTATGCATTAAGCCCAGTTTACACTACAGAGATGTACCCTAACAAGAAAAGAGGAGCAGGTTACGGTTGGGTATGGACATTCTGGAGCATAGGAGCAGCCGTTTCATTCATTTTAGGCTACGTATTCTTCTTACATGATCCATTAACAAGCTGGAGATGGGTTTTAGGTTTAGGTTCAATACCTGCTATCATAACTGTAATACTTAGGACAAGAATGCCTGAATCAGCAAGATGGAAGTTAATAGATGAAGGAAAGGCAAATGATAAGAACGTAAAGACTGTAGCTCAAAAGATTGGAATGACACCGCAGGATATTAAAGCCATACTGTCTGAAAGACAGAAAGAAGCAAACATTGCGGCAGGTTCATTTGCAGCACTATTCAAAGGGGAATACGGTAAAAGAACTGCAGTTGTCTGGACTCAGTGGATAATATACGATTTAGCTGGCTATGGGATAGGTTTGTATTCACCATTAATACTGAAAGGGCTGGGGGTAGCCGGTTCAACATCTCTTTTGTATTCATTTATATTTTACATGCCGATAGGCTTCTTGGGAGCGTTCGGTGCAGTGATGCTTAATGACAAGATCGGAAGAAGGCCATTGCAGGCATTGGGCTTTGCAGGAATGGCCGTAGCCATGCTTTTATTCTTCATAGCTGCGACAGCAGCGGCTTCAATTGCCATAACTATAGGTATAATAGCATTCATATTCGATTACGGACTTGGTAATTTAGGACCAGGAAATACAATGGGTTTGTATGCAATAGAGCTTTTGCCTACAAAATTAAGGTCTTCATCAATGGGTAGCGCTACCGGAATAACTAGAATTGCATCATTCGCATCGGCTTTTCTGTTTCCTTACTTGACGCTTACAATAGGTAAATCAGGGTTCTTCTTTATACTACTAGCATTGATGTTATTTGTATTCTTCTTCACAGTATTCTTCACACCAGAGACAAAGGGCTTGACATTGGAAGAGATAGCAATAGCCTCCTACAAGCACGTGCATGGGGTTCCAAAATTAGTTATGCCTAACAAGGGCAAGTCTAAAAAGTGATTTTTTATTTGATTTTAAAATTGAAAAGGCAGTGTTTTAATTTTTAAAGCTTAATGACTCCTTTATATTATTAGATTTAGCCTTATCCATTCAAGTATTTTTTTCTTGTAAATTTTTTCTCTTTCCTTGTCTACTTCATTAGCTATTTTCTTTTCTGCTCCTTTTGTAAGATTTACCAGTTTTTCGTTACTGGAGCTTTTGTTCATTACTTCTATTATCGCACCGGCTATGTCCGTATACTCATCCATCTTATCTTTCCAATAATCCGGTAATTTATACGTAAGAATGGAATGCAGCATGTAAGAAAGCGTGGGTATGTGCATTTTGCCTACCTCTACGGATTTTTTCCATTTTGTGAATATTGAGTTAGGGGGAGGGAGGAGAAGCAGAAATTCAAAGTAACTTTGCAATGTATCAACCATCTTGCTGTCAAGCACCTCATACTGAAATCCATTATTTGTCATTATAAGCATCCTTGGCTTCCTTTCCTCTAAATCTTTTATGTTTTTGGTTATATGTGTAAATGTGTCCTTTAACTTGTCATAATGATTATTTTCAGGATAAAAAAGCCGCTTTCTGTCTAGATAAAGAATCTTTATTCCCTGTGCGATATTTGCTCTTAAAAGAATGTCATCATCCACTTTTGGTTTTTCTTTTCTTTTAAATATCATTATTATAATACAAAAAGCGGATTTATTAATCCTTCTGTTCAAACATTACTTGTTAGTCTACTGTTAGAATATAAAATGCTTAATCTTCCTTAAAATAATTGCGTTTGAATCTATTTTTTTTGAATCCAGAATAATGCCTATCATTATTAGTTCTGAATTCCTTCCTATATGGTTTGTTTCTGCTGAAATCTCTATTTGGGTTAAAATTACTTCTTCGTAATGCGCTTTCAACCTCGTGCCTAGAATCTCCTTTGTAAAGTTCATTTATCTTTTCTCTATAGGTAGAAAGATTAAATTCTATGTAAGAAAGTTTTATCTTAGCGTAGTTTTCTATCTCATAAACTAAGTATTTTTCTGAAGGAGTGAATATTGTAAATGCCCTTCCACTTTTTCCCATCCTTGCGCTTCTACCTACTCTGTGAACATATGCTTTTGGATCGGTCTCGGCGTCAAAATTTATTATGTCGGAAACATTATCTATGTCTAGCCCTCTTGCAGCCACATTTGTCGCTATTAGCATGTTTGTATTCTCTTTAAACATATTCAGAGAATGTTCCCTTCTGTTTTGGCTTAAACCCCCATGCATCAAAACCGCCTTTATGTCCATGCTCTGCATCATAGAATGGATCCTTTCCGCATTTCGCTGAGTCTTACAGAATATTATCGCTTTTTCCGGTTTTTTCTCATCTAGATATGCAAGCAATGTTGCAAATTTGTCGCTGCCATTTGCAATGGAATAGAAATGCTGTATTGTGCTTACTGTTACTTCTCCCGCGTCTATATTGACATTTATTGGATTGTTAGTGTAGTTTAGGGTTATGTGTTTTATCTCCTCGGGGATAGTGGCAGAAAAGAACATGGTCTGTCTTTTCTTGGGTAATTTTGATAGTATGTATTTAATGTCGTCTATGAATCCCATATCAAGCATGATGTCTACCTCATCCAAAACAAGGAATCTTATTGAGTTGGTAATCAGCTCGCCCCTTTTCATTAGGTCTATTATTCTACCAGGAGTTCCTATTATTATGTTTGCTCCGTTTCTTATCTCCCTTATCTGGTAATTTATCGAAGCCCCGCCATAAATTGTAACTGCCTTTAGCTGAAGGTGCTTTCCAATATCCCTTACAACATCTGTTACTTGAAGTGCAAGCTCTCTAGTGGGCGTTATTATCATCGCAGCCTCTTTTTCGCTCTTTTCAAGGCTATTTAATATGGGTATAACAAAAGCAGCGGTTTTTCCACTCCCAGTTTTGGATTTTACAACTACATCTTTGCCTTCCAGTTCCAGAGGAATGGCCTGTTTTTGCACTTCAGTGGGTTCTTCAAACTTCATTTCATGCAATGCAGTTAATATCTCTTTTTTTAAATTCATCGAATCAAACATATCTATTTACAGTTTTATATTGATCTTTTGGTATAAATACACTATGTATAGGAAAAATAGCGAAGAAATTATAAAAGAATGGTGGGATTCTGCTTCTGAGTATTACCAAAAAGAAATTTCCGCAGATAAGATGACAACTGTTCAATACGGCCCTTTTGGTTCCAGTGAAGAAAAATTAAAGTTAATTGGAAAGATAAGGGGCAAACATGTTCTAGAGCTTGGGTGCGGCGGCGGGCAGGTATCAATAGCTCTGGCAAAGAAAGGGGCGGTATGCACAGGGATAGACATATCAAATAAACAGCTAGGATTTGCAAGAGAGAACGCAAAAAAAGAGGGGGTAAAAGTTGAATTTCTCGAGCTTCCTTTTTCTCGCATAAATGAGTTAAAACCCAGGAAATTTGATGTTGTAATATCTGCAATGGCTTTGCAGTACTGTAAAGATCTTGGTTATCTGCTGAAAAGCGTTAGAGATTTACTGGCAAAGGATGGCATTTTCGTTTTTAGTATAGAGCATCCGTTTTATTTGCTTATTGATCCAAAAGATATGAAAATAAAGGAAAGCTACTTTGATTCCGGTCTGAAAATTAAAAAGGAGATATGGCCGGATAAGAGCATTCATTACTTTGCCCATTACGACAGAAAAGTGAGTGATATTGTGAATCTTATACTAGACTCTGGTTTAAAGCTTGAAAGAGTAATTGAGCCTTTTGACAAAGGAGATAAAATATGGGGCGTGGGTTACAGAAGGGCATTAGTAAATAAGATTGCACCTACCCTAATATTCAAATGCAGTAAATGAGCCAGCAATTAAAATTAAATACTGTAATTATCTATAAAAAGGATGATAAAAATACTTAGCAAGCAATACTCTGATGAGAAGAGCCTTGCTGCCTTGAATCCGATCGTGAGAAAATGGTTTATCTCCAAGTTTAAAGAGTTGACCCCGCCGCAGAAGTTTTCTTTTAAGGTAATAAGCGATAGAAAAAATGTGCTTATAACTGCGCCTACCGGAAGTGGCAAAACACTATCTGCGTTTATACCAATAATAAACAACTTGGTAAATCTTTCATTTGATAATAAGCTAAATGATGAAATAAAGTGCCTTTACATTTCCCCTTTAAGGGCATTGAACAACGACATATACAAAAACATTATTCTACCGATCGAAGACCTATACAAAAGTTCGGAATTAATTGATAAAAGAAATATAACAATAGGCGTTAGGACAGGGGATACACCTCAAAATGAACGCAGGAAGCAGTTTGTCCATCCTCCAAACATATTCGTTACCACTCCAGAATCTCTTGCAATAATGTTGAATTCACCGAAATTCATCCAGAAATTTGTAAATTTGGAGTATGTGATAGTAGATGAACTGCATGAACTTGCAAACAGTAAGAGGGGTTCTCATCTTTCAATTTCATTGGAAAGGCTGGCAGATTCAATAAAGCATGATTTTGTACGAATAGGGTTAAGTGCGACAATATACCCATTGGACAGGGCGGCAAGCTTTCTTGTAGGCGCAAAAAGAAGCTGCGTTGTAGTTGATGCATCCTGGAGCAAGAAGATAAACGCCAAAGTAATCTCTCCAGTTAAAGATCTTATATATTCAAACGAATCCGAAATAGATGAATCGATGTACGAGATAATCAACAATATAATAAAAAAGAATAGGACTACGCTCATATTCACAAACACAAGAAGCGGTACGGAAAGGCTGGTTTTTAATCTTAAGAGAAGATTTGGATATACCGATGAGGAAGTATCAGCACACCATGGCTCCCTTTCCAGAGATGAAAGGTTCTCTGTTGAAGAGAAGTTAAAGAATGGAAAGCTAAAATGCGTGGTCTCCTCCACAAGTTTGGAGCTTGGTATTGACATAGGCAGCATAGACAACGTTATACAGATAAACTCCCCAAAAAGCATAACAAGAGCACTGCAAAGAATTGGAAGGAGCGGACATGGTTTCAAGGATACTGCAAACGGTGATTTGATAATAAACAATAGGGATGACTTAGTGGAATGCACAGTTATGCTTTACGATGGTTTAAGGAGAAAATTGGATTCATTCACAATGCCTGAAAATCCCTTGGATGTATTGGCACAGCACATAGTCGGCATGGCTTTGAACAGAATATGGGGTATTGATGAAGCATATTCACTTATAAAGCGGTCGTATCCTTTCAGAAATCTAGATAAAAGGGATTTTCTGGGTCTTATAAAATACCTTGCAGGTGAATATGTTCCACTGCGTGAAAGGTCAGTTTATGGAAAAATCTGGTTTGACAGCAGCTCAAACAAATTCGGAAAAAGAGGGAGGCTTACAAGACTCATATATTATACAAACATTGGTACCATACCGGATGAAGTTGCAATAAATGTTTATATCTGGGGTACAAAGAGAAAAATAGGGAACATAGAAGAGGAGTTCCTTGAAAAACTGAAAAAAGGGGATGTTTTTGTATTGGGCGGGAAGGTCTACAAATTCCAAAGGTCCAGTGCTGCAGATTGTTTTGTTTTGCCGGCAGCGGGGGAAAAACCAAACATACCCCCATGGTTTTCCGAGCAGCTTCCATTGAGCTACGAATTAGCGTTAGATATAGGTAAATTCCGGAGAGAGTTCTCATCAATTGTAAGCAGGCTTCCAAGAGAGAAGTTCGTTTATAAGAATCAGAAAAAACTACCGGAAAAAGCAAGTAAGTACCTTGCTTCTATGCCAGCAGACAAAAATTCAATAGCTTCAATATATGAATACATAAAAGAGCAGGTATACTTCACAGGAAAAGTGCCCTCTGATAAGCTTATCCTAATAGAAAGAACAAGATACAATGAAAAAGAGTACACAATATTCCATTCTCTGTTTGGCAGGAGGGTAAACGATGCATTGTCTAGAGTCTTTGCGTTCATTCTAAGCGACAGACTGGGAGAGGAAGTTGCTTTGGTAATAAACGACAATGGGTTTGCATTGATTTCCAATGAAAAAATGAATGATTCTATCATTAAAAGCGTCATAGAATCTGCCACTAAAGCGGATATACAGAATATAATCGCGGAGAACATAAAAAGAACCGAAATACTGAGAAGAAGATTTAGACATGCAGCCGCTAGAGGATTGATGATACTTAGGAATTACAGGGGGCACAGGATAAGGGTGGAAAGGCAGCAGATAAATGCACAGGCTCTTCTAAGGATAATAAGCGAGATGGACGAGAACTTTCCAATATTGAAGGAGGCTTACAGGGAGATAGAAGAGGATGTGATGGACATGAGCAATGCTTCTAGGATATTGAAAGAAATAAAAACAAAAAGCATAAAGTACTCAATAATAGATACCCCAGTGCCGTCTCCATTTTCACACAGTCTTATAACAATGGGGGAAAGTGATGTGGTCTCAATAAAAAACAAGAAGGAATACGTTAGAAGGCTACATAAACTGGTATTGGAAAAAATAAGGGAGAATCAAAATGCAAATAAATGAATCGATAGAACTTCTGGAAGGCATGCCAATAGCTTACATAAAACCGCTTGATTCACTTATCATATCAGATACCCACCTTGGGTATGAAGGACAGATGTCTGCAGTCGGTACTTTGATACCAAGCAGAAACCTGCAGTTCATAGAAAACATAATACGAAATGCTGCAATGTCTACAGGCGCAGATCGGGTTATAGTAACTGGTGATCTAAAGAACGACTTTTCAGACTTAAAGTATTATGAAAGAAAAGAGATAGGGGAACTTATAGAATTCTGCAAAAGTATCTCCATAAAACTGCTTCTGATAAAGGGAAATCATGACAATTACCTTGATAGGATAAAAAACAGCTATGACGTGGAGATAATAAAGGATTACTTGCTTGAAAAAGGGTTTTACATTGCGCATGGAGACGAGCTGCCGAAATGTGAGGCTGACACTTATATCATAGGCCATGAACATCCAAGCATAATAATCTACAGGTTTACAGGATCGGGGGAGAAAATGAAGGCCTTTCTTTATGGTGATACAAACAATGGGAAAAAGTTGCTGGTTTTACCGGCTTGCAGCATATTTGCACCCGGTAGCAATATAAACGAAGAGAAAAAAGAAGAACTGCTCTCTCCATTTCTAAAGGAAATGTGTGATGTAAATGAGTTAAATGCAATCTGCATATCGGAAGGAGAAAATCTCAATTTTGGAAAGATAAAGGACTTAAGGGATATAATAGTCTAATCATCAATAATTAACTGGTATATATTTAGGTTTTGGTGCCTAGAATGTGGTTTAATGAATTCAAATGGAATGTCTTTGTCGTACCCTCCTTTTTCCGAGTAATCTATTTCCCTCTTTTTAAATAAATCCTTAAAGTCCACAAGGTCTACATTTGAACTTGGGTCATAATTTTCATTTGTTTTTATAACGTAGGTTTTCTTTCCTTTTGGTGTGCCGTCAGAGCATATTAAGTATCCGCCTTTTTTTACAGCCAGGTTCGTTATCCTAATCCCGCTGGAAACTAGTATCTGCAGGTCAAGATTTCTTTTTCCTTGCCGGTATAAACTACCCGAATCTGCGCATATCTCTACGCCTATCCTAAGGTTTTTCCATTCAAAGTCGTTGGTCATTGAGTAATCCCTTCCGATGAGCTCATAATTCCCATTGTTAAAGAAGGAAGTTCCACCATCAGTTGTCTTTATCGTTGAAAATATGACATTTCCGTCATAAATTACAGGCAGAAAATTGTACATTTTTCGGTTTTTTGTGTATATAACCGCAGTGCCTACTACAGCAAGTTCCTCCGTTTTATTTGTTGCGTTTTTCAGTCTGCCAAATAGTTTTTTCAGTTCCTCATGGGAATAAGGAATCTCATTGCTAAACCTGTTATCCATAAGACTCCATTCAGGCCCGACTATTATGTCTAAATCGAATTTTCTTGCCTTCTCAAGCACATCTAGTGTTTTTTCCAGGCTGGAATACTTTGGCTTGTTTGTGTTTATGTCTATTACACCTACTTTTAACGATTTTGACATATTTAATCTAGAATTTAGCAGCTATTAATACGTTTGGTATTACTTCAGGTTCTTTGAGTAAATGCTTATTCGAGCTAATCCTGTTTTAATCATTAAATGATTTCTTTTTTAATCTTAAGCATTTTTGATAAGCACAAGCTGTAAATCTATAGAAAATATACCTGTTCTTAATTATTTATAGAATTAAATCTTATTCTGATGCTATGACAGAAAAACTATATCTTAAGGATTCTTATCTAAGGGAAACGAATGCAAAGATAACAAACATAAACGGCAGTGAAATTACAGTAGATACTGACCTTTTTTACCCAAGTGGCGGGGGCCAACCTGCAGACAGTGGAAAGGTATTGCATAAGGAAAACGAATATGCTGTAAATGAAATTAAAAAAGACGGGGAAAACATAGTTTTGGTGTTAGATAAAGCAATAGATGCAAAGGAAGGGGATGAAATCAAGGAAATAATTGACTGGGACAAAAGGTATGCGCACATGAAATTGCATACTGCTATCCATATAATAGATGGTGTGCTAGAGCGGGACTATAATTCAAGCCTTATAACTGGCAACCAGATATACGATGACAGAGCAAGGATTGACATAAGTATGGATGGCCTGACAAAGGAACTGGCATCTGGAATCATAGAGAAGGCGAATTCTGTTATATCTGAAGGACATGAAGTAAACGTAAAGTTTTTAACGAAGGAGGGGGCGGCAAATAAGAACCTTGTAAGAACGCAGCCGGGAAGGGAATTGATGAGCAAACTGGATATCATACGGGTAATAGAAATAGCTGGGCTAGATGAGCAGATGGATGGAGGAACGCATGTTAAAAACACGAGGGAAGTCGGACACATCACCTTGGAAAGCTTTGAAAACAAGGGGAAACGGAATAAACGCCTTTACATTAATTTAAATGACTAAAAATGTTTTGCATATAATCTTTCACTAAATAATAATCTACCATTTCTAAATATGATTCAAATATTTAAGCTACTGTTGTTTATCAATTGTTATGGCAAATAAAGTAATAGTAATAGGTGCCGGCGCAACTGGTTCTTTCATCACACACGATCTAGCCAGCAGAGGATTCGACGTTACGGTTATAGAAAAAGGAAATATCATTGGAGGGACAAGCGGAAAGTTCCATGGAATGCTTCACAGCGGCGCAAGATACGCAATGAATGATGTCAAGGCAGCGCAGGAAAGCATAGCGGACAATAAAGTTATCTCTGAGATAGCACCGTTCTGCATAGAAAACACGGGGGGTTTATTCGTAGCTTTGAATGAAGAAGACCTCTCTTTCCAAAGCAAATTCGAAGAAGGGTGCAAGCAATCCAATATACCTATAGAAAATTTAAGCATAGAATCTGCCCTAAAAGAAGAGCCTTTTCTCAATAATTCAGTAAAAGCAGTATATAGAGTACCTGACAAGGTAATAAACTCATTTAGATTTATAACAAGTTTGCTCCTTACTGCAAAAAGAGAATCTGCAAAGGTTTTGCTGAATACAGAGGTATTGGAATTTATAAAAGAAGGAAATGATGTAAAGGGTGTTAAAATAAAAAACAACAATACTGGACAGGTAAGCGAATTGAAGGCAGACTTGGTTGTAAATGCAAGTGGAGCATGGGCATCAAAGCTTATAGACGAAAAATTGGGAATAAAAAGCATAGAAATGATACTTTCAGCAGGTACGATGGCAGTCATAAATAGAAGGTTCACAAAGCACATAATAAATAGGTTAAGGGAACCTTCTGACGGCGATATAGTCGTGCCTTTCTTCAATGATTCAATTATAGGAACTACCGCATTTATCGTTGATGATCCAGAGAAATTTGACGTTGACAAAGAGGACATAAGCTTTCTGCAGAAAGCCGGCAGTGAAATGTTGCCGATTCTTGCAAATTACCCGGTTTACAGATACTACGCCGGAGTAAGGCCGTTGATAGCCGCAGGAGAAAACGATGACAGCAGGAAGGCCAGCAGGGATTTCAAAATATTCGATCATTCTGCTACAGACAATGTAAACGGAATAATAAGCATCGTCGGCGGTAAATTAAGTACTTCAAGGATAATGGCAAAGGAAATCGGAGATTTTATCGGAAATAAGATGGGTAACAAAACCGAATCAAAGACTGATAAGATAAAGCTTTACTGGCCGCAGGTTAACAGTGAAAACATTGCTGAGATGGCAAAGTCTCTGTCATTAAACAGGGATTTTCTTTCTGAAATGGTAAATGAATCGGCGGGTAAAACCTATTCTGATATGTATTCCAATGCAATGGATTTGCTGTATTCGAGGGAGTTGTTTAATTGATATGGAAATGAAGGGAAGTTTTACAGTAGACTACAAAGTTGAAAAAGTTTGGGACATAGTATCGGATGCAAACAAGTTTGCAAAATGCCTGCCTAATGTGGTTTCTACAGAAGTAAACGGCGATAACTTTCAGTTGTCATTCAAGGCAGACGCAAAAAAATACACATCGAAGTTCCTTGGTGCCAGCTATCTTTCTAACCTTAACATCAAATTTTCTGCGCAATTGAAGGAAAAGCAGGAAAATAAGCATATGTTGATACAGGGAGATGGCTCCACAATCGGTTTGAAGTTTTCCCTTGCTCTTTACATTGATTTAAGCGCACAGGATTCTTCTACTAAAATAGACTGGAAGGCCGATATAGAGCTTGGCAGGATGGCAAAGCTTTTCGGTGAAGATGTAGTAAACCAGGCGGTAACCGACGTAGTAAACCAGACAATAGATAACTTGAAAGCTATACTTAAATAAATTTAAAGTTAAAATAGAACAGCTTATATATTCAGGACTTTTGAAAATATTATAAATCATGAAAAGCACTGGAACTACCAAAGACGTAGACATAAATGGCAGCTTTAAGAATGAAAATTTAATACTTTCAGTTCTTGTAATAAGCGTATTGATGGCTTCAATAGACTCTACTATAGTCCTACTTGCCTTTCCGGCAATAACACAGGCACTGCATTCTAACCTATCAACCATAATCTGGGTTATCCTGATATACCTTCTTGTCACGGCAGTTGCTGCTACTCAGCTTGGCAGAATAGGAGACATTTTTGGTAGGTCAAGGGTTTTTAATTCAGGCATAGCAATATTCACTATCTTTTCCTTTATGTGCGGTATTGCTCCGACAGATATTACATTAATTATATTCAGAGGTTTCCAAGCCGTAGGCGGTGCAATGATGACCGCAAACAGCGGAGCAATAATAGCCGATACTTTTAGAAGGGAAAGGCTTGGCAAAGCATACGGCTTTACAGGCATGGGCTGGAATGTCGGCGCAATGCTTGGAATAGTCCTTGGGGGGATAATAACCACTTTCATTGGCTACAGGTATATCTTTTTCATCAATGTTCCAATAGGCATAGTTCTTTTAGCTCTTGCTCTCAAATACATAAAGGACAATAAAAGAGAGCATGAAAAGCTTGATATCGCAGGGATGAGCCTTTTGGGTATAACGCTTTCCATGATATTGTACGCAGGAGTAAGGATAGCATCAGTTGGATTGAATTACACAAACGTTTCCATACTTGTAGCAGGTTTCATATTGTTAATTCCATTCTATTTCAGGGAAAAGGTCTTTGTGAATCCAGTAATAAAGTTTTCAATGTTCAAGAACAAGGTGTTCAAGAATTCTGTTTTAGCGTCGATGTTCCAGGGCCTTGGTTTTATGGGAGTAGCCTTTATGCTTATAATGTATCTACAGGGCGTTCGAGGTTTAACGCCGTTTTATGCTTCCCTGCTTCTTCTTCCAGGTTACATACTAAGCGGCATACTCTCTCCATTTATGGGAAGGTATTCTGATAAATATGGCGCAAGGCTCCTTGCGACTCTTGGCTTATTAGTAATGATAGCAGGAATAACTGTCTATTTTGCATTGACTGCAACCTCTAGTGTATACATAGTCCTTATAGACTCAGCAATAACTGGTTTTGGAGGCTCGATGTTCTGGCCTGCTAACAACAGTGCAGTAATGAAAAGCAGCGAAGCTGGCAGGTTTGGAACGGCTTCCGGTGTTTTAAGGCTGTTTGGAAGCATGGGCATAATGGGGAGTTTTATAATAGTTATAGTCACAGCAACTTTAGCAATTCCGAGGTATCTAGCATTTGAGATATTTGTAGGGACTTCTAAATTGATAGGAGGAATAACAAAGGGATTCATAACCGGTATGCATTTTTCTTTTGTTTTTCTCATAATAATGCTTGCGATTGCTGCTTTGCTTTCTCTTACACGGGGAAATGAAAATATGGCAGAAAAAGTTAAAAATAATCACTTATAAGTAATACAAAGCTTTAAATACTAGTTGTCATCTAAATAAAGAAAGGTGAAAAATATGAAACTAAATGACATTTTAAAAAATGAAAAAGGACCAAAAAGCATTGGAAACAGCGGTTATTACGGATTGTATAACACATTTGAAAAACTGAAAAACAGCGGAATAAAGGAAAACCAGCTGGAAAAATACGCTAGTTACATGGTCAAACACATAGAAGGCTACACTCCAAGAGAGTTGATTTACTTTGTTGGCACTAAAATAGAAGAAGTAACTTCAGACGAAGAAAAGAAGCTTTTAAGCATATATAACAAGGCGGCATGGAACAACATTGCAAAAAAATACCGGATGGAAAAATTCTTTGAATCCGGAAAAGAAGGCTATCTCTCAAAGGTAAAGGATTACTTGCTTGATAAATACGATAAACTGTCAAATGGTTTATATACAGCTATAGACAAATACGCATCTAAACTAAAAGGAAATGATGACTACAGTGAAAGAAACAATGGATTAAAAATGACATACAGTGAAAAGAATTAACTGTGCCTGCGCATTGCAAAAAAGAAGGAAAAGAATACAACTACCTCTATTACTATTATAAAAGACATAGAAAGCAACGATGGGTTGTTTTGGAACCTATTAGGGGCAAGAAGGAAGATTATTATGAATGCTGTTACAAGTGAAGCAATTCCTGCAAAGAAAGCATAAAATATATCCTCCCTCCCTATCATACTGCTTTAGAACGTTCGTATTCTTCCTTTAACTTCTTGAAAATCTCATCGTTAAGGCTGTCAGAATAATAGTACTTTTCAGTTGCCTTTTCAATCAATTTCTCGGGATTTTCCTTGTATTCCAATAGTTGAAGAATGTGCTTCTTGACAGTATCTATCTGCATGTCCTTTACTTTCTGCGTGTCCAATTCATATTCAAACTTCCCCGTGTTTATCTTTCCAGTTAAGTTTATGTATGCTATTGCAGTGTCTATATCTTTTTCATTGATTTTCTTCTCTATCGCAAAAAGCCTACGGTAAAGGGCAAGCTGCCTTCTATGCTTTGATCCTTGTTCTTCTGATTTGTCCGTTTTGAAGTCTATTATCAGGAACCTATTCTTTACCTTGTTGAGGAACACGGCATCAAGCTTTGCAGATACCTTTAAATCGATTTTTATGTCCGGAAAAACTACTTCAAGTGGCATTTCAATCGTTTTTTCGGCGTCTATTTCTTCTGCATTGTATTTCCTTTTTATCTCTTCTGTAATACTTATTATGTTCTGAAGGATTTTTTTCTGAGTTTCGTCCAATTCCTCTTCTTTTAACGTGTGTTTGAAGTAATCCTCGGCTATTTTATGTGCCTTTAACCCGAATTTTGTGCTTTCTGTTACTTCACTTATTCCCAACACCTTTGTTTTTATGAAGTTCAATGGGTCTGACATCGCATCCAGTAATGAAAAAGATATGCCTTTAAGCTGACTGAAATAACTGTTTATCCTCTTTACAAGCCATTTATCACTCTCTTCAAGCAAGGCCTTTGCTGCATCATATTCCTTGTTGACAAAAAGAGAATATGCTTCGGCGTATTTTTTCTTGAAAGGGGCTGGCTCGTCTTCCATTTCTGCAATGCTTTTTTCAATAAAGCCCTCAATGTAGTAATCCTCAGCAAGTGCCGGAGGGGTTACAACAAAAAGGTTTTCCTTTGCCCTTGTAAAGGCAACAAAATCTACCCTTATGCTTTCCTCTGCCAACTCTTCCTTAACATCTATTTCCTTTGTCTGCTTGATTATGGAATTAGTTACTAGATCAATGAAGCTTGTTTTGTTGCTCTGTTTCTTAGGGACGTAGATAACATTGTCGAATTCCAAGCCCTTTGCCTTGTGAACTGTTGTAAGCACCAGGTTTTCCTGCTTGTCATTTGATTCATAACTGTCTTCTGCAGTGTAAAGGTACACCAACATATCTGAAAGATTTGGTAGCTCATTGCTGTCCATGTACTGATTTATGTTTTCAAGCGTTGCCGCTGCGCTTATGTAATAGTCATTGTCCAAGGCTACCGATATTGGCAGTATGGTTTCATTGAAAAGCTTGTTTATGTTGAATATGTTAAGTTCTGCAGCGGCTTTTCTATCAAAAAAAGGCTTTGCAAGCCTCTTTACTTCATTCATGCCTATCTCTTTTTTCCTATATTTCTCTTCGATTTCAAACGCAGTCTTTAGAGAAACGCCTGAAAATGGGGTGAACAAAGCCTTTAAGATATCCTTTTCATCAGCATTGAATATGCCTTTCAAATAATCAACTATGGAATTCTTTGCTCTTGTTGAGACAGAAGCGCTTGCAGTCGTTGCATATTTTACGTTCTTAGCGTCCAAAATACGGGAAATGCTTATTATTTGGTCATTAGTCCTCGTTATTATTGCTGCGTTCTTACCCTGAGAGACAAGGTCCATGGCAAGCTTTACGGCTATTTCGTCCGTGCTGTTTCCTATCAGCTGTTTTACGCTGCCGCCCTGTCCTTTATTGCTTTTAAAGTTTGACAATTCATCTTCATAGCTTTTGTCCTTCGTTTTATTGAGAAAATACTGCTTTGAATACTCAAGAATTTCACTGTAACTTCTGTAGTTAAGGCCCTTTGTCAGCTGCTCCAAATTGCTTAGTTTCTGGAATTCAATGAAGTTTTTCAGGCTGCCTCCTTGAAAACCGAAGATGGACTGCTTTCTGTCCCCGACAAGAAACAGGTAATCTCCTAAAAGTCTGGCTATCTCTGCTTCTACATCGTTTAGATCCTGTAATTCGTCAACAAGGACATACTTGTAATGCTTTTTCAATGGATCATACTCTAGTAAAAACCTCTTCAAAAGATCATTGTAATCAATGTTTGTTTCTCCTTTCTCTCTTTCATAATCCTTGAAAGCAGTTACGAAATAATCAAGAAAAGCTAGGATTTCCTCTACAGTTACGCTGTTCATGTTTTCTAAAAATGACTTGTTTATCAGCTCTTCCTTTGTAATTTTTACGTTTATTTCATTGGGTGTTATCCCAAAGCTTTTTATGTACCTTATTGCGTTCTCTACCTTTGGAACCAATTCCTGTATTACGTAATCCCTGTCATAATTGAAAGCATTGTTGTTTTCAAAGCTCTTGAATATTGAAAACCTTATGAAGTTATTGCTAACAAGCTCGTATTCCTTTCCCTGCTCTGAAAAATATGAATTGCAGAAACTGTGGAAGGTAGATATTGTTATGCCGTTTATCCTTGAAACCTCTAAATTGTTTTCCTTTAGTTTTTGGCTGATTTTTTCAAACATCTCATCTACTGCCTTGTTAGTAAAAGTCAAGCAAAGTATCTCTTTTTCGCTTACTCCATTTTTTATAAGCTCTATTACCCTGTCGGCTAATGAGGTTGTTTTACCAGTGCCAGGATTGGCTTTTATCAGTATGTTTTTACTTAAGTCCATTCTAATAATTGTACACCTTATTATAAAAATTTTTAAAATAGTCGGATTCTTTTTACAGAAAAATTTATAAATTAGTTAGTACATAATAATTATTGTAGTCTATAAAATCTAAGGAGGTGGTTTGTATGGCTTCCGTAAAAGATTTTATAACGAGAATTTCAGTTTCCTTTAAGAATTTTAACACGTAGCATATTGGCCGGTTACGGCCGCCTTAAATTTTTAATTAAATAAGACAGGGAGGTGGTGCATATGAGAATAAAAGACTTGCAACCTATAGAACCAATTGACTTAAACCCTTTCCAGCAGCTTGACAGGTTCATTTCAGGCTTTGGGTTTAACTTCAATTACCCGAGGGTCGACATATTAGATGAAAACAACAGGGTTAAAGTAATTGCAGACCTGCCAGGTGTGGGCAAAGAAGACATAAAGCTGAAGATAGAAGAGGACAGGCTCATAATAAGGGCAAATACGCAAAAAGAGGTAGAAGAAAAGAAGGATAACTATTACAGAGTGGAAAGAAACTCCGCAGGTTATTACAGAGAGATTGCTTTGCCTGCGCCTGTGCAAAAGGAAGGAAGTAAGGCAAGCTTCAAGAACGGGGTATTAACTGTGGAGCTGCTGAAGAAGAAAGGGGCAGAAGACAATGACATAGATATAGAGTGATTTTTGTTTTAATTTTTCTTTTCTTTTTTTGGATAAAAGTTTATAATTAAAAAAATGCTATCCTTAAAGATGGAAAGGAAAGTTTATACTGAAATCAAGGAAATAGTAAATCCAGAACATACTGCACTTATAGTGTGGGATGTACAGAAAATGCTGGTGAACAACATATACAACAAGGAAGAATTTCTTAAAAACATTAATGAACTGATAGAAAGCGCAAGAACTAAAGGGATGCCAATATTCTTTACAAGGATTACGCCATTGCCGAAGGAATTTGAATCTCCTGCTAGAAAGTACTCTTCAAGCAAAATGAAGTTCAACCTTTCGCAACTACCTAAAGAAATGTTTGACTTAGCTATTGAACCTAAAAGCAATGAAATAGTCATAAACAAAAACACTGCAAGCATATTCATAGGCACAAATTTCGAGCTTATGTGTAGAAATGCAGGTATTGAAACATTGATAATCGCAGGAATAGCAACTGAAATAGGGGTTGAATCTACGGCAAGAGATGCAGCAAACCGAGGCTTTTATGTAGTTGTAGATTCAAATGCCTCTTCTTCAAGTGACAAAGAAGCTCATGAAAGATCCCTTGAGAACATGAAAAAGCTTTTTGATGTTCTATCTACTGAGGATATAATAAAGGCGCTTTGATGGCTTTAAAAAAAGACAGAGATAGGATAAGAAAAAAGATAGAGAGAAATTACAAGGTTTTAGGTTGGATAAACGATTTTATGATAGGGTTGGAGTTCTTAATAGGCAGCATAGAATTCCTACCGGGGCACTTGAACACAATAGGAGTTTATCTCTTCATCTTGGGCAGCTTCCAGATATTATTAGTCCCAACGATAAGGATATCAAGGGACATACACTTGAAACTTAGACTAAAAAACCATAAATAGAATCAACAACTTAAACAAATATGGAAACAAAGGAATTCAATAAGACAAAAAGCAAACTTTCTATTATCGGAGTTGGCACTTGGCAGCTTAGCAGCAACAGAGAAGAGAACGTGAAAGCAATAAAATATGCAATAGACAACGGAGTAAACTTCATAGATACCGCAGAGATGTATAATACCGAGGACATTGTCGGAGAGGCAATTAAAGGCTATGAAAGAGATAAGCTCTTCATCGCAAGCAAGGTGTGGCCCACGCATTTTAAATATGAAGATGTAATAAAGGCATGCGAAGCCAGCCTAAAGAAGATAGGAACAGATTATTTAGACTTATACCAATTGCATTGGCCTAACAAATCGGTTCCAATAAAAGAGACAATGCAAGCGATGGAAAAGCTAGTAGATGAAGGAAAGATAAAGAACATAGGAATAAGCAACTTTTCGCTTGATGAGATGAAGGAAGCACAGGCCGTTATGTCAAAGCATGAGATAGCATCTAATCAAGTAGAATACAGCATAGTTACAAGAGACATAGAAAAAACGGGAGTGTTCGATTACTGCAAAGAAAATCACATTGCGGTAATAGCTTATAGTCCATTATCTCACGGAAAGATCTTTGATAACAAAGAACTGCTTGCCGATATTAGTAAGATATCAAGTAAATACGGAAAGACTCCTGCGCAGGTGGCATTAAGCTGGCTAGTTCACAGAGACAATACATTCCCGATACCAAAAGCAAGTAATCCAGCTCACATGAAAGAAGACCTTGAAGCGGCTAAAATAAAGCTTAATAAAGAAGACCTAGATTTTCTTTCAAGTTTGGAAGGAAAATACTACACTGAGCCGATAGCAAAACAGCATAAAAAGAATGAAGACAAGATAAACAGCTATAATTTCAAGGAAGAGAAGATAAACTAAATGCATTAAAGCAGAGAAAATCAATAATTTATATGGCATGCAATACTTTAGACCTTTTGAATGTGCTTGGAAAGAAGTGGGACGCAACAGTATTAGAGGAAATAACCAAAAATGATGGCATAAACTTCGACAAGCTGCTTTCATTGAATCCTAAGATATACCCTAAAACGCTTAATAAAGCGTTAAATGATTTAGTGAAAAGAGGGCTCATAACCAAGAAGGTATCATATAACAATAACATGAAAAGGAGTGAATACAGCATGACTGAAACTGGCAAATCACTAGTTTCTGCATTTGAAACATTTAAAAAAGTCAATTGCAATGGTTCAGAAAGCGTTAAGAACTGCGGAGAATGCCAAAATGGACCAAACGGTAATAACCAAGAAGTTAGCAATCCTATAAAAATATAAAATACCTTTTTAAAATAAGGCAGTAAAGCTGCATTTTTTTGCAGTTGAACTATTTATAGGGATAATTAGTTATTTGATAAGGTATGGACAAGGATAAAAAAGGCAATAGCTCATTTTTTAGCCCTTTGATCGATTTAATGCATGATCAGTACATAAAATATGTGCCATCTTATGGCAACAGCTTCTTTTTCACGATAGGAATATACCTTTTAGAATTATTCGTAATATTGGCAATAAGCGGCATGATAATGCTAATTTTTGGCCCTTACTGGTGGGATACTACTGCAATCGGTACCTTCTTCCGAAGCTTACATTTATGGGCAGCAGAAGCCTTTGTGACATTGATGTTTATCCATCTTTTCGTTAATTTTTCAACGTCTGCATTCAGAAAGAAAAAGCTTGTTTGGATGATTGGCAGTGTGCTTCTTCTTTTGGTTTTACTAGAATTTGCATTTGGTATAGGAGTTCAAGGGGGGCTGCTTTCACAGTGGAACGACAAGGCAGGTGCGGACCTATGGAATGGCATGGGCTTAGGCTTTTGGGTAAATCCATTGAATCAAGGGGCCGTTTTAGGCTGGCATGTAGCCATAATCCCTATTCTTTTGATTCTGCTTATGTTTATGCATTATTCATTGGTAAAAAAAGACGGATTAAGCACTCCTTATAGAAAAGACATACCTTATAAGATGGTAAAGGCAGACCATAAAAAGATGTACAGAAGAATGATTTATATTTTCATAATAGTATTGGTGTTTGCATTTGTATTCAGCTCACCGTATATAGCACCTTTGACAATTAGTCAGGCAGCAAATTCTAATCCTTCTGGAGTTGCAACTACTTTGCTGCAGGAATTCAACTTTTCATCGGGGACTGCTACTTACCTTGACAGTATAGATCCGTATACTTTTAGTACTAGGGCAGTTTACTTCACAGTTCCATATTACACTTATGTAAACCTTGAAAATAAAACAAATGAACTTTCAATATTTTTTAATGAAAGCCCTTCGCAACAAAAAGCGCAGTTTATGCAAGCGTATAATTACTTTAGCAACAATGGCTCAATTTCAAGTGCAATGAATTCTCAAAACCCATTAATAATTGCGACTGCCAGTTTGACTAAAATGGCGGAATCGGGAGAATATCAATTAGTGGTACAAAATGAAAGCTCCAGCGGATTGGATGAAACCTATGTGTTAAGGTTTTTGTATGACACAGGTGCGTTGACGACTGCTGCAACGCATTATGGCTTAAGGACTGCACAGTGGGGAATGCTAAAGGTAGGCGCACCCCCCTGGTCTATAGAATATTGGCTTATACCATACGATGCCCTTGAGATAGCAACATCAAATATTTCATGGTGGAATGACCTTGAGAATGGATTGGTAGCAATAAGCATCTTTTTCATATTGATGCTGTTTCCATTTATTCCATATTTGAATAAATTGCCTGATAAACTGAAGATGTACAAGCTGTTTTGGAACAAGTACACAAATCCTGAAATGCGGAAGAAAAAGTAAAGCCGTAACCAAATGGATAATAAAGGTTTATAAACAATAAAATATTACATTAATTATGGGATTCGTAGATGAATTGGCATTGGAATTGTTCTTCGTTGCATTTATCGGATTTCTTATGGATTATACTGTGATTGCTATTTATAGGGATTACAAAGCAAGATATGTAACTAAATCAAATTCAAAATTGAGCATAGAATCACACTTACAGGGCTCTATATACATGTTTGCGGCTATAGCAGTATTCATTCTTGTAATGGGCTTTTATGGAGAAATGACCTGGAATTTACCCGGTGCATATAATTTACTATTCTATGATCCGTTCATAATGTTGGGAATAGTAACCCTTGGATTCGTATTATCAGTTAAATATAATCAGAAATTGCAGTACGTTGGACTTATTGCATTATTCATGGGCTTAGTCCTAATAGAATATGGTATTTCCGGTTATAATCTAGGGTATACTAAATCTCCAATAGCACTTCTTGGTTTGTATACAGCTTTTGGCATTGCAGGAATATTCGCTTATCCAACCACATTGGTAATGGACAAATATAGAGAGAATGGCAGCAATAAACCATTAAATAAAAGTTGGATCATTTACATAGTAATATTCTTAGTCTTCTTAACATTGGGCTCACTGCTTGCAGCCTATACCGGCGGAGCCGCGATTCCTGCCCACCTCGCAGCTCCTCCTTAATTGGTTAACTTTTAGTTTCTAAGGAAGCAAAAACTATTAATATTATTTACTTTCTGATAGAGAAAATGAAAATAGAAATGATCCTTGGGGCAATGAGCAATATTGAAACCACCCATAATGGAAACCCTTACGAAGTAATAGCGAATATTTACCGTGCTAAAGACAGAGAAATAGATATACTGATAGGGCCGGAATGGAGCCTTACATCCGCTTCAGGAGTATATGTTCAGAAATTTATCAGAAACAACAAGGCAAAGGATGCAATTAATATGCTGTTCAATGCTCCGGATTACTGCGAATATGCACCTAGGGATGCAAAGAAAATACTTGAAGAAAAAATAAATGATGAATCACTGTTTAAAGAGGTTCCGAGAATACCTTACTCGAAAAGAGAATACGAAAAGCTGTTAAAAGGTCTTAAGATGGCAAGCAGGGGTTCAGATATGCTTATTTTTCCAGGAACTGCCATGTTTTATGATGAAAATAAGGCGCTGTATAACGTAATGCCAGTGATTAGAAACGGCGAAGTGATAAAAAGCGTTTACAAGTTCAATGATGGCCTCGGTTCAAAATTCAATTTAGAAGGAGCATTAAAGTTATATCCCTCTGAAACAAACAATGATGAATATTGCGAAGGGAAATACTCATTATCTTATGGGGAAGACCCAATAGTAAACTTTGAAGGCATAAACACTTCGGTTGAGATATGTGCCGATGCGGGGATACTAAAAAAATATGGCATAGATAATTTAGATCTGCAGGTGCTTTCTTCATGTGGTAATTCATCTACGGATAGCGTTATAAACAATAGTGGATACATTGCGGCCGTGGATGGATTTAAAGGTGTAGAAATAAATGTGTCCGGTAAATATGCACCGAAGTTAAGACCTATCGAAAAATCAAATGATCTACACTTATTTAATTTGCAGTTCGATCTCTAAACATTTGTTTTGGCGTCTTTCTTTCTATGCAAGTATTCTCTGCCCCAATAATATAAAAATGGGGATACACAGATTATTGTAAGCGGTATAAAAGACTGGGCATAGCTCATATTTGCTATTATGTTGTTATAGTTGTTCATTGAAAGATAATTATGTAGTGAAACTAGGGATTCGGATCCGCCCATACCAAGATATATACTTCCAAGCATTTGCTTGTCTTTCAAGCCAACTTTTTTATGTATCTTGGAAGAGAAGATATACATAGAAACGTTCGCTATTATATAGGAACTTATAGCAGAGGGAATTATTCCTATGTAGTTGAACAGCTTTGCCATTATAGGATTCGCTTCCTGGCCCCCTTGGTATTCCAAGCCAAAATAAGTAAGTATTCTGTCGGAAAACATCGCTGCGCTTTCATAAAGAAACTTAAATTTAACTGCCAGGTTATCCTTATAGAATTTTTTCAAACCGGAAAAGGCCTTACTAAGGTAATATTTGAGGTTTTTATTCGCATAAACCTCTTTGTTTTCATCGTCGATTATGGAATCTAAGCCCATTATACCTTTAAAAAATCATCGCTTATAAACCCTTTTTTTATTTTGAGATAATACTTTAAAGTAGATAAATCCGCCAACTGTTTGGAGAACTCCCCCAAAAAGAACTGGAAATGGCAGTGAAACATCCATCAAGTAACCGGATAAACCTGAACTTGTCTGTGCCAACCTGTTTGCTAGACCCATCACGCTTGATGCCGTCCCATAATCCTGAGAATCCACGCCGCTCATGTTTACTGCACTTCTTGATGGGGAGCCGAAACCCGCTATAAATGAACGGATAGTAAAGAAAAGAGATGAAAGAATAAACAACGGAGAAAATGCTATTATTATTAGCATCACTCCCTGCAATGCCCTTGTATAAGAGGCAGTAAAAAGCGTGGAAAACCTTGGAGAATATGCTTTTCTTGAGGCTGCAAATGCGGCAAGCGCAGTAGCTGCATATGAAATAGTATATATTATACCGATAAGGCTACTGTTTACACCGAAACGCAGTTCAAACCATAGGGGGAGAAGAGGAACTGCCATACCCAATCCCAAACCGTTGAAGGAATTAGCGATGATAACCTTAATAGAGTAGTGTATGCTTTGCCGCTTCATTACTCTGGTCGTTTTTTTCGGTCTCTTTACCTCTGCGACAAACAATAGTGCGAATAGTGAGATAAAAATCATGAAAGCTGAGAGCCCAAACAATATTCTGAAACTGTCTATTATACCCACTGAATTAACAAAAAAAGCCTTGAAATAAAGCATGAGGCTGCCGAATATTGCAAATGCAGAACCAACATACGTAGTATCCGCTAGTTTCTTTACTCTCTCTTTGCTATCCTTCCAGTTGCTCACTATCAATGCCGTAGACCCTGGTGAAAAAGTCCCTCTCATTCCTCCCGCAGCACCTGCTATTCCTCCAATTATTGCCGCTATGACTATTGCAAAAAAATTCACTGAGAGAGTAAGCAATATCAAGGCCGCGAGTGGAAAAACTTCTCCTATTATAAGTGATTTCTTATACCCTATTCTGTCGCCTAAAGCACCAAGAAGTAATGACAGGCCGGCATTGAATGCCATTATGACAAAATATATTATTCCTATTGAGATTATGTTATAATGTAGTGCAAAAAGGTAAAGGGGCAAGGACAATGTGACAAATATGAGAGCTACGCTTCTAGATGCCCTAGAAACCAGAAAGAACTTGAATGTCTTTTCTTCCTTGCTTACTCTATTCATTCATTTATTATCACAGCATACCGTATATATTCTTTTACCAGTAAAACATATTAGTTTTGTATGCTCTATTATTATATGGAAAGGCTGGAAGGGCAGGGAGCAATAAGCATAGTAAAAAAAGGAAACTATATACTTCTTGATTTGAGAAAAGCAAAACATGGCCACATTTGGGAGGTTCCTGGTGGTGGAATAAAAGAAGGAGAAACGCCTGAAGAAGCTGTTAGAAGAGAAACAAAGGAGGAAGTAAACATAGACCTAAAGAATCCAATATGGTTAGGCGCAAAAAACCAGGGGATACACTGGATAAATACGGAAATAGACCATTTTTTCTTGTCAAATTCATTTGCAGGAGAGCCAAAGGCAGTTGATCTGGAAGACAAGGAAACCCTTGAAGTAAAATGGGCAAGGATAAGCGATATAAAAGCAATGCTAAATATAAGTTGGAGAGTAGTAGATGCCATGTACTTCCTTTCGCTTCGTTTTCCGGGCTTAAAAACGGAATACTACAAAATAAGAAACGCATTTGATAACCGTGCAGTGTATTCATTTGAGCAGCTTTCTTATTGGTCTGGAAAACTATCCTCTTTTTTCAGGTATAAAAACTATCTGGATAGAAGACTTGCGGACAAAATTGAAGATATTTTGGATAAACTCAGGCCACCCGTGCTCCAGATAAATCCTGGCTTCGGGGAAATAACGAAAAAATTGATAGAAAAATTCGGCAATGTTGACATTGTTGAACTTTCTCCCGAAGCAAGGTACCATCTAATTAAAAATTTCGGTAATAAACTGCATTTTATAAAAGGAATAGCTGAGAGTTTTCATTCAAACAAAAAATATAATAGCATAGTAGCATTGAACTCTTTTATATACCAGCCTTCTTACATCTTATTTGCGCAAAGCATTCTTTCTTCAATTAATCCAAATGGAAAACTAGTATTTTCACCGCTTAGTATAAAACGCCACATCTTGCCTTCATCGTATGTAGCTTACCGCCATTCCATAAAAGCTTTGGATTCTTACAAGCAGTTTTTTGCAGATTTTGGCCTCGAATTTGATGAATTATACAGCTTTCCTCTAGACAGACTTAATAACATAAAAACAGATGTTCTTTCATTTATCAAGTAATATCGCTCTTACGATATTAGCGAAAGATTTATATGCATTTAGTGCATGATTAAAAAATGGAAAAAATAACAATAGCAGCAATCGCAGGAAGCCTTAGAAAGGACTCGTTCAACAAGGCAATAATAAATACTGCTAAAAAATATGCGCCTGAAAACATAGAAATAGAGATACTTGACTTGAAAGATATACCTTTGTTCAATCAAGATGAAGAAAAGGAAATGCCTGAAAGTGTAAAGATATTCAAGGATAAGATAAAGAAAGCAGACGCTGTACTAATAGCCACACCAGAATATGACAGGTCCATACCAGGGGTTCTAAAAAATGCAATAGACTGGGCTTCTAGGCCTTACGGCGACAATTCATTTGACGACAAAGCCGTTGCAACTATAGGAGCAAGCGGCGGTGCTATAATAGGAACAGCGGTAGCACAGTACCATTTAAGGCAAATATTTTCATTTCTCAACGCGCATCCTTTAGAAAGGCCTCAGATTTTTATAGGGGGAGCAGGCGATAAAATTGAAAACGGCCTGTTTGTAGATGAAGATACAGTAACATTGATAAAAGATCTTGTGCAAAAGCTTGCAGAATGGGCCATAAGGCTGAGAAAATAGTATTTATTCACAGAACTTAAATTTATTTAATGTCACATGTAGGCAGTAGTTCTGCAATTATAACAGAAAAGACATCAGAAAAAAAGAACAGTAGCTACACAGCCAGTGAAGAAGCAAAGAAATCAAACACACATTCATTCGCGCAAAAGCCAATACTTGTATTTTGGGAGACTACAAAAGCATGTATGCTTGCTTGCAGGCATTGCAGGGCATCGGCGATACATTCTGCTCTTCCTGGAGAACTGACAACAGAAGAAGGGCTAGCCTTAATTGATAAAATCACAGAATTCGGAATTCCTTACCCCGTTATAGTATTCACCGGCGGGGACCCACTTATGCGAAAGGATATATTTGAACTTATGAAGCATGCAAAAGAACTTGGCGTAAAATTTGCTTTATCACCTGCTGTAACAAACCTGCTAACATACAATGCAATGGTAAAAATACGGGAGTTGGGCGCAACTTCAATATCAATTAGTCTGGACGGCGCAGTGAAGGAGACACATGATGACATAAGATCAATTGATGGAACATTCGATGCAACTATAAAATCGATAAAAAATGCCATAGATGCTGGATTGAACATACAGGTAAATACTACAGTTATGAAAAGCAATGTAAATGAACTTCCCCGAATATTCAACCTTATAAAAAGCTTGGGAGTAAAGGTATGGGAGGTTTTTTTCCTAATAAAAATTGGCCGTGGAGCAGGGCTTCAGGAGATAAGTCCCTCTGAATACGAAAGTGTATGTAACTTCCTTTACGATGCATCTAAATATGGGGTGGTAATAAGAACAGTAGAAGCGCCATTTGAAAGGAGAGTCGTTAGCATGCGGATAAAGAAGGGTAGTTATTGGAGAGATCCTTTCTATGATCATTTGCATTCAGAGCTTATGAATTTGGAGGGAGAACCAAAGTATAATTCGACCATCTCTCCAGTCGGAACATTGGATGGTGATGGCATAATCTTTGTAGGAAATGACGGTACTATCTTTCCAGGAGGTTTTCTGCCAGTAAAACTTGGTAATGTAAGAAAGGATAACATTGTAGAGATCTACAGAAACAACAGCATCATGAGAAGCATACGTGCAAGAGATTTCTCTGGTTATTGTGGAAAATGCGAATTCAAATGGCAGTGCGGGGGAAGCAGGGCTAGAACATACTATTCCGAACACGACATTCTTGCATCGGATCCCGCATGTTTTTATTCTAGGATAGCAAATAGGTAATAGGTACATAGCTAATAAATTTATATGCCAAATAGCTTCAGCTGAAATTTTTAAGGCGAAAAAATTATAATGACTATTGCATTAGCGTAGGGCATTTTTTAGGCTGTTAATATGCTGTATGGGCATCAGTAGAAACAGCATGGAATACAAGCCCTTTATTGCTCTTTTTTGATAATCATTCCAGTATATATATTCCTTAGAAAAGCCATCTAGAAACTGCTTAAAACCTGTTTTATTTGAATAGTTATAGTATGCAGCTGATAGTATTAGCAGAGACACATCCCAATACCTGTACCTTTCTTTCTGAGTTTTTATTGCCTGTTCTGAATCTATTATATATGCTCCTTCGGAATTACATATGAAGTTATCAAGCTTTGAATCCCCTAAAGAATACCCCTCCCGGTGTATCTCTGAAAACAATTTTCCCAATTTTGACCCTTCGCAGTAATCTACTTTTCCATCAACGTATTCTCTGTTTAGCTCTTTATTATTAAGATCAAAGGAGTAGATCTTTGGCTTTTTTATGTCGTTGTTGGAATTAAGGAACTCCAACTCTCTCTCAAGTCTACTTTTTGATAACGCTGCAAATGGATAAAATAGCTGTAATAAAGGGGAAAAAAGCCACTTGTAAGAATTAAAGCTGTTATACTTCTTCTTGATTATCTTGCGGTCTTTCTCTTCCTGTATCAGTACTTGACTTAAGACCATTAAATTTAAAGATTATAAAGGGTATTTATAACTTTAATTCTAGCTTTCCCGTTCAAAAAGCAGAAGGTAATGGAATTTTAATTCCTTCTCTTTTACTAGTTTGAAGCCTATGCTTTTCATATCGTTTATGACTTTATCCTTGCTTAGTCTTATGCTTACTGGGGGGCCGAACATAGTATCTTCAGGCTTAAAATCAAGTATGGCTATGTATCTCTTTGCTATTTTATTTATGTTTTTCAGTGCTTTATCCCGGCATTCCTGCACAAGGTCATGATAAACATTTGACATAAAAACCAGATCAAAAGAACCTGAGGAATAGTCACAAATGTCTGCCTTTACGGTTTTTATCCCCGCTTGTTTAAGCTCATCAAAATAGATATCATTTAAATCCAAAACGGTAACATTTTCGCTTTTCTCAAGCATTTTCTTGCTGAAGAAGCCGTCTCTTCCTCCTATATCAATTATACTATAACCTTTTTTAATGTCAAGGAAATCTATTATACTTTTATCAGTTAACCCACTCATTTCTCTGATTTTATCCATCATAAGATATTTTTTAAGTAATTGGGATATTTAAATCGTTTGGTACTAAAAAGATGAAATGCTACGCTGTAAATAATGTTTAAATACACACAAAATTTTGATATAAAATGGAGGGAACACTTAACAAACCAGAAAGTGAAAGCATAACAGAAGATAACAATAATAAAAGTGCTTCAGTAAATGGTAATCAAAATAAACCAGAAGTGAACGATTCAAAAAGCGGCATGCTTCCTTCAGATGACAGGATACCCAATACTCCCGGAAATGAAATTAAGATAAACAAATACCTGATAATTGCAGTAGTTGTTATAATAATACTTCTTGTAATTGCGTATTTTCTTTACCATTATAACATCCTTGGAGTAAGGATACTTGTAAGGCATACGCTTGGTTTAAGCACACCAGGCTCTGCTTAATAAACAAAGAATAGGCTTTTATATTCGTTTCTTATCATAATTAAATGGATAATCCAAAAAATATACAAATAAGTTCAGAACCGAATAAAGGTCAAATAGGACATAAAACTGCTGGTATAATAGTAATTATAGTATTATTAGCTGTTTTGGTATTCGTCTTCGCATCATATGAAGGGTATATCCCTTTCCTCAAGCTTTCAACTTCTGTTAATCCGTATTACAGTATTGCTAATGTGCAGCAATTAAGTTCGACTATTTCAAAGCTGCAGAATTCCAGCGGCCCATTCAATCTTTCATATAGTTTGCTTCTAAGCCTAAGCGCCACTTCTGGAACTTCAGTTTTCTCCTTTAATCTGCCAATTAACGGTTATATCGCCCATTATAAGCCGTATATAAGACAAACGGCCGATATTAACTTAGGTGCGCTTGTAAAAGATATAGACAGCTTAAGTAAAAGTATAAACCTGTCTTCATTTCCAAAGTTCCTTGATACAGTGAACCTTACTTTATTATCAAATATCTCTTACGGTACATTGTGCATTCCTTTCTCAATGCTGGCTTCCGCGGAAAATACCAGCTTATCTATCGTAGGGTATGCAATGAATGACTCCAAGATAGGCAATAATTCACTGCTTTGTGTCTCATTAAAAACAAATAATCTGGCAAATTCAAGCGCTCTTTCAAGCATTTTAAGCACATCAATGGCGTCAGCAAACATATCAAACATAAGTCAATTCAACGATTATGTACGGGTCAAATACATGAAAAGCGAGAGTTATAACGGAAATTCTTGCTCTTTGCTGGGCATAAACACTACGCCTGCATTTGAAAGCAAATATAACTCTTCAATGCACTTCAATTTCTGCTTTTCAAATACCTATGGCATACCTTTGAATGGCAGTTTTGTGCTTAACCTGACAAGAGATTCATCAGCAATAACAAGTCTCTTTAATTCATATGGAAACGCGGGTTCAATGCCAAACTTCTCCGATATAGTGCTATCTGCTTCCTTTAAATCGGCATTTAATCCTGCTCCGTCATCAGTCTCAATTCTGTCTTCTCTTCCATCCGGCTCTTATACTTTGAACGAAAGCAGTTTATTACAAACTATTGGAGAGCTAAATATTATGCCGGCAGCTCCTACAAATAGCACTAAAGCCCTTGCTGCAAACGCTGATTTGACTGCCTTGGTTTCAGACAGCTTTCCAGGACTGAATCAAATATATCTGTCTCCCACTGCAGCTGCTGATGAGGGAATTAATCCAGGGGTATTTGAAAATTACTATCTTTTTGGGGCAGGAAATGCCGTATTAGCAATGGAAAATGGCTCTTCAACTAATGGAATAAATGGCACAACCATATTGCTGGGAGTGTCGAACACCACTAAAAATCTTAGTTACTACTACCATACCTTTTTAGGCATACCTAGCATCTCCATATCCAACATAACCTTAGACGCCATACCTGCGATAAAAGTAGTAGCAAATCTGTCATCCTATGATGTAATAACTGTTTTAGGAGTAACAAATTCAAGTCTTTATGAAATTTCAGCAGTTTCTACTGGCAAAGTCTACATAAATGAAGTTAATTCTGGAATGGCTAATTTCATCAAAAATTTTAAACTGGACTATTTAAATTAGAAGATTAAAAGCTATCTGTTTCCTTTATTTCCATTTCCGCTATGCTGTTATCATCATTAAACAAAAAATATGCGGTTATCTTTTTTCCCAAAAGAATATCGGGCAGCCAATATTTATCGTCAGACCACATTTTTTCAAGCGGTAATCCCTTAATATCCATCCATTGCGGAGCCATCTCCTCGCTTTCAACCGGTTCTCCTTCCCACTTATAAGCAATAAATACGTGTGCTCTCTGGTTAAAATCCTTATCTGATGGATTATTCTTAAAATAAAAATTTATCACTGCAACTTTTTCAAACTCCTTAAGATTTACATTGATTTCTTCCTTTGTTTCCCTAAGAAGTGCATCGGTTATGCTTTCTCCTTTTTCAACTTTACCGCCTACACCGTTAAGCTTTCCGGCACCGAATCCCCTTTTTTTCATTGCTATGAGTATTTTATTTGTATTTTTATCAAAAAGATAGCATAAGGTTACATCCCTTAAGTTTCTGTAATTTTCAATGTAGTACTTCAAATTTTTATCATTTGATTCTACCGTATAGGGTCAGACTGCACTCCATCCTCCGTCAACTGCAAGAATGTGTCCTGTAATATAAGAAGAAGCATTGGAAGCAAGAAATACTGCTGCACCCTTAAGTTCATTAGGATTCCCTACTCTTTCCATTGGAGTCCTCTGTGTAATATGATCAAGTATAGCTTTGTCTTTTAATAGATCATTTGTCATTTCGCTTGGGAAAAATCCGGGGGCAATTGCATTTATCCTTATATTCTGGCCAGCAAATTCAACCGCCATTGCCCTCGTAAGATTTACCACCGCACCTTTGCTGGCATAATAGGGTGCAGCAGGTATTATATCTCCGAATAACCCATAAATTGATGCTATGTTTATTATGCTCCCCTTTAAGTTGTGAGCAATCATGCTTGCTATTACCTTCTGTGAAAAGACAAATACCGCAGAGATATCAACGTCAAGAACTTTCTGCCAATCTTCCTTTTTTAAGTTTAAAGAGGGCCCCGCTACGGCAGAGCCGGCATTATTTATTAGTATGTCTATTTTCTGAAGTTTTTCCTCTGCAACCTTAACAACATTAATTATATCCTCTTCTTTTGTCAGATCTGCCTTTACGGGTATTATCTTTCTATTTGTGTACTTGCTTATTCTGTTTGCATTTTCTATCAATTTTTCGTCCCTTCTAGCACATATTACAACATCAGCGCCGGCTTCTGCCAAAGCTTCCGTGAAACTTATACCCAAACCGCTTGAAGCGCCGGTTACTATAGCTGACTTTCCAGTTAAATCAAACATTTTAATTAATTCCGATTTTTCATCCATTTTATTGATATGCAGTTTTATATTAAATAGTTAATTATTAAAAACCAATATCAATAACCTATTACTACTCTGGCAGTTAGATATTTTTATATAAAGAACTTTATTAATTTGTATGAAAGGAAATACCGCCGGCGCCGCACGTATCCTTCTATCAATAATAGGATTTATCTCACTAATAATTGGATTGGCGTTTCTATTCACTGGGCTGCTTATTTTTTTGGGTGTAAACGTATTAAGTACATTCCTACCTAAGTCAGTAATCTCCGTATTCTTGCCTTCAGATATAGGATTTATATCAGGAGTGGGGATAGTATTGGGCATTTCAATTATCATACTAAGCAGGCTTTTCCATACCAGCAGTAAATGGCTAAAGGAAAGGAGAGTAAAAGGAGGGATACTTGCAATCCTTTTGTCTGTTTCTTCATTGATAGGAATAACTATAGCGGGAATTTCGTTTAACCTTACCTTATCAGGGTATATTTTTTATATACTGATATTAGTTTATGCTGCAATAATAATATCAATTCTAACCAGCTGGAAAGATATGAATGGTGGGCTTGAAGATGTTCTCCCGGGAGTGGGCTTCTTTTTTGCAGCCGCTTTTCTTATATTTGTGTTTTTTGCAGTATTGTATGCTTTTTTCCCGCTCCAATCTAGCTCATTATCAAACCTTGGCAGCCAGTCACTGTTTTCTATCTTTACAGGCTCCTTAGGAAGGAGCACTTTTCATTCCACAGCTATAAATTACAGTTATCCAAACTCCCTTGTAAATATAAACTTGAATGGCATTTTTGCATCTGCAGGCCCATTGCTTTCATTAAGCAACTCCTCAAACGCAAGCACTAATAACCTTACAAGAATACTCAAAAATACCAGTATAAACGTTTTATTGCCCACTTCATTTATAGTTTCTGCCATCGGCAACTCTCCCGAATTTGCGTCTAATCTGAAGGCATTAAACATAACCCAATACACCAAACAAAACAACTCCAAAAACGCCAGAGCTTACTTAGATGGATATTTCCCGGAGTTAAGCCAGTTTTACTTCATAATAACCGGTAAGCAAAAAATAAACTCTTCGGATAACATAAGCATACTGAGTCTTTCCCCCTCTAAATTCGAATCTTACCTTAAAAGACTCAACATAACTTTAGTAAATTCCAGCTTTCCGATAAATGCTACAAAATATCTATACTCTAGTGAAAGTGGCAAAAACCTAGGAAAGTACCTGCCTTCACAGATGTTCTTTGTGAATATGTCAAATAATGTAGGAATACAATTAATATACGGAAGCAGCAAGATATTCAATATTACAAGAGTACCCTTTTATTCGGCAGCTATTGAATTGTATGTTAAGAACTCAACTATCTGTTTTGAATTCGGCGCAGATTTTTCATCTAGCAATGAAAAAATATTTGATTCTTCCTATTCTTTGATAGGAAATACTTTGAAATGCAGTTGATTTTAGTTAAACAATAATTAATATATCCAGCAAGGCATAATAATAAATGGCAGGGATATCCTTTCCAGCGGTTCCAAACCTTGTGACAGTTGATAATTACAGCAACAGGCTTAACATGCTGATACAAACTAGGGTTGTTTATCCCCATAATTTTTCAAACACAAAAAACGAGTTCAAGCTGCTTTACTCCGAAACAATACATTCATTTCTTTATGGGTGCCCAGATGCAGCATTATCCTTAGCCGTTAGGTGCTTAGAGCAGGGCCTCAAACACTACTTGAATGAAAACAACATCAAAGAAATACACTACAAAGACAAAAACAATAACAAAAGAATTATAAAATTAAGCTATGCAAGGCTGTTTGATTTAATCCAATGCGACGAAAACCCTGTAAAGGACAAGGAGATACTGCAGTACCTTAAATCACTTAGGAATTATACTCATGAAGACAAACTAGTTGAGGACTTCCATGCATTGGAAGCAATAAGGCATGTGACCGACGTTTTAAACGAGCTTTTTTCATTCAAAACTCTGACTATAACGGTAGAAACCTGCCGTTTATGTGGACAAAAGCACAGCATAGATATAGACTCAAAGGATTATTTCATAGGCAACAGGATAATGCTGAAATGTCCTAATAGTTCAGAATACTTCAACAACATTGGTGAGTTTATTGTAGATATATAATGAAAATAAAGCAGGGTTGAATTTCACAACCCTTAATAAATGAATGTTAATTCTTTGCAGAATCACCAAAAAAAATTACTGCTGGTTACCCTGATCCTGCTGCGGTTCTTCTGAAGGAGCTTCAGGATTTGACTCTGCACTAGGGTTTGAATCCGCTGCAGTTTCCTGCTTTTCCTCTTCAGGTTTTTCCGAAACACTTGGTTGCACAGTCTCTTGTTGGCCCATCCCCTGTTGGGGTTCCATAGGCTGCTCAGCATTTTGCTGAGGTTCCTGCTGTTCAGGCTGCATGTGCACCTTCATATGTTCCTCGAGTTCTTCCTTGCTTTTGAACTCTTCTCCGCATGTTTCACACTTAAATTTTCTGTGGAATAATTCCATATTAGTTTAAACAGTTAATCATATAAAAGTGTTTGCCAAATTTTAATCGAAAAACGGTAAATTCTCCAATGATTTCAATAAATCCAATATTTAAAAGAAATTTAAATCAGTAATGGTATAACAAAAAATGGTATACTATTCGCAGGTCAATAAAAAGGAGATTTTAATTGAAGAGTTCGGCGTTGAAGAGCTGACCAAAAGGGTCATAGTCTGCCCAATAGAATGGGACAGAGTATTCCCCAATGATTGGATTGACAGACTAAGAAAGGAATTCAAAGTTGAAATCTTAAAGACTGGTGACAGGCATCTGAGCAAACTGGAGAACAATTATAGGATAAAAGACACCCTTTTCCTTTTCATAAACAGAGGCATAGCTGAAGCAACCGACAGATTTTATATATTGGCTAAAAATCCAAAGGTTAAAGAGATTATATTTTTAGGAACATCTGCATCATTAATTGATGATCTTGATACTGGGGATATAAATATACCTAAATTTGTACTTCCTTGGGAAGAATTAAGTTCAGAATATGTCAATGCCTTTGAATTTTTACCTGTTGGAAACAACGCCCTTGTTGACAAACTTACAAAAGAAACAAATAGATTTGCACAGAACTATAGTCTAAAGGTTAAAAACGACAACAATGCAACCGTGGAATTATTCTATGGAGAGACTACTGAGCTATTGGAATTTTTTAAGCAGATGAATATTTCTACGATAGACATGGAACTATCCGCTTTGTACCGTTTGTCTGCAGCTTTTGATAAGAAAGCAGCAGGTATACTAGAAGTTGGAGATAGGCCCCTGCACAAGGAAGAATTTTTCTCCCAAAAGCACAAAAACAAGAAAAACAAAAGAAACGAAAGTAGAGAGGTTATTTTTAGAGTTGTTAAGTCACTATTGCAAAATTAGAAAACTTAAATACTGAAAGATAAAAACAATATAATGGACTTACAGAAAGGAACGTTTTATAAGGCCAAAGACGGCACTATAATTTTATTGCGTTACCCTTCTAAAAATGATTCAATTCAATTGATGAACCTTATAAATGAATTAGTTGAAGAGCATGCCCCCATAGGCTCAAATGCAAAAGTGAATAGAAAGGAGGAGGAAGAACACGTTAAAAAGGCTATAAAAGAGATTAAGGAAAAAAATAGGATTCAATTTTTAGCCGAAGCCGACAACAACCTAATAGGGAATATCCAAATAAAGAGATTACATGGAAAATCGATGCATGTTGGAGAGTTGGGCATATCCATAAAAAAAGAGTACAGAGACAGGGGAATAGGTAAATTGATGATGAATCAAGCACTGAAATATGCACGTAAAGAAGGAATAAAAATCGTAACGCTTTCCGTTTTCGCAAACAATTATAGAGCAATACACTTATATAAAAAATTAGGATTTAAGAAAGCGGGTTTACTGAAAGGTACTTTAAAAGATAAAGGCAGATATTTCGATGAAATTATAATGTTGAAGAACATAAGTTGAAAGTAGAATACACGTTATTTATCAAGACGTTAATGCTTAAAAGTAAAAGGTCTAATTCATTAAATAAACTGCATAAAACTAATTTAAACTTAAATACCCGAATTAAATAGAATGATAATGACAGAGTATCCCAATATCAGCTTTGAGATATCTAAGGAAAAAGATGAAATAGTATGCATAGAACATCCTAATGGTATACCATTAAAAATAAGTGGAAAGGCAAAAATCATAAAATACGTTGAAAGTGTTTACGAACTACGATTAAAGGATATACAAGCAAGCAGGCAGTTACTGCAAATCGAGTGGGGCAAAATACACTATAAAGTCATGAAAAGGCTACGGGAGATTATGGACATTGAATGGCCTGATAAAAATATAACAGGGTTTATGACTCTCAATGAAATATGCCCAAGAGATTTAGACACTTGGTCGTTTTTTGTTGAAGCATTTGCAAATGTTGAGGCACGAAAAGGGATATGTCTACATGAAATAACTCATTTTCTTTTCTTTGAGAAGTGGAAGCAGGTATTTAAGAATTTCAACGAAAAAGAGTTCAATAAGCCAGGGTTGGCATGGAACCTCAGTGAAATACTTGTTGAACCGATAAATGAAGATCCTATCCTAAAGAGATTAGTACCTAGTACTGCAAAAGCCTACGAAAGATATTACAAAACGAAAATAAATGAAGAAAATGAAAGCATAATGGAGCATTTTAGAAAAATGTATATAGATTACAATTCAGATTTTGCTGAACTCCTGAAAGTAAGTTATGACGAAATAAAGCACCTAAAGTCAATGAATGTACTTTGACTATAGACCTTTTTGATTAGACTTATCTATAGTCTAAACGGATAAAAATGGTTAAAGAAAAAGAAAGCCTTAAATATATGCAGCATTCAAGTAATTAAATGAAATCACTTAAAAGTATAGAGGCATGCGGTCCGATGACAACCGCTTTGGTTCATAGGTAGAATCACATACACAGACATACTTGATTTTATAGCGTTTTCTTTTCTTCTGGTATCTATAATGTATAGAAATACTGCTAATTCTCGTTTTCTTCGGGTTTTTGCCGAAATTAAAAAACAGGAGGTATAAAATGGAAAACAAAGGAAAGGAAAAGCAGAAATCGACAAAAATTGGCAGTTTGAATGACGTGCTGTCACAAAACAGTGATTTTGTTCATATCAGAAGCTAAAAATGGCTTTTGTATAAGAGATTACAGAGAAGATGACTTTGCTGGAATTTACAAAGTATATAAATCAGCATTCTCTGAGGAACCCTGGAATGAGTACAAAAAATGCAGCTTATGCAAGGTTAATTATGGAATAAAAGAAAGTAATGATCCTGCAGAGAACTGCAAAAAATGTAGTAAGCCACTGAAATTAGAGGATTACTGGACTGAAAAGGACGTAAGTGACGACATAAGCTACGCAAAATCCAAGGAATGGAATTCCGTACTTGTTGCGGATTCGGGTGGGGAAATACTTGGGTTTACTTGGGCTTATAACATCAGCATAGAAAAAGACATGAATTTTCTTAAAGGAGCACAGAATATGGACTGCTCAAAAAAGACAATTTATGTCGATGAAGTTGCTACTGCTGCTAACTCCCGCGGCAAAGGAGTAGCAACCGAACTGGAAAAGAAACTGTTTTCCAAGGCCGAAAACGCTGGCTTTGAATATGTAATTCTAAGAACTGACGAAAGAAACATTGCTGCAATTAATCTCTACAGAAAGCTTGGCTTTGAAAGATTACTTTACGGCGTATCTGAAACCAACGAAAGCAAATACGCATATGACCCCGAATTTAATTCTAGGGTTTATTTAGTAAAGAAGCTTCTGCCAGGTGAAAACATTGGAGGAAACAACGAATGCAAGTCGTAGTGGATTCTGGGCCACTTCCGCAAGTAGCAGGGGTGGCCAGGTCCTTTTTTTGATATGGAAGA
>JAKACB010000065.1 GCA_021796445.1 Nanobdellota archaeon
AAACAGACAAGAGGTGTAGTTATAGTCGGAGAAATAGGCGGAAGCGAGGAAGAAAAAGCAGCTGATTTCATAAGAAAGAACGTTAAAAAACCTGTTTTTGCTTTTATAGACGGGGTATATGCGCCTCCTGGGAAAAGAATGGGACATGCAGGTGCCATTATATCTGGGAAGACAGGTACTGCAAAAAGCAAGCTGGCCGCGTTCAAAAAGGCAGATGTCCCAGTTGCGAAGACATTCAATGAGCTCTCTAGTCTAATGGTTAAAAAACTGGGGTAATTATCGTATGTATTATATTTAAGAATACAAAATATTAAATATAAATAAAAACAAATGTTATAGTATTAATATAACAGATCGGAGGTTTAAAAAATGGAAGATATAAAAGGTGAAGCACAGTTTGAAAAAGATGTTCTTAAATCAAGTACTCCAGTGCTTGTGGATTTATGGGCTCCTTGGTGTATGCCTTGTAGATGGTATTCTCCAATAATAGAAAAGACAGCTGAGGAAATGAAGGATAAATTCAAGCTTGTAAAGGTAAATATTGATGAGAATCAGGAAATAGCAGCAAAATACGGTGTTGAAGCAATTCCAACTACTTTATTGATAGAAGGCGGAGAAGTTAAAGCAAGTGTTGTTGGAGCCATGCAAGCTGATCAACTTAAAGGCTGGCTCGGGAAGAATCTTTAAATGACAGAATTAACGTGGATGACAGGTGGAAAACAAGGCAGTGGTATAGACGTATCTTTGAGCCTTTTTTCAAGAGTGATGATGAAGTACGGCTATAACATCTATGGTTATAGAGAATACTTCTCAAATATAAAAGGTATGCATAGTTTTTTTACTGTTAGGGTTTCTGATAAGGAAGTTTCATCCATACCAAGCAAAGTGGACCTTGCAATCTTTTTTGACAGTGAGTCAGTCTTTGGAGAAAAGAATGAAAGAGGAGAGGTTGTACAGGAAGGGCATATAAGAGATATAAAAGAGAACGGCACCATAGTTATAGACAGTAAGTTAGATCCAAGTAAAATAGAAAGAAAAGATATAAATGTTCTAAGTATTGACTTTGATTCAATAATAACACAGGTAGCAAAAAAGTTAAACAAGCCGACTAGTGAACTTGTAATATCTAAAAATATTATATGTGTTACTGCATCTTGTTATCTTCTAGGTCTGCAGGACAATTATATCGTTGATGCAATAAAAACAGAGTTTGCAAAGAAACCAAAAAGCGTTATTGATTTAGACGTTTCGGTTTCAGAGGAAACCATTGATTACATGAAAAGTAAGAATGAATCACTTGCCAAAGAGACTTTAAACCATGTTAAAACAAATGGGATAACCCCAATAGTAAAGCTTGATAACAAAGATAAAGGAGAACAGCTTTACATAGAAGGGTTCGCTTCCACGGCTATAGGAAAGGCAATAGCCGGATGTAAAATGCAGATTTATTATCCCATAACGCCGGCAAGCGATGAAAGTGTGTTTATTGAATCGCACCCAGAACTGGGCATACGTGTTGTTCAGCCTGAAAGCGAATTGGCAGTTCTTGCAATGGCAACAGGAGGGGCAATAGCAGGTGCTAGGGCTTCAACATCAACTTCTGGTCCGGGTTTATCACTCATGTCAGAAACAGTTACTTGGGCAGGAATGAATGAAGTCCCAATAGTTCTAGTTGATCATCAAAGAGGGGCACCAGCAACTGGACAGCCAACAAGAACTGAGCAGGGAGATTTAATGTTTGCAGTCCACCAAGGCCATGGAGATTTTGGCAGGATAGTTATTGCGCCAGGAGATGTAAAGGAAAGCATAAAAATGACTGCAGATGCATTTAATTACGCAGAGCGTTATCAGCTCCCAGTCATAGTTCTTGGAGAAAAAGCAATTTCACAGGGTTCAATGAATATAAACAAGACTGCAATCCTAGATATAAAGAAAAATTACAAAGTTGATAGAGGAAAATTAATAGATAAAGTTGATGGCGAATATAAAAGGTTCAAATTTACGGATGATAACATCTCTGACAGGATAGTTCCAGGCAATCCAAATGCAATTTTTTGGCTGACAGGGGATGAGCATGATGAATGGGGACACGTTTCTGAAGATCCTAACAACAGAATAAAAATGATGGAAAAAAGAAACGGGAAATACAGTAAAATATTAAAAGAAATAAAAGCAGAAGACAAATTTAATTTGATTGGAGATCCTAAGGCTTCGGATCTTTTAGTAGTTACTTGGGGCGGGCCTTCTGAAGCATTAAAAGAAGCAGCAAACGGAAAGAATGTTGCGATTCTCCAGATAAAGTTGATACAGCCACTTCCAAATGAAATACTGGATATTTTAAAGAATGCAAAGAAAGTTGCAATTTTAGAAGAGAATTTCTCGGCACAGTTAAAACAGCATATTGCTTCAGTTACAGGTTTTGTAATACAAAATGAGATTTTGAAGTATAATGGAAGGCTGGTAAGATATGATGAAGTTGCAGACGCAATTGAAAAAATAATAAAAGGAGAAAACAAGGTGATACTAAATGGCTACTGATATTAAAAATTTGACTTCTAATGAATTTAATGACTGGTGCCCAGGCTGTTTGCTTCCAGACAATACTATAATAGGCAATCCTTCTGCGAAGGCAATTCAGGAATTTAAAGTGGGTGATAAAGTTCTTGGAAGCGAC
>JAKACB010000066.1 GCA_021796445.1 Nanobdellota archaeon
ATACCAGGTATATATGAATCAACATATGAAAGTAGGGCTTTCGGCGTTGGAACATTACTAATCGGTTCAAGACCTGGGTTAAAAGAGCTAATTAACTCTGAAAGTGAAGTCTTGTTGATTGTGTATGAACCTTTTGGAAGTATAGACAAAATTGAAGCTGAAGTAGGCACAGAATCAAATGTTGATTTAAGAGAAGCAGAAAATATTATATTAGTGAATTTTGGCAGAGATGCCATATTTCCAGAAGAATTCAAAAGGCTAATTATTTGTGATGAATCCTTTGTTAAATTAAGGACAAAGTTGCCATCCAATGGTATACCATAGACATTTGAAAAGCAGAAACTAAAGCCCATTGACGTGTTGTATTTGCTTTCAAATGCAGACGTAGTGTTTATATCCAGTAAAGAGCATGAATTGCCATTATAACTTTCACCTTTTATATATTTTACCTGGATATAATTATTGAATTGACTTAAATTTGAAATATTTGCTAACGATTTATTACTTAAAGCACTTGAGATTGAATCTGTTAAGTTATCTGTTTTTAATGAAACGCAAAATAATGAATCATTGTTTACATTCGAATCATTTACTGTAGAACCAAGAAGGGATAAGCTGAGGTTATCTGCTGAAGCTATCATTGAGAAAGGAATACAAAATGTACCATAAGAAGTATTTGATAATAAAGTAAGATTTACTGTATCCAGGAACTTAGGAAATGAAGATACGTTTATGCTGCTGCTTAATCTACTTATGTCGTTTAAAAGTGCCCCTAAACCTATACTCGCTGTTTCTTTTGTGTAAGGAGTGTAGTGAGCAATATAACCATTAATTGGCAGATTAAAGGAAAAGACTGAAGGCCCTGCTGCAGCACTTAAACTTAGAGATAAAGAGTATGAAAGATTGAAAGGTGTGCTAGAATTTTGAAGTTTTGAAACTGTAGAACTCAACTGCTGAATATTAGCGACGCTGTAATAGGGGTTATTTGCAGCCGAAATCTTCAAAAAAGGAACATAACCTTCATAGGATGCAAATATAAATACCAAAAAGACTGCTAGCACTATTACAGCAGCTATTGCAGCAAATTTATGTTTTTTTGAGCCGTTATTTGGAATCTGGCCTATCTGCGTACTGGTAGCATCCATATAAAGTATAAAAAACTTAGATATAAAAAGCTATGCCTTTATTGAGTTAACGACTTATTCTGCTTGTGAAAACCGATAAGAGTTATTATAACTCCTGCTACAAATATGCCTAAACTCGCAAAGAGGATAAAACTTCCAAGGGATTCCACAGCTTTACCATAGTATTTTATCATAAAAACATCAATAAACGGAAGAATTAAACCTATAACGAACAATGACAAACCCACCAAAATTATCAAACTAATTTTTAATCCCATCAAATTTAATTAATTTTAACTAACTTTATCTCAAATTTAAGAGTTTTACCTGCAAGTGGCGGGTTAAAATTGACTGTAACATTTGTAGCGTTTAATGAAGTGATTACGCCACTAGCCCCATTGCCTGCAGAGACATGCTCTCCTATGGATATTGAGCTATTACCAAAGTCTGATCTCGGGACAGTAACTATCAATGAATTGTTTATATTACCATATGCTTCACTTGGCTGAAGTGTTATATTCTTTATTTGCCCAGGTTTCATTCCAATAACCGCGTTATTAAAACCTTGAATAACCTGAGAAGAACCTGCCACAAAACTAAAAGGCGTTGAATTAAAATCTGACTGAATCAATGTCCCATTTGAAAGCCAAAGCGAATAAAATACTGTTACATTATCCCCACTTTTAACCGAAATAGTACTTGTATTATGGCTTAAAAAATAAAATGATGCTACCAAAACCACAATAACCACAACTATTGCAAGTAGGTATACCTTTTTAATATGAAATTTAACCATAGCTTCATCAGTCATACTTTTATTTTATGCGCTTACTATTTATAAATTTCGTATAAATCATTTAAAATTTCAGATTGATTCCAATAAAAACTAACAACTAAATAAATTTACAAAAATATTAATCTTATCAAAATATAATATTATATGGGTATAATAGTGATAATAAGACACGGCTTTAGTGAATCAAACAAAAAAGGTTACATGACCCACGATATCAAAGGATACCCTCTTACAAGTAAAGGAAAAAAATACCTTATAAAATCTGCAACAGAATTAAAAAAATTAAAAGGCATAAAGGAGATTATTTCTAGCCCTATTCTGAGAGCGCAACAAACAGCGAAGATAATAGCCGATACAACAAAATTAAACATAAAAACAGATTCAAGGCTTGCTGAAAGACAGATGGGAAAATACAACAACAAACACAGGCCTAGTGACAGCAAAGGGGATATGACAGATTATAACTGGCATGTAAACGAGATATTAAGAGGATATCCAAATGGCTTCGAGAGATGGGACAGCTTAATGAACCGGGTCAAGGCAGTACTAGATGAAATACCTAAAGATGAAAATGTAATACTTGTTTCGCATGGTGATGTCATAAAAGCAATAATAGCTTATTATTTAGATTTAGATGAATTTGGGGCGTGGGGGATAAGGGCTAATCATGGCCATTTTACTATAATTGATAGCAAACGTAAGAAAATTTTAGCCATCGGCGCGCCGATAATATC
>JAKACB010000018.1 GCA_021796445.1 Nanobdellota archaeon
ATTCAAAGCTTTCATAAGTTTATATTATAGCCCTGTAGTGTAGCGGCCAAGCACGAGGGCCTTTGGAGCCCTAGACACCGGTTCAAATCCGGTCAGGGCTAATATTTTGCAGAGTTAATATATCTATAAAAGTAAAATAATCCAAATATTTCTATAAAAATATAAAAAAGAACAGAATCGAGAAATATTAGATAATACTAAATAAGATACTGACATTACCTCAAATACTAGATATTAAATAAAATCTTAATTATAAAATTAAAACTTATAAATTCTTCTTGTCTTTTTTAACATAGACGTTTGCTGTGTTCTGTCTCTCTATCTTGAATGGCCTGAACATGTTCCCATTTCCTTCAAAGAACTTGGAAAAGAATTCTACATAGATAAGCCTTGCTCCCTGTATACCCCCTTCAAATAATGCAATCACTATGTTGAACAGTTGACCAAACACTAAAATTATTAATCCACCTATAATAAAAGGTATAGAATCGCTTAAACTAGAAACGAATATTAAGTTTATAACCTGTGCAAGAATAACAGAAGCAAGAAGTATACCAACAAGCCTAGTGTATGAAAGGATATGGCTTATAACAGACGGTATCTCCATCAGAGACTGTGTACCTTCAGATCTAAGCACTAAAATAATCCCAATTACTATTGCAGCATAACTGCCTACAGCTTCTAAGTTAGAAAAACCTATACTTTCCTTGTGTAGGACCGCCAAACCAACTATTACAATCCCCCAAGCAACTAAAAGCCAACCTATTCTACCAATCGCTTTCTTTACTTTTTTATTGTATAAAGCGTTAATAGCGCCAAGTACGAATCCAAATGAAACCATTCCAACACCTATCCATCCTGAAATCAAAAGCAATGTGGAAACATTTTTTGTGACATTAAATAAAGGAGAGTACGGTAAAGCAAAGCCAAAGTACTCATTAAAAATTATACCAAGTGCAATTGCGATTATAGATCCAGGTATTATAGCTTTCATTATCATTACTAAACTATTTTTACTGATTATAGTCTTAACAAATTTTGAGAGTTTTCTAGGTATATGGCTTTTTTTAGGAGGATGTTTTATCCTATGTATCAGCCAAAAACTAAGCAAAAGGAATGTTGCACCATAACCGGCATCCCCAACCATTAAACCAAAAAATATCGGAAAAGCTATACCAAAGAATATTGTTGGGTCAATTTCACTGCTTTTTGGCATCGAATAAAATCTTATGAAGAACTCATAAAGTTTGAAAGAAACAGGGTTTTCCATCTTTGTTGGTGGTTCTTCTGTCGTTTTTATTTTTTCAAGTATGAATTGATTAGATGCTAATTCATTTAATTTTTCTTCTAAAAAAGATATTTTTTTACTTTCTATCCAGCCTTCTATCACAGTTATATAATCAGTAGAGCCTACTTTTGGTATTATAGAACTTTTTTTTACTTCTATGTCTAAGTATTCTTTAAGATTAGCCACAATTGGATAATATTTTTTTGATAGTTTTTCTAACTTATGATTTATAGTTATTAGTTCCTCTTTTTCTCGGTCTATTTTATGAGAATTTTTTATTTCCTCTATTTTTCCTTCTATGTTGGGTATCTTTATTAGGTTTATGTTATCTTTATTTGCTAAATTAGCAAGTTTTTCTTTATTGTGTTTTTCTATTGTAAATATATATGAGTTTTCTAATTCATTTAATTCACAGTCTATTTCTTTTTTTACGGTTTCAATAAATTGTTCGTCTTCTTTAGTTTTTTTGATTATAAATGATTCTATTCTGTTTCCATTTAGGATTTTTAAGTCATACTTAAATCCTTTCATTAAATTTATTATCTCTAAAATAGAATTGCTTTCTTTTATACTGGCATTGATCTTCTCTTCTTGTTTTTTTATTTCATTTACTTCTTCATAAATTTTTATTTTATCCACCTCATGAAAAACCTGCTTAAGATCTTTTATGGGGATGTTTTTAGTATTTTGTTTTATTAAATTGCTTTCTAAACTCCTTATTTTTTGGCTATATCTATTTATTTTGTCATATTCAATTTCTTTAAAGTCTTTAAGGATCTTTTTACTTTCATTTTCTAAGATTTCTATCTGTAGAAAACCAAGCTCACCAAGCAAGGTTATTGCCTTGTCATAGTAAATTTTTGGTATAATCAATCTCACTTTTTCTATCTTGCTTGGCAGAAACATTATAATTTAAATTCCTCCTTTAAAGTTTCATTAAATATCTCAAGCATTTCATCCTTAGAAAGCGGTTTTATATCAGTAATTTTTTCTTTCGCTTCTTTTATTGCCTTCTCTTTTTTAATTGCTGCCTCATTTTCAATTTTTTCAATAGCATCGTTTATACTGCTAGTAGCTTCTTTTTCAGCTTTTTTTATTTTTTCTTCATTTAATTTTTCTGTTTCTTCCAATATCTTTTTTGCCTTTTCTTCTGCTTGTGCTATCTTTTTAGAAGATAAATCCTCTATTTCGCGTATCTTTTGTAATGTCTCAAGCGATTCCATATCATTCATGTAATTTTTTAATAAATTTAATAGATACTAACCTGTCTCTTTCCATATCATCAAGACTTTGTTTTATGTATTTTATTTTAGCTTCCCATCTTGGTATTATTATATTTTCAATCGAATTAGTTCTCCTGTTTAGTTTGTATACTTCATTAAGCAAATTACGCATAGCTGTTTCTTTTTCGGCTATCTCTATAAGCATAGAAAGAAATGATGAATACATGCTCTTTGCGTCATAAACAGGTGTAGGTATAGTCAAGCTGTCGCTTTCGCTCATTACATCAATATTTGCATTAATATTTATTGCAGGTATAACTAACCCCATTACATTTCTAGCCTTCAAGTTTGCCATTTTTTCGCTTTGTTCCTGCGCTACTCTTTCTATGGTTATACGACCACTGAGAGCCTCAGCAATTTCTAAGCTTTCTCTGCTTCTATCCATAAATTTTTTAAGGTTTGTTTTCATGCCTTCTACCTGTTTTGCAAGTTCAAAGAATTCAAGAATAAGGGAAGACCTTTTCATTTTTAGTAATTGCAATCCTCTTCCTGCAGTTTTAATTTTTCTCTTGGTTTCTATCAATTCTCTTCTCGTTACTCTTATATTTGTTTCCATTTACCGTATTTTTCTATAAACTCAGGTTTTATTCTCTTCATCTCACCTTTGTCTATCATGCTTAATAATTCCCACCCAAGATCAAGTGTTTCAGTTATGCTTCTGTCTTCATTGAATTCCTGTTTTATAAACCTGTTTTCGAATTCTTCTGCAAAGTGAAGGTATTGTTTGTCGGTTTTACTTAAAGCATCTTCACCGACTATCTCTGTTAAGCTTCTAAGTTCCTTTCCTTTTGCATATGCAGCATAAAGCTGGTCTGAAACATTTCTATGGTCTTCTCTAGTGGAGTTTTTTCCAATACCCTGGTTCATTAATCTTGATAGTGAAAGTAATACATCTACTTCAGGGTAGATACCGCTTTTGTCTAAAGCCCTGCTTAAAACTATCTGTCCTTCCGTTATATACCCCGTTAAGTCTGGTATAGGGTGTGTTATATCGTCACTTGGCATTGTAAGTATGGGTAACTGCGTAACAGAACCTTCTTTTCCTTTTACTTTACCCGCTCTTTCAAAAAGACTCGCTAGATCTGTGTACATGTAACCTGGATAACCTCTTCTCCCAGGTACTTCATCTCTTGCTGCAGATATTTCACGAAGTGCCTCTGCATAGTTGGTCATGTCTGTAAGTATAACTATAACATGAGAACCTTTTTCGTATGCAAGATACTCTGCCGTAGTTAATGCAAGTCTTGGCAGTATAACTCTTTCCATTGATGGATCAGCAGCAAGATTCAAGAATATAACCGACTTTTCCAATGCACCGCTATTCTGGAATTCATTTATGAAAAAGTTCGCATCTTCGCTGTTTATTCCAATTCCTCCAAAAACTACATAAAAGTTCTGTTTTTCAGCAAGTATTTTAGCCTGTTTTACTATCTGTGCGGCAAGCTTGTTGTGTGAAAGACCAGAACCAGAGAAAATAGGTAGTTTTTGTCCTCTAACTAAGGTATTCATACAATCTATGGATGATATCCCCGTCTGTACAAATTCTGAAGGTTCTTCTCTAGCATAAGGGTTTATTGGATTTCCGTTTATGTCCATTTTTTCATCACTAAAGATGGGTATACCACCGTCTCTTGGTCTACCAAGTCCATCAAATACTCTTCCGACCATATCCATACTAACTGGCATCTTAAAAGTCGTGCCTTTGAACTTTACTTTAGTTCCTTTAGTGTTCATACCGGTTGTTTCACCAAATACCTGTATAATAGTAACATCTTCATTAGTAGCTAGAACTTGTCCGCTTATTTTTTTGCCAGTTTCAAGTTCTATTTCTACTTGTTCATTGTAAGCGGCGTTTTTTACATCTTTTACAAAGAGTAAAACGTTGGTTACCTTTTCAATTGTTTTGTATTCTATTTCTTCCATTTTATTTCTCCGCGTTAATCTTTTTTATTTCTTCTATGTCTTTTTCTATCTCTTTTAATTTACCATCAAGTTCTTCTTCGCTTGTGTACCTTAATCTTGCGATTTTTGGTTTTATTTGTACTGATTGTATTTTTTCTATAGGTACGTTTCTGTCAAGAGCAGCTTTTTCTGCATCGAAGACTTGGTTTATGATCTTTAGCATTTTATACTGCTTATTAACCGAAGCATAAGTATCAATATCATCAAATGCGTTCTGCTGTAAGTAATCCTCTCTTAGCATTTTAGCAACATCAAGTATTAGTTTGTCCGATTCTGGCAACGCATCATAACCTACTAGTTGTACGATTTCATTTATCTCCGCTTCTTTTTGCAACGTTGCTAGCGATTTATTTCTAAGTTCTGGCCAATCCTCTGCAATGTTCTTCCTGTACCACTGGTTTAATCCATCAGTGTACAATGAATAACTGTTAAGCCAATTTATAGAAGGGAAGTGTCTTGCATTTGCAAGTGATGCATCAAGTGCCCAGAATACCCTAGTTACCCTAAGTGTGTTTTGTGAAACTGGTTCAGATATATCCCCGCCTGGTGGAGATACTGCCCCTATTATTGTTGCTGCGCCGATTTTTCCGCTTAATATCCTAGCTCTACCAGCCCTTTCATAAAATTCACCTACTCTTCTACCTAAATAAGCCGGGTAACCTTCTTCTCCAGGCATCTCTTCCAATCTTCCAGATAATTCTCTTAAAGCTTCTGCCCATCTTGAGGTACTGTCTGCCATTACTGCAACACTGTAGCCCATATCTCTATAATATTCAGCAAGTGTTATTCCTGTGTATATGCTTGCTTCTCTTGCAGCTACTGGCATATTTGAAGTGTTTGCAATAAGTATGGTTCTATCCATTAAAGGTTTTCCACTCTTCGGGTCTTTTAACTCTGGGAATGTCGCAAGTATCTCTGTCATTTCATTTCCTCTCTCACCGCATCCTACATAAACTATAACATCTGCATCAGACCATTTTGCAAGTTGGTGCTGGATTACGGTTTTTCCAGATCCGAACGGCCCTGGAACTGCTGCAGTCCCTCCCATTGCAACAGGAAACATTGTGTCTATCACTCTTTGTCCTGTTAAAAGAGGTATGTTTGGAGAAAGTTTCTCTTTTACTGGCCTTGCAGTTCTTACCGGCCATCTTGTCATAAGCTTGATTTCTTCAGTTTTATTATTATCTTCTAATATTGCAATGTTTTCTTCTATTGTGTAGTCTCCTTCTTCTGCTATCTTTTTTATTACTCCTTTTTTGTTTGCAGGTACGAGAACTTTATGTTTTATTAACGAAGTTTCTTTTACCTCTCCAATCTCCTCTCCAGGTTCAACAATTTTTCCTTCCTCAACTTTTGGTTTGAAATGCCATTTCTTTTCTCTGTCTAATGAATTGACTTTTACTCCGCTGCTTATGAATGTTCCTTCTTTGTCAAGAATCTTATCTAGAGGCCTTTGTATACCATCAAATATTGATCCTATCAATCCAGGCCCTAATTCTACAGAAAGAGGTTCATTACTATCAACTGCCTTTTCTCCTATCCTAAGTCCGCTTGTATCTTCATATACCTGTATTATAGCGTTTTCACCCTCAATTTTTACAATCTCTCCAACTAGTTCATTGCCCCCTATAAATACAATATTATTCATCTTTGGGTCTTCAAGGCCTGAAACCGTTACAACTGAACCAGAAATTCCTATTATTTTTCCTTCCATCTTATTTTAATTTTGTTATATCCACCCCTAATACTCTTTTTGCTAGGCTTTCTAGCGACTCCTTATTTTCCTGTGTTTCCTGTGAAGGTATAAATAGCACCAGTGGGTCAACGCTTAAGTCCAATAAATTGCGTTCATTCTGGTCTGCATAATCTTTTATATCTTCTTCAGCTATTATAAGATTATATTCTTTGCTTTTTATTAATTTAATTACTTCTGTTAATGCCTCTTTTCCAGATAAATCAATAGAACTTTCAATACCTGCAAGTTTTAATCCAAGTGAATCTCTTCTATCTCCTACAAAAATTATTCTTTTAAATTCCATATCCAATATCAACAACTTTCTTTTCGATATTATAATACTTTTTGAACCAGCTTAACCTTATTATATCCCGCTCTATCTCTGCGCTTATTATAAATGAAAGTGTAGATGCAACTGAAAGAGCATTAGCTCTGAATATCTGTAGATATTTGTCATGTATAATCCTTTTTAACTCAACTTCGAAGTTGGCTATAAGCCCATCTTCTCTGTAAAGTTCAAGTGCTTCATTTAAGTCGTATGGTAAATCCTTTATAAAATCTACAATACTCATTTTTGTCATTTCATTTAATCTGTCGATATTTATTGATCCGCCCTTTATCAAAAGCTCCTTTGCCGGTTTTTTAAGCTCTATTTCTTTTATAACTGTCATGATATTTCTCAAGTCTATTAAACTCTGTATAAATCTAAGAACCGGGCCCTCATTCCCATTATAAAATTTGAAGTTTCTTAGCAGATCCGTATAGTATTCTACGTCAAGCGCCAATGACATGCCCGAGACATCTCTGCTTAGTTCTGCAGATACGGAAAAAGGCAATAAAACTCTTCCATAATTGTACCGTGTAAGGTAGTTTATGACTTCTACAATATCTTTTTGTTCTATTATGTTTCTGTATTCTTCTTTGCTGATTAATGAGCTCGAAAATCCTAGTGGAAAGCTTCTGCCTACCGTTAGTAAATTCTCAGTTATCTCTACATTTTTTCCTATAAGTTTAGCAGCAAGTATAAGTTTTATGTTTTGTATGTCTATTTTTGATAAGTAACTTCTTATCAATGTTTTTCCTATGCTAGGCAAAACTTGCATAGCAGATATGCAGTTATTTAAAAAATGCGTATTTATTATTATGTCTATGATATCGGGTTCCTTAAATCTATTGTAGAATTGGTCGATCTCATTTTTGTAGGAAGTATTTGAAAGAACGCTTAAAAATTCATCTTTCTTAGTTTCTTTTATTCTGTCAATTTCGTCTTTTCTTAAAAGGTTGAGATATAATGCTTTCACATGCCCATAAGCGCCTGCATAAGTAGAATCCATTTATGCCCCCAATTTTTGAATTATCTTTTTTGCTATTTTTTCTTCTAATGATTCTATTGTCTTTTTTAGTGATAAGTCTATGGAAAATTTTCCATCAGAAGATTCTGCATAAACTCCAAACATGTTCTTTTTAGTGAGTTTCGCATTTTTTTCCTTTTTTCCAAAAACTTGCAGATCCTCTTTGTTCATGAATAATATTGCATCCTCTCCGATTCTTTTTTTAGCCTCTTTTATTAATATTGTCATTAACTTTGAATATTCCTGTGTTTTGCTGAATTCTTCTTCCGAAGAATAAAGATTGTTCATGCTGTCTTTAAATGCTTCACTTACTGCCTTTTTTATTATCTGATCTTTCTCAACATGTATCTTAGCGTTTTCGATCGTTTCTTTTTCTTCTGTAAGGATCTCTTTTTTAGCTTGTGCTTCTTTTAGAATTTCTGATATTTTTTTATCAGTTTCTTTATTGGACTCGTTTGCTTTAAGCTGGGCTTCTATGATTATTTTTTTTACTTTTATATCTGTTTCTTTTTCTATGTGTTCAGCTATTTTCTCAAGACTCATATTATCTGCTAATGCCTCAAAGTATCTGTAATAGCAATATTAATCCAAGTACAAATCCTATTATCCACAGCGTTTCAGGTATTACAAAGAAGAACAGTACCTGTCCAAATTTTTCTGGCTTTTCAGCAATGATTCCCATTCCTGCAGCACCTATTCCTTGCTGTGCCATTCCTGTACCTATTAAACCACCTGCTATTGCTATGGCTGCGGCTATTGCATATAAAGCGCCTGCGTCTGTTGTAACTACCATATTCTCTTACGTTTTTTTCTATTTTTAAGCTTTACTATTGTGCATTGAATTAAAATCAATTTTTTACTTTAAATTTCAAAGAGAAAGCTTTAAAAAGGGTAATAAAGCGAAAGGTATTTATACTAGTTCATTCATATGGTTTATCGTAAACATATGGAAATAAACTCAATACCTGATGATGTAATAGAATGCCTCTTTGATGCAATAGAAAAAGATAATAAACTTTATATTATCTTGAAAGAGGACAGCAAAGACAATGAAGAGAAGATAGAAAAAGTGTTTGGAAAAGATGTTGAATTTCTAGACATGATGGAAATAATGCAGAGAAAGATGTTTTCAGAACTAATGGATGCAACAAGCGTTTTCGATAATGAGCCTTTCCTGAATAAATTGGGCTTCAATGAGATAACCGAGATATTTTATGATCTTACAAAACTAGAGCAAAGCAGAAAAATGCTGTTTAATTATGCTCTTCTTGGTAGAAGGGGAAAAGAAGGATTATTACAGACTTTAGGAGGGGGTAGGCTAACAAAAAGCGCAATATTTGTACCTTCTGCAAATGAAAAGGGTGCAGAGGACTTTATAAAAAAGTGGAATGTTGAATACTTGAAAAAAAGAGTATTCATCTTAGGAGGGTAAAGTATGGAAGATGATGACAAAATGGAAATAAGTTTGAAGGTTGCAGAAGCACAGCAAGATGATATAGGACAAAATTTTGTAAGGATAGGAACGCCTTGGATGAAGCAGATAGGTGTCAGGCCGGGGGAGTTTGTAGAAATCGAAGGGAATAGAAAGACCGTTGCAAAAGTTGATAGAGCGCATCCTGGTGATTTAGGTTTGAATATAATCAGAATGGATGGTACTACAAGAAAGAATGCAAAAGCGGCCATAGGTGAAAATGTAATAGTCAGGAAAGTAGAGGTTTATGAAGCTGATGTAGTTAACCTTTCTCCTTTGTCTTCAATATCTATACGCGGTGCAGAAAATGTGGTGGGTAGGTTACTTTTAGATAGAGCAATATCGAAGGGAGATATAATAACGCTTGGCAGTGGAGGCAGAAGCTCATTTGCTTCGTTTTTTGGAGATGATAATGACATAATGCGTATATTTGAGAATACAGCATTTCCGTCTTTCCAATTCGGTTTCTCAGAGCTTCGTTTTTTGGTTACTTCTACATCACCAAAAGGATTTGTGATAATAACAGAAAATACTGACATAAACATATCGCCTGAACCTGTTAAACTTTCTGAGGAATCAAGAGTCAAGCATGTAAGCTATGAAGATGTAGGAGGTTTATCAGATGAAGTTTCAAAGATAAGGGAAATGGTCGAAATGCCATTGAAACACCCTGAGATATTTATGAGGTTGGGGATAACTCCTCCAAGAGGCGTTTTGCTTTACGGGCCTCCAGGAACAGGTAAAACTTTGCTTGCAAGGGCGGTTGCAGATGAAAGCGAAGCGCATTTCATAACAATAAACGGCCCAGAAGTAATGAGCAAGTGGGTTGGCGACGCAGAAAAGAAATTAAGAGAGATATTTGATGATGCAGAAAAGAACGCTCCGTCTATTATATTTATAGACGAAATAGATGCAATAGCAACAAAAAGAGAGGAAAGCATAGGGGAAGTTGAGCATAGAGTCGTATCGCAGCTTCTTACATTAATGGACGGTTTGAGAAGTAGAGGAAAGGTAATTGTAATAGCTGCTACCAATAGACCAAATGCAATAGACCCAGCATTGCGTAGACCTGGAAGATTTGACAGGGAAATAATGTTTGGAGTTCCAAATGAAAAAGGAAGACTGGAAATACTAAACATACACACTAGAAACATGCCTCTTGACAAGAATGTTAAACTTGAAGAGATTTCAAAGATAACGCACGGTTTTGTCGGTGCAGATATAGAGTCGCTTATAAAAGAAGCAGCAATGAATGTAATAAGAAGAAATATAAATGAGTTAAATGTTAAGGAGGGCGATAACATACCAAAGACAGTTCTTGAAAAGCTTATAGTAACGATGGATGACTTCAGGGAAGCATTAAGGTTTGTAAGACCAAGTGCAATGCGTGAAGTTTTAGTTGAAAGACCAAGTGTTGGATGGGCAGATGTTGGTGGCTTAGAACAAGTTAAGGCGCAACTTAAAGAAGCAATAGACTGGCCTTTAAAACATCCAGACTCATTCAGAAGGGTAGGAATAACCCCGCCAAAAGGGATATTGCTTTACGGGCCTCCAGGAACAGGTAAAACTTTGCTTGCAAGAGCAGTCGCACATGAAACTGAATCGAATTTCATTGCAATAAAAGGACCGGAGATATACAATAAATATGTTGGTGAAAGCGAGAAAAGGATAAGAGAAATATTTGATAAGGCAAGGCAGGTTTCTCCATCTATCATTTTTATAGATGAGTTGGACAGTATAGCTTCTTCCAGGTCTAACTATGAAGGAAATAATGCAACCGAACAAGTAGTTAATCAATTACTTACAGAGTTGGATGGAATAGAACCTCTTAATAATGTAATTGTAATTGGAGCTACAAATAGGGTTGATAAGGTGGACTCTGCTATACTAAGAACTGGCAGATTTGATAATATTGTGTTTGTTCCTCCTCCAGATGAAGATGGAAGGAAAGACATACTTAAGGTATATCTAAATAAGATGCCTATAGAAGGAGATAAAGAAGCTCTTATCGATTACCTTATCAAAAAAACTGAAGGATACGTTGGCTCTGACTTGGAGAGGCTTTCTAAAGAAGCAGGTATGAACGCGCTTAGAAATAGTATCTCTGCAAGTAAAGTAACGAAAGAAGACTTTGAAAAGGCATTGGATCTAGTAAGGCCAAGCTTGACCACTGAAGACGCAAAGAAATACGAAGAAATGGCAAAGAAACTTTACAGTAAAAAAGAGAAGGCGAAGGAGCTTAATTACTTCGGTTGAGATGGATCACGAAGAAATATACAAGCTTATACTGAATGACGAACTTGGCTGGGAACACCTTATAACCACCATAATAAAGGACGAAGGAATGGATCCGATGGATATAGATCTTATAAAGATCGCCGACAGATTTGCTGCTTTAATCTCTAAAATAAATCAAATAGATTTTAGATTTGGAGGCAAATTTGTTTATACTGCTGCGATACTCCTTAAAATGAAGTCTGATACCGTTGTAGATGAAATACTGGAATTAAACGTCAAGAAACAGCATGAGGCCCAGCAAAGATACATAAAAGCCGTACCTTTTGATATAGCAGTAACATCAAAACTTCCTATTTTTAGAAGCAGGAAAATAACCTTAACAGAATTAATAAATACCATAAGAGAAGCTATGCGCTATAACACAAAACAGAAGATAAACTTTGAATTAAAACTCAAGGAAGTAAAGATAGAAGACAGAATAAGAACTCTTCTTTTAAAGTTGGCAAAGCTTTTCAATGCTAAGGAATTAGTATTATTTTCTGAGCTTGTAAATAAAAAGAACGATAGAAAAGAGATAATCTACACCCTGCTTCCACTTTTGTTTATATCAAATATGAATAAAGTAGAGATATCGCAAAGCGAACCTTTTGAGGAGATATATATAAAGAGTAGGGTAAGCAGTTGAAATTTATTTGCTTGTGAACTTTTAAAATCAATAAATGCGACTATTAGTATAGGATTAACATGGTAAAGATAACTGAATATGTTGAGGCACTTATATTCTCGTTCGGTGACGGTATAAGTCTTGAAGAGATTGTAAAAAGAACTAAATCTGACCCAATAATAATCAAAAAGGCAGTTAATGATCTAAATAAGTCTTATGAGGCTAGAAATAGCGCTTTTTACATATTAACCGAAGGGAATCTTTATAGGATGAGGTTGAGAAGTGATCTTTTGCACCTTGTACAAGATAACTTAAGAACAGATATGAGTAAAGGAGTTCTAATGACCCTAAGTTTAATAGTGTTAAATGGGAAGATACCTCAAAGTGAACTTGTTAAAAAGAGAGGTAGCATCTCATATCAGCATGTTAAGGAATTGCAGTCCAGGGGTTTAGTATCAGCAGCTATAGAAGATGGCAAAAAAATAATCAGAATTACACCTTTATTTTATGACTATTTCGATGTCGATAAAAAAGAGTTCAAAGAAATAAAAGAAACTATCCAGGAAGAAGTAAAAAAAGAAGATGATAAGACTATAGAATATAAGGGGAACTAAAATACCACAACCTTACGGTTTATATTAATTTGAGGTTTTTCCTCCTTAACAGTGTTGTCTGGCTTTTTTGGCTCTTCAACGGCCTTTTTTTCAGTTTGTGGCACTTCTGCCGCCTTTACCTTTTCTATTGCTGATTTTATTGCATTTCCTATCGCAGTAAAATCACTTTCTTCCATTTTCTGTGGCTGCCAAACATGATTTACAGTATCATCGTTATATCTGGGTATGAGGTGAATTAAAGCATGTGGAGTCACGCTGCCCTTTGTAAGCTCTTTGGTGTAAAGCATCTCTACGTTATCTGGAGCTAGTGACAGGAGTATTGCGTATCCAACTGCTCTTGCAACACTTATGTACTGAAGAAACTCGTCCTGCGGCATTTCGTATATATTATTATAATGTTTTTTTGGTATCATTATAACATGACCTTTGGAAGCAGGATTAATGTCTAAAACACCCATAACCATCTCATCTTCATATACCTCTTTTGAAGGCACTTTTTTGTTAGCTATCATGCAAAAAACGCATTTTTCCTCTTCCATAATTTTATTAAACGTTTAAAGTATTTATTCTTAAGTAAAATATTCTTGTGTTGCTTATTATTTTCTTGTGCGATTCATTTATTGTTTATTCTAAAAATATACAATTATACGCTGTGAAAATTACGATTTATAAAAAGCTTTTAAATAACAAAAACTTTGTAGTATAATGAAAGCAAAAAGCAACTTAAAGTTTGTCGACGAGGAGAAAAGAGCAGTCGATGCGGCGATCGGCCTTATTCTGTTCGGATTAGGAATAGCCCTTATAGTATTCGGCTTGGTTTCCATACTTTCGACAGCAGTTCTAAGTGGGTATTTCTACAAGACTGTTACAACTCCTCCATCGTCTTACATATACCCTTTATTTGAGGTAATAATAGGAATAGTAGTGTTTTCCTTCTCAATGTGGGTATTTAGGGCAAAAATATAAGGATTATTTTATTTTTTATTTTTTTACTTTTATTCTTGGTGAAAAAAGGAAAGATTTATATACTTCTTTATTGCTAAGTATTATGTAGGTGATAAATTATGGCATTATCGTTCAGTGAAGATTATATAGCAAAAATAAGGAGAATGTTTGGCTTAAACTTATATGAAGCAAAGGTTTGGCTGGCATTGCTTTCTCAAGGCAAGTCTACTTCAGGTAAATTAAGTGAAATAGCCAATATACCCAAGTCAAGAGCATACGATATACTAGTTTCGCTTGAAAACGGAGGTTTTATAGTTAGGGATTTAAGTAAGCCTATAAGTTATAGGGCTATTCCTCCTCAGGAATTGATAGAAAAACTAGAGGATAAGGCAAAGGAATCACTTGAACAGAAACTTGAAAAATTAAACAAGTTAAAAGGCAGTGCAATGTTAAATGACCTTCAAAATTTGTATGATAAAGGAATAAAATATGTTGATGAAGGCAAAGTTGCCAACTCATATCAAGGTTTAGATAATATATACTTCAGGATAAAGAAAAGCATAAACTCCGCAAAGGGGGAAATTGTATTGATTACAACAGAACAGTCCTTAGAAAGCAAGATAAGTGCACTTGGAAGAGCACTTAAAAAGGCAAAAGCCAATAATGTGACCGTGCACGTTTATGCCCCAGTAAAGGATGTTAATGAGACATTAATGAATGAGATAAAACAGTTTGGCAAGTTAAACAAAACAGACATTGACATAGGCAGATTTGTGATAGTAGACGGAAATGAGATATTTATATTCACTGAA
>JAKACB010000067.1 GCA_021796445.1 Nanobdellota archaeon
CAAGTTGATGTCTGGAAGATTCAATACCGCTTCTAATCTAGTTGAAAGTTCATTTGACATGATAAGCAAGGATGGATTGAATCCTTTGCAGGTTCTTGTAAAAGCGATAGAGAATTCGGCACCAAAGGAAGAAGTAATGACTCTTTTAATAGGTGGACAGAGACTTGCAAAGCAGGTCGACACAGCGCCTGTAAGAAGAGCAGACCTTGCATTGAGATGGATAGCAGAAGGAACATACCAGTTGTCGGCAACTGGCAAAAAAGCAGACAAAGCTTTGTATGAGATACTTACTCAGGCAGCAAATAATCAGGATATAGCATTTCCTATCTCAAAAAGAATAGACACCGAAAGACAGGCTGCATCAAGCAGATAAAATTGAAATTTTTATCGATTAAGGTGCAACTTTCCTTATAAAAAGAAGGAAAGCAGTATGGAGTATTCCATTACTTTCAGGTCTTAGTATATCTCTTTCAACTTCAGTTTTCCAGTTTATTTCATTGTTCTGTATTAATCTTTCTACTTTCATGTTTTTTGGAAGCGATCTAAGTGTTTTTTCTACCTGTATAATGGACGGAGAGTATGTAACTACTCTTGCACCAACCTTGAAGTTTTTTGTTATTGTAGGCAGTACCTCCCAAGGATCCGGTAGGTCAAGAACCCCGCAGTCAAAATTCTTTTCTTTTATGCCATTTTTGACGTCTAAATTGTTGAATTTTATATTCTTTAAGTTAAATAGCTCTGAGTTTTTCTTCGCTACTTTCATGAATTCTTTCCTTATTTCATAAGAAAATACTTTTATGTCCTTTGAAAGGTTTGCCAATGAACATGCAACAACTCCTGAACCTGTTCCGGCATCGAATATCTTGCTGTCATTTTTTACTCCTAGATACATTGCCATACTCCCAATGTCTTTTAACGTAATTATCTGTGGTAGTCGTATTGTCTTTTTTATTAAATCCGGAGTTCCGGGTTCAATGACATAGAACTCATTCCCATTGTGAGTTTTTACCTTAGAGCCGGGTTTTTTCTCTTTTAATTTACCTGGTTTGAATATTCCAAATTGCGTATTACTTTCTTTGTCTCCGTCTATTACTATTGAATGGCTTTCATTAATCAAGAATATCCTATTTTTTTTCATATCTCCGTCTTTATAACATACACCATGTTGCCAAAGCTTTTGTTTCCGGTGATTTTTTCAGCATTTGTAAGTATAAATACTATTGTCTTATAAACGGTGCTGTAACCCATAGCATTTATAAAGTCCTTCTTTACTACTGATTTTTTATTTAATATCTGTACAATTACCTTTATCTTATGCTGTCCATATAAACACAGGAAAACACCTTTTTCAATTTCCTTAGGTTCTTCAAACCCGTTTTTTATTAGCGTTTCACCGAACTCCTGTTTTATAGGCCCTTTGTTTTCTCTTGGTTTTTTGATATTTATTTCACGCTGAACCGGTTTAGGCTTTTCATCTTTTATGTTTATAAATGATTTTACATCCTCTAAACTTAATCCCTGCTCATAAAGATAATCTGCCTTTTGCCCCGTCTGGTTGTCCTGTGCTGAAACCTTTTTAATAAAATCAGTAAGATTTTGAGATATATACCGTTCTGCCGACGAAAGAGACTCCATGTTTATTACCTTCTTTTCTCTTATTTTATTCACAAGTGCCTTTTCCTGGTTATTTAATGTCTGCATGAGCAGGTTAAGTGCCTTTTCTCTGTCTTTTTCAAAAAAGTAGATAGATGAGGAACCGAACCGTCTTGAGGTTTTTTTTATTTCCCCTCTTGCCGCAAAATAATCTACTATTGTTTGTGTCTGTAACGTATCCTTCTCTATCCTTTCCGCTATTTCAAGTATAAGCGAAGGGCCTTCGTTTAATTTACTAATTATTTTATTATAGATCTCATTTATGTCTTCCATTACTAACAGTCCACCATATATTATTTATATCTTGTAATTTAATATTTAATAATAAAAGCTGTTATCAGGAGTATAAGGAGGATGCCGTTTATTTCATTGCTTATTAGTTAACAGTACCCGCTTTACAGATTAATACCATGGAAGATTTATAGGTTTATGGATAAAAAAGGACAGATATTTACAATAGATTTGCTTATCTCTTTGTTTATATTCCTACTTTTATTTACAACAGTCCTTCTTTTTCTTTATTCAAATGCAGATATAGACAACTCTTATTCCTCTTATTATTCGCAGATAACATCAAATTACATAAATAATATAGCCGTTCAGGGAGCTAGTGCGCTGCTTGGTTCTGAGGGTTATCCTTCAAATTGGTATGATTTTTCATGCAGCCAAATAAAGCAAATTGGAGTTATGCAAAATAACCTAGAAGTATCACCGATTAAACTTTACAATCTTACTGCCTTATCATCCTCGTGCATTTCTTCTTTGTTGAAGGCCGGCGATTCGTTTAATATAACTTTTTACTATTTAAACGGTTCAATATTAAAACTGAATGGGAAAGGGATAACCACTGGTTTTTCAATAGATTATTCTTCTAGCTATGTCGCTTCCATACAGAGGTTTGCCGTATTGTATCCTGGAAATGAAATAATTAGACTTTCTTATACGGAGTGGTCATGAACAAAGGGCAAGTTTTTA
>JAKACB010000068.1 GCA_021796445.1 Nanobdellota archaeon
GTTATGGCATTGCTGCCTTACTTCATGTATAACTTTTTTGCGTATGGAAACTTCCTTTATTCAGTAGGTCTGTCTTACCTTTATTTCCACATATTCTCTTCATACATAAGTTTAAGCCTTTCAATAAGCCACTTAAGAAACATTCCTTTAATTGGTTTTATAGAGATAATCTTCCCTGCAGCATTGCTTATTTTCTTTTTTGAAAGCGAAAGAAAATATTTTATAAGCAGAGTAAAGAAACATAAAAAAGAATACGCAATGATAATTTCAGCCTGCGTTCTTTCTTTTTTGGTCTATTTCTCTGTATCAAATCTTCTTTCAGAAACGGGTCTGTCAATATTCAGGTTCATGCTCCCTCTGTCAATTTTCATGTATGTTCTTGTGTTTTCATTCTTCAGGGACAAAGACCTTAAATTCGTTTATCTTTTTTTCGTTGTTTCATTTGCAATAGCCGTTTTATTGCTGGGTATAAGCAGTTTATCCGCTTTTCATCTAGCATATGCAAGATCTGCAGTGTCACTATTTACGTCAGTGTATAATCCAAGTACGTGCACAGTGTCATCTAATGAATGGGTTTATCTTGATTACCTTGGCTTGAAAGCCGTTCCGCCGCTTTCTTCATATAAAAATTATACTGGAGCTATACTGAATTTTGGCAGTGTAAACACCACACTTCCGCTCGTAAAAAAACAGGGGGATATCTATCTCTATGGTTATAATACCTGCAGTGTTTACCCATCTTTAAACGAGTCAAGAGCGTATTATCTAATAAATTCAGAAAAGATACCCAACAATGCATGCTACTGGCTTTTTGGGATAAATCCGAAAATAGCATTGGGCTATAATGCATGCATGTCATTAAACAATGCTTTTGCTGATATCTTCCATTAATCGTGATTAAAGCTAAAATCATTTGAATGCTTTCATTATTGACAGACAGGAAGACAAAACAAAGCCATCCTTGATTTTTTCATTAAGAAAATAACATCCTATGCTGTTGTTTTCTTTTGAGATATTTATGTAATAATTAACACCATATTGAAAATCTATTACTGGAGTAAAAATGCATTTACTGCTGGAGATGCCGGATGTATAAAGGTAAACTCCGCCGCTTTCATTCCAAAGCGTGTAGTTCCCAGGCAGTTTACCGAATGAGATTAAAGGGTACTCAGAGTAATTCAAACCCCTGATATAAGTTGCGCTTATACCGTAATAATCCAAGTATACCCAGTCATTTGACTGAACAGTGCAGTTGTCTTTTCCATATTTTTGTAGAAGAAGCTGTTTTGCAGAATTAACTTCATTGCTTATCGTGTGAACGTTAAAATTCTGCGATAATAGTATATGATATGCTATTATTAAAGAGATGGCAAAGAAAATCACTGCAATAAGAAGCATCTCTTTTTTTGTAAGCAAAGACAGTGCTAGGGTAACAGAAATGGTTACAAGCAGGAAGAATCTGTAATACCCCAAGCCGTGAACGTAAAGACCGCTGGCTAAAAAGTATACCAAGAACGCAAGGAAGATAAGCATAGCAAGGATTGAAAACTCCCTTTTCTTTCTTTTAATCGTTTGCATTATTTTCCTGTTGAAAATAATCACTATAGCTATTATGGGCAATACAGAAAGAAGCTCATAAAAGCCATAGTAAAAGTAGTTGTATGCGGGAACTTGGAAAGAACTTATCGATGGTGAGTTTTTTGCAAACGACATCAAGAAAGTGAAAATAGGGTCATGGTATAAAATAATATTGTAAGCAAAGAATGGGGTCAATGCTAGCATAGTGAAAAATAAAAACAATACGATTCTTTTTGCAGAGTCAATATACTTTCTGTCAATTAAAAAAAGTGTAATGGGGAGCATAAAAAGGCTGTCATATTTCGATACGAATGCCAAGGCAAGGAAAACCCCTGCGATTGGCTTTTTCAGCTTTACAAATGAGATAAAGAATATGATAAAAGAGTACATTGGTAATTCCGAGCCGTTCTTTATTGCGTAAAAAAGAAAGAAGGGGTTCAGCAGTATGCTGAGAAGGATAGCGTATTCAACTTCAAAAGACCTGGAAAAGAAATAAACGGCTAAGAAAAATAAAAAAGTAAAGAATATTATAAATGCAAAAACAGAATAGCTGCCGAATAAAAACGAAAATATGCCTATAAAGAAACTCTCAAGAAGAGCTCTCTGCGGTTCAAAATAGTTACCGTTATGAAACAGGTAATTAGAATTCAGTATCCTTACAAGCATATCCCAGTTTCTAAGCAGATCAAATTGTATAGAAAAGAAGGCAACTGAAAGGAAAAAGTATACCGCAATAATGTAGTATCTGTACTTGTAAAGTAATTTGTTTAAACTGTTAATTTTTTTATAAAAATCATTTCTTTTCATGAACAACCCATGCAAATTTTTCAGATAAAACATAATTAAATGCAAAAGCTACGATTATACCTATAAAATTTGCTATTAAGTATTCTATCCTGAAAGAAAGCAGAGTGGCTATCACTACATCAATAGATATGCCAATCAAAGTCACAAAATTATACCTGGGAAAAGCTGCAATTGCTTTAGTTCT
>JAKACB010000019.1 GCA_021796445.1 Nanobdellota archaeon
TGCCCATAGAGATGCATGACAGTATGCACGCTTCAGGCGCACACCGGACAGGCAGTGAGAGGATATTCAGCGGTCTTGACATACCTTCTGTCGCTGTGTATAGGTTTATGATAGCAATAGAGCGCACAGGCAGCATTACGGAAGCATACAGCATGCTCAGGGAAAAAGGCTGGCTTACAAGCCTTGCCTCACTGTACGGGGGCAAGCGCAAACCGTCCATACTTTCAAGAGCGATAAGCTCGGGATACGTGAGCCAGGATGGAAGGCTGATGGAAAAAGGACTAAGCACGGTAAACTCGGAAAGGATAATAGCAAAACAGGGCATCTACTCGGGAAGCGAGGAACACAAGGAGCTCATGAGGAGGACGATAAAGAGGATACAGGACAGGGGGAACTTCGCATTCACGCTTAGCGACAAGAACAGCTTCGATGTAGGCGAACTTAAGGCGAAGATGAGAAGGATATGGGACTACGAGGACGTTGAGGTATATGAATGCCAGACCAATGCACTGCAGGAGGAGCTGAACAAATGCGTTGAAAGATCAAGAAGCTTGAATGTCAGGATGTCATTCGTTGCAAACAACAGGGAGATTGCAAAGGCCATAGAGGAATCTACCGGGCTTCCGTGCATGGTATTACTGTAAGGTGAAGGCGAGGCGCTACCGAGCGAGCCGCAAGGCGAGAGGTAGCAGTACACATCCAATCCCGTATTACTGTATATATGGTCAGTTATCTGATGTGATCGTTTATGCATCTTGACGATGATAGCCATATGTAAATGTTAACTCCCTACTTTTAAGGATGGCTATACTTTTATAAAATTGTAGGTACTATTATTGTACACAATGTGGATCAAAAAACTTATAGAGAGTGTAGGTCTTACTTCAGAAGAGATAACGCCCTATTTACAAAGTGAAATTGAAGAATTTTTAAAATCTCAAAATCCTAAAGACCAAATAGAAGAATTTCACGATATTATCTTCGCTCTTAAAAACATTGCATATGCCCACACTGGTATTCATATTGAGATAGATGACGCTATTTATGAAAATAAGATAAAAAATAGGTTAAAGGATTTTGGGACAATCTCAAAGAAAGAACCATTTTTTAGCCATAGTGGTATATACGGGATGCATGTAGGGCTAGTTCATATTGCATTTGGAAGCTTTAAGCAACCTTGGTCCAATTTTGATCCGCTTAAGTATGGTACTGAAGCAGAGATTGCAATGCTTACAGATATAGAATTCCAAAAAATTAAAGAATATACGAACCACCTCATAATTACATTTGACGATGTAGATAAGTTGGAATATTCTTTTTTGACATCAAGTTGGGATACATCTGAGAAGAATACAGTTTTGTGTAGGATACCAGATTTTATTTATAAAAAAGCAAAGGCGGACGCTAATTTTGAAGATGTTGAAAACTTACTATCATTTCAGGTACTTGCAGCGTTAAAAAATCTAAAATTGAAGAAAAATTGCATATTTCATTTTCACTCTTGGGAATCCGCACTAGCGATAAATTCCAAAGATTTTAGAGAATTGACAGAAAACAAGGAAAAGATATTTTCTCCGTATCTAACTGTGAACAGACTCAAGGAGTTTTCAAAAAATAATAAATCCATAAGTACATTGAATAATAAAGAGTTAGAAAATTCATGTAAATATGAACTTAAATTAATTAATTTTTGCAACAAAACTGTTGTAGAAAGCGATGCTGATAAAGATTTTTACAAGGCAATTATTGGAGATAAGATTAAAAAATATTCGTTTGTTGATTTTAACAAACATGTTGTTATTACTAAAAATAACATAGCAAATAATAATTTAGAGTTTATTTCAGGTGGGAGACCAGTTTACGAGAAAGGATTTTTTGAATTAGTGAAGGAAGTCCCAATGATAGTTGATTATTCAAAAGCAAATAAACTTAAATTCCATCTGAAGATATTTTGCAAAGAATATGATAGGTCAACACATAATCTACAAAGACAAACTTATATTAAAGCGTTAGAAGATCTAATTACTGGTTTAGATATTAATAAATATGTTTCAGTATTAGATAAAGTATCTATCAATACACTGAGGAAAGAGATTAGAGATTCCTGCGGGTTAATAGTTCCATCAATTTATGATCCTTATTGTCTAATGCCACATTATGCATTATTAGAGAATAGGGTAAGCTTTGTTTCAAAATATACTGGCATATCTGAAAGTATTGAATCAAAAGAGTATATTTTCGATCCGCTTAAAGAAGGTTCACTACTTAATTCAATAAATAAATGGATTACTGAAAAAAAAGATTTTGTCTTAAATAATAAAAATACTAGTTATAAAAATCTATATCTGGAATAAAAATGTCCTTAGGAAATGAATTTATTGGAGACGCAGAGAGATTACTTGTAGACGATGTGTTAAACTCTAAAAAATTGTTTAGGTTCTCAAAAGAATATTATGAATCATATTCATTTATGTTTGAAAAACAAATTAAAGAGATGTTCGATTCGTATGGCGTTTTACTTTTTCCTTCTGCTACACTTGCATTGCTCAGTTTTTTAAAAACACTAGACTTGGATAAAAAATCTGAGGTTATAATTCCACCATTTTCATGGGTTGCTGATTATTCAGTTTTATTATTTGAGAATATTAAAATAAGATTCTGTCAAATAGATGAAAACCTGCAAATAAACTTAGAGTCTATTGAGAAACTAATAAATAATAATACTAAAATTATATTGATTCCACACATGATGGGTCGTGGTCAGCAAGAAATTGGTAAAATTCACAAATTATGTAAACAAGAAAACATTTTTTTGATTGAAGATATTGCACAGTCATTCGGAGTTAAAATAAATGATAGATATGCCGGGACATTTGGTGATTTCTCTTTCACATCACTTAACCATCACAAAATTTTAAGTACTGGGGATGGTGGCTTTGGAATTATTAATAATAAAGAAAAATACAAGAGACTATGTCAAATCCATGATCAAGGATGCCTAATCGATAAAAATGGGGAGAGAATGGTTATACCAAAAGACTATAATAAAGGCCTATCTTTAAGAGTTAGCAATTTAACTGGAGCCATAGCATTAGTACAATTAGCAAGATTTCCATTTGTTAAAAGTTGTATCTTAGAGAGGTATTACAAAACTATAAAATTATTAAATGGAATAAAAATAATAGAGTCAAATGAAGGGGACATACCTTATACTGCATTACTAAAATCTCCCCCAAATAATAATTATCCCTCTCTTTTAGAATCTGGATGGCATTATGTAGAAAATATTCCGTATTTCAAAGATATAAACTTAAGTAGAATAGATAAAGAAAATTTAAGAAAAAGTAAAACTGCAGTACATTCAACATACGCAATTGGGACAGGGTTTATTGATCCGTATTTTGCAATAAAAGGCGGAACAGATATAAACCAAACAATTGATGAAAAAACTATTAAACATATGGTTGATGCAAAATGAAAAAAATAACATTTTTTGGGTCTGGTATTGAAATAGAAAACTATGGTGCTAAAACACCTGAAATGAAGTCCATGGTAAGACTCGTTTCAAAATATTACAACGAAGTTTTATTCGGTGGGACAAATATCGGCATTATGGGGGAGTTCGCTAGAACTGCCAAAGAAAATAATCTTAAGGTGACCTCAGTTATTCCTAGATGGTTTGCCAAAAAACACAAGAAATTACTTTTTCAAGGAGATAAAATTGTTTTAGTAAGATCCCTCGCAGAACGTAAAAAAATTCTTACACACACTGATGCAGTGTTATGTTATCCTGGTGGTATCGGTACATTGGATGAGCTATTTGATCTTATGGCAAGAATATTACTAGATGAAATTAAACCAATGCCTATAATAATCTACAATTTCGAAAGATTTTATTCACCATTATTATTACAAATTGAATACGGAATAAAGATAGGTATTATTAAAAAAAAGGTAATGAGTTTTGTATATACGTTTGAAAGTGTAGACCAATTGGAAAGGATATTAGAGGGAATAAAAAATGAATGAGATAAGTTCTTTTGGGTTTATAAAATTTAAAGAAAAGTTGAGGTACCAAAGTTCAATTGATAGTTTCTTTCTATTAAATGAGGAAAGAGATAGAATATTAGATATCAAAAGTGGGAATTCTAACTCTTCAATTTTTAAAATTAATTCGCTAATTGGAGAAATAAGATTTACAATATTGGGGAGCAATGAAAAAGATTTCAATTTTTATGGTGATATACTAAGAGAGGATAAAGTAGAAAAGCTTGTTACTTGGATGCTTGATATGGGTGTGGATAATATTAAAATACCACTATTGTCAAAGGATGGTGCTATTGCTTTAAAGAACATTATCGGGGGAAAAATGAAAAATTTTATATTTGAGGTAAACTTAGATTCAGTAACACCCATAATAGACAAAAAATTATTCTCGAAGAGTATACATTCTTATACTCGCCAAATTAAGAAATTTGAAGACCAAGGTGGCGAATTTAAAAGAGTGAGAGTATTCGATGAGTCCATTAAGGAGTTACATGTCACACGATGGGGCAAGAATAGATCAGACGATTTCTTTAATTATCTGACATACATGAATGAATGCCACATATCTGAATCATTTGGCTTATTTTTAGACAATAAAATAATAGCATATATACAAATGATACCTACGGGAGATATGATTCATTACTATTATTCAATATTTGATGGAAAATATAAAGGTTCAGGATCTGCAATCTTAGGCTATGTGATTAAAGCCTTTATAAATAATAAAAATTTAAGATTCTTCTCTTTTGGAAGAGGTTCTGAAAGATACAAACATAGATGGAGTACAGGTGTAATAAAAAACTTTGAACTTAGAGGTTTCTTAATTTAAGACTTTGGCTTTGTATCAACAGACGTATTACCCCGTTATCTTCCCACACGTAGTTATAATGGAAATAGAACACAAATGTTGGATACCTAATATCGTTTAATTCAAAATGGTAATTTGTAGTAATACGTCTATACAAATTTTATCTGCTGTGAAGCACCTCGCCATCATCCTCAGGAAAAAGATAACAATTTCAGTTATACTAATTATTAATGTTGGCCTATTTCTAAGGTTCATATGTGAAGCTTATTAGGTTTTAACTGATAAATAGCCTAATCATAGTCATTGTTGCAACTTATCTATCGCATGCTTTCTTGTAATTATGCCGGCTTTGTGCAGAGACTCAAAAGCGCCAACGTCAATCCACTCTATTCGGCACCACAGACCTGAGTTTGTTCTCTCATATATACGCGTTTAACATTAGTAATTTCCAAGTCTCCTCTTTTGGATGTTTTAATGCAATGTATTTTATCAAAAACATTGTTGTCATATATGCAAAGACCAACTACAGCATATTCTGACTTTGATTTGGCAGGCTTCTCCTCTATCGCAATTATATTGCCCTTTTCATCTAACTCTAGAACACCGAACTGTTGAGCATCTAGAACCTTCTTTATGAATACCTTAGCTATTATTCTTTAGATCTAATAACTAATTAGGTATGATCAACATTTTAGGCAAGAAGGATGACCTATTGAATTCTACAGAAAACTGATACTTCATTGCGGCTAACGATGGAACGAGACGATTTGATAGTGTTTTCGCCCAGACTTCCAACATTGCTCCTGAGGATTCAAGTCTGGTGAATATGATGGGAAAAATTACAAACTGAAAGTTTTCTGGTAATCCCTCAAAAATCAAAAAGTGGACAAATGTCCTGTCAATGATTCTGTCATAAGTTTTGTCACTCTATATATAATTAAATTTTTTCAACCACTTGCATCCTTCTTCATTATTAAATCTGACCGAACTTTGTAAATATCTTCCTTTCCTTGCAAGATCAATTTTTGGAATAATTACCTCATTTTTAATACCTAAAAAGTCCCATAGTGCTTTTAGCTCTTTTTTGGGATTGCCCACTATATCCTCAAATTTAATCTCATAAAACCAATCTTTGTTTCTAAATCTATTTAACAATTCCATCCTATAATTCCATAATTCCAGTAAAAAATTAGGGTCTTCTTCTTTTTTTCCGCGATGTAGGCTTTCTTCGTTTTTACTAATAGCAAAATCTCTTCCATCCCTGACTATGTGTATGAAAAATGAGTTTTTAAAAGAATCTTTGTAAATCGGTATTAAATATAAAAGTCTTGGATCTTTGATTACTGTTGTTTCAATATCCTCTTTCTCTAAAAGTTTTTGAAATCTCTTTGCCCAATTTTTTATTTTTTCCGTATCTTTTTTGTACAGTCTTAGTTTAGAGTAATCAAAAGTTAAATTATATCTTTCATTATCAATAAAAGAGTTTAGCGCGTTAATCTTACCTGACTCATAAAATAATCCGCGATTATCCTCAATTTTATCAAATAAGACAAACAAACCAGACATATCAAATATCTCAGCAAGTAGACGACTACCAGACCTCCCACTTGTTACTATAAATATAAATTTATTTTTATGATCTATGATTGTAGACGAAGAATCAGGAGCTCTCCCAACGCGCATACCTTCATGGGACAGCAAAGAAGCATGCTCATCTTTTTTTATAGCGCTATCTATAATTGGTTTAGTGCTGCATTCAGTGACTGTGTCTCGCTTGATACGCTCTAAAGAGTCTAGTCTTTGTCGTTCTGCCATCTCTGCACGGTAATGATCCGAATTTAATGCGGCCATGCTAAAAGTCATTTTGGAAATGTCTGATGCGAACATCGGCATAACATCTTCCGATCTCATTATGCTTTGCATTTGAAGCTGAGCTTTGGGATTACGACTATCACGCTCCAATGTTCTCAGCATTTAACCACATGTGATTTTATAGTAAACAGATATAAATAGCTTTTGGTATAAATTATATGCAGCTTTGTTAAACTCTTATTGTTATCTGATTATGTTTATAATTTCCTGTTTTTTAATTAACTTTGGCTCCCACAAAACTTTATCTACTTCATGTTTGGTGACCCAATAGTTTTCTTCGGTTATTGATGCTTTGTGTTCAATATATCTTAAATTAAGATTTCTACTATGATAATATTCAATCCGTTCTTTGGGTATTATGTTTTTTAATTTTTGAAATGATAAATCTGATTCTAGGATATTTTGAAAGTCAATAACAAAATTATAATTTGTAAGATTTACAATTTTTTGGATATTTTTAATAGACGATTCCCAGCCCCCATGGATCTCTATAAGAATCCTTGCTGGCAGTATTATCTTTTCAAAATAAGATAATCGTCTTATAACATCTATTTTAGTATTTGACCTACCTCCAATCATTGCTCTAAAGAATGCCGAGCCTAAAAATCTAGCCTGAGATGCTTGTATAGACATGTATCTAAGATATTCATCAAACGAAAAAAGATTGCAATTTACAAAATCTGTTGTGCCTGCATAAGAAATAACTAGTGGATTATGTCTCTTATACTCTTTAATTAAGCTGTACGTTTTTTTAATTGAAATATGGCTATCTACAAAATCTTTACTTACCTCTAGTATATTTGGCATACATTGATATAAATAATCCTCTAATTCTTCAAGAGAAAAATCTTTAGTTGCCCATCCTGCAAGCATTATTTTTTTGCGTATCAAATCAACCACTTACATTTTATTTCTCTGTGACAGTACAAATATTTCATTGCAAATCTTAAAAAATTGTCCTATTTGGGGTAAAGAGTAGGGAGTTGACATTTACATATAGCTATCATAGTCAAGATGCATAAATGATCACATCAGATAACTGACCATATATACAGTAATGCAAGAATAGATATGTATTGCCACATTTTTCATCGGCTCCAGTAAGTAGAATGAATGGAGAGTACGGGAAGAAGTTGTGAAAGTATTTTCCGAAGAAAATTTATTATAGAAGAAGCAAGGTGGAAACGGTAAACTTTGTGGCGAAGATCAAAATGGGCGATGAACTTACCAGTGAAAAGTGGTGGATGAAGAAAAAGGAACAGAGACTGAGGGACATCGCTTGCAACATATATAGGTACATTAAGGTAAGTGGTAATGCGTTACCCATCTCTACGACATATTTTCTGCACTTTTTCCTGTCTAACTATATATCAACGAAAATTCTGTGGAATGCTCTCTGCAAGGCCTTAAATTATATAATTAGACATGATTGTGAGCGAGGGCCTGAGATAAGGTTCTCTCGAAGCAATTTGCAGGCTTATTAATTTGAAATGGCATGGGTTAGGCAAAAGGGAAATTGAAGATGTACTTGATTTATTTATGATAACGACATAGAAAAATTTGCGGAAATAATTGAAAGTGGAAGACTAAAAGGTGCTTTAAATAAAAGGAAATTCAACGACCAGCCGCAAATAAAGTAGCGTTCAGCAGCGAATCAAAAGTACCTGCATCTGACCAGTACCCATCCAAAAATATAGCTTTGAGCCTTTCTTGCTGTATATACCAACTATTAACGTCTGTTATCTCCAATTCTCCCCTTTGGCTTGGCTTCAATGTCTTTATAAAATCGAAGACATCGTTAGGGTAGATATACAGTCCAGTAACTGCAAGATTTGAAGGAGGTTCTTTTGGCTTCTCTATTATTTCCATTATCTCGTTGTTTTCATTAAGCTTAATTATGCCAAATCGCTCAGGATCCTTTATCTCCTTAGCAAATATATACGCATTTTTGTCAGAAAATGCTTCTTTAGGCACTTCTACCTTCTCGAATATGTTATCGCCCAGGATAACTGCTAACTTCTCATTTTGTTTAACGGGCCCTTCTGCCTGAAGAAGTGCATGTGCTATGCCTTTTGGACCGTCTTGGATCCTGTATGTTATCCTCACTCCAAATTCCGAACCGCTTCCAAAGAATCGCATAAAATCTGCAATGTACTCTCCGCCGCTTACCAAAGTAATCTCGTCTATGCCTAAACTTTTCAGAGTCTCAACAGGATATAATACCATCGGCTTTTTGTAAACTGGCAGGAGATGCTTATTAGTAATCTTAGTAAGCGGATAGAGCCTGGAGCCCGTGCCGCCGGCCAGTACAATCCCTTTTATTTTCTCATTCATGCGACAGCCTTTTTGCTATAGTATTCTAGGTTTTCAATATAGTAGTTTATTGCAAACTTTAAACCATAATCAAAGTTTATTTTAGGCTTCCATCCGAGTTCCTGGGTTATTTTTCTTGCGTCAATCGCATACCTTACATCATGCCCAGGTCTGTCCTTTGCAAAATTTATAAGGCCCTCATCTTTACCAAGTTTTGTAAGTATACTTTTTATTACGTCTATGTTATGCATCTCGTTGTTTGCAGATACTAGGTACGCTTCTCCGTATTCGCCCTTTTTTATTATCTGCTCTAATGCAGAACAATGGTCTTCTACATAGATCCAATCCCTTACCTGCTTCCCGTCTCCGTAAACAGGTATTGACTTATTCGATAGTGCATTTAATATTGTTTTTGGGATGAGTTTCTCAGGGTACTGGTAGGGACCATAGTTGTTACTGCAGTTTGATATTGTAACTGGCAATTTGTAAGTGTTAAAATAGGCATTTACAAGATGATCTGCAGCTGCTTTTGTCGCGGAATATGGATTTCTTGGCATGTATTTGCTGCTTTCTGTGAATTTGGTTCTGGAATTGAGCGGAAGAGTGCCGTAGACTTCATCTGTTGAAACCTGATGAAATCTAATGCCATATCCTCGTACAGCTTCCAAGAGGTTATAGACCCCAAAAACGTTTGACTTGACGAAATCTTCAGCGTTTTTTATAGAGTTATCAACATGCGTTTCAGCTGCAAAATTTATTATTGCGTCTACATCTTTTGCCGCTTTTAACACTATTTCCTTACTTGCTATATCCCCCTTTACAAATGCATAATTGTATTTGCCTCCGATTCCTTTTAGGTTATGAAAATCTGCGGCGTAGGTCACCTTGTCAATGTTTATTATGATATCTTTGCTATGTTTCCTGAACCAGTATCTTATGAAATTAGAACCTATAAACCCCAATCCCCCGGTAACTAGTAGCTTCATTTATGCACCTTTTCAAACTCCTCTCTGAAAGCCCATGCTTCCCCAGGATGCAGTTCGCGGTAGTCAATATTGCTTACCTCGTGAGTATTAACTACCAACTCAGGCTTAACTTTGTCAAAAAGCTTAAAGACGCTTGTTCTTTTTGCAACATCGAGTTGATGCATATTTCTAAACTCTGCTTTTTGAGCGTTGTAGATCCCGCGTACCTCATAATTCTTGCTGCTGTATTCGCATAGTTTGCCCCAGAGCAAGCCGCTTGCGCCGATTATTAGAAGTTTATCCATGAATTTTATTTAAACTATTAGATATTTTAATATTCATATCACTATGTCATTATGCCATTTGAATTTAATAGATTTGGAGATTCCGATATCCTTTTAATAACTCCCCTGGTTTTTACTGATAAGCGTGCCTTCTTCAGATTGTTAGTGCTTCTACACTAGGTTAGAGACTTCACTACTAAAAGTGGCGAGGTTAAGTTACAAATACCTTCTCCTTTATGAAGAAAAACTATATCTTCTTTAGCCTGAATGAATGCAGTATTCTAATTTACCTTCGTTATTCTTCGAAGGCGAAAAAGGACAATTATTGTGATTATGGCTGAACAGTAAGTTTCACTAGCAAGATGACATGCTTAGTGCCTTCGGCTATATTTTCAACGTAATTTTGTGTGCTTACTGAATTCAATAGCTCTTTATATCTACCTACAAGCGATTTTTGAACAACTAGATACATCCTGCCGTTTTTCTTTAATGCGTTTAGTGCATCACCAAGAATCAATCTGAGTTTATTTTGTAATATATGTGATGGAGGGTTTGATACAATAACATCGAATTGCATGCCTCTCAGCATACTAAATCCATCACTTTCTATAGCTTCTGCATTCTCAATCTTATTTTGTTTTATGTTCTTTTTTGCAAGCTCAATTGCACGAGAGTTAGAGTCGACCATCAAAACTGTTCCTTTTTTAGCAAATTTTGCAGCAACTATTCCGATAGGACCGTACCCGCATCCAAAATCCAGAACAGTATCATTTTCGGATATTTTCATATTGCTGATTAACAGATATGTCCCTAGATCTATCTCAGATTTTGAAAATAGACCTGCACGCGAATAAAAAATGAATGGGATGCCCAATAAGCTTATTTCTATTTTGTGCTCTTCTATAGCAGGTATTTTAATTTCTCTCTCCTTTTTTGCAGTTAGCAGAAAATATCTGCCTGATCTAAATCGTTCCTTGTTCCCAAAAACTGATTCTACCAATTTGTTATGGTAAGCTGCACCCTCTCTTTTTGTGCTTATTAAATAAATCCTACCTCCATTCTTAAGGTGGTCGTTTGCGTCGATAAGCAATTCTCTCATAAGAGCCATTCCTCCAAAAGATGGTTGCTGTAGAAAGATTAAATCAAATTTTCCACCTAAATCCTTGAGTAAGCATACTTTTATTCGTTCATTAAGTCTATATTCTGTTACAAGTTTCTTTATACTGTTTACATTTGCAAGATTTATATCTGCTATTTTGGGAGCTTTGTCTAAGAATCCTGAGAGCTTAACTGCAACCAGTCCCATTCCACAACACAATGATAAGACAGACTCTTCCCTTCTTGGTTTGGATAGTTCAATAAGAAGATTTGCCCTTACTTTTTCTTCTTTAGTCACGGATATGTTTGGCATCTGTACGGGTTGATTAAGATGCATTTGAGGGTGAATCTCACTTTTTAGCATAACAAATCCTCATCTTTTAAGAACACACTATATTTGCACATGGAAGTTTGCACATATATAATTTCAAGTCTTACGAGTTTTATGTAGTGTTTATGCTCCTGCAATTTTAAATATCTTGGTATCCTGAACGAATCTATGCGAGTATCTGCAAAGGACCTTGGCTGGCTTGCAGTTGACGATTTCTGTCCCAGATGTTTCTGGATAAAGCGCCATGCAAAGGGCCTTCCTTACCAGATGGGCTTCCCAGGGATATTCTCATCCATAGACTCCTATACGAAGAACATAGTAGAGAGATATGCTGAAAAGAACGGAGAGCTGCCTGAATGGATGGGCAGCATAGGGACATAAAAAGGATAATTACGATAAAGTCATCAGAATTCAAGGTGGAGAAGGAGAATATAACACTGAGCGGCATTCCTGATCTTATATTCGAGAGACATGACGGAAGTTTTGTAATAGTGGATTACAAGACTGCAAGGTATAACGGAAACTGGGATGGGTCATAACTTTAAAAGTCGGATTACTGCTTCTGATAGCTTAACAGGAGCTCCCTGACCTGAGGCACCATAGATTTGCCTTTATGATTTCCAATATGACCGCCTAACTTTTAACGCATTAATCAACCTGGGCTAGAAATCGAGCGCGGTGACTTGAACAGGGTTTTATCGTTTGCAATATATTCTCCGGCCAAGGCAAAGATCTCGCTGAGGAAACCTGCCATGGGTATCGAGCCGGCAATCGTTGAGGCTATTGAAAATCCTTCTCCGATTAGTTTTTTGTGGCCTCTCCACCAGTCTTTGAATACTTTGAGTGTTACTGCGAGAAACGTCGCGTTGTCCCTATTAGGATTTCCAAGTTCGTGCAGCGTCTCGACTATATTGTCAAACACGTTGATGCTTCGGTATATTTTGTGCTTTATCCTGTTAAATAAGCGTAACTTGAATATGAGTTCCGCGCCATTATATTCTAAGCCATGCTTTTCGGCTTCTTCCCTGTTTATATCAGATGCAGAGCCCTTTACTCTTTCCAGTTTTTTTGTTACAGATGCTAAAGCGGCATTTAAAGATTCGAGCATACTCTGCTCAGATTCGTTTAAAAAAGAATACTGCCTGCTGACTTCTGTCAGATTATTCATGTTTTTACCAACGTCTATTAACAGAGTCTCGGAAACGTTTAGAAAATCATATACACTATTGGCGTCGTTAGGTTCAGCCATATTCCCACACCTCTAATTGAATCATAATATACTAAAATCTTATTGTCAGGAGTGGGAGCGAGGGCGAGGCCGAGATTCCGAGACAGACGAGGAATCGAGAACGCCCGAGCGGACTGTGCCTTGTGCACTTGACCAGATTCTGCTGCGACGCTTCGCAGCTGCTCATGCCAATGGTGTTTGTGCTTATGCTCAGGGTGTTGATCGTGCTCATGGTGGTGCTTATTGTGGCGGTGATGACGGTTATGCTGATGGTGCCCGAACTGACGCTGCTTGTGCTTATCCCGATGCTCCTGCCACCGGCTGTGCCACCTGGGCCTTTGAGGCTTATTCCGGTCCCGCACGAACTGCCGCCGCACACCCCAGACGTTGCCTGCCCGCACGCCGTGACCGCTCGAATCAGGCTCAAGGCAACGAACAAGCTCGCCCTCGCGCCAAGCCAGAAGCCTACGCTCGAGCTCGCAGCTCAGCTCGTTATGAGTATAACTGAATCTTTACATCTATCCAAAGCAGAGAATCTGGTAAATATCAAATTTCAGACGCAAACATCAGTGCATATTTACATAGCACATTAGAATTGGTAAATATAATTCCAGAGTAATACCTAAAAGGATACGCGTTATTCAATAACAATTGCCATTGTTCGTAGCCAAATACTGACGAGAATCCAACGCGCTTAAACCCATCCTGACGCAGAGTCCATTACTCTCCATGAGCGATGTACTTAGGCATAATGGCATATATTTTTGCTTTTTAATGTAATTATGAAATCAAGGCAGGGTTCCATAACGACAACAGG
>JAKACB010000069.1 GCA_021796445.1 Nanobdellota archaeon
AAATCCCTCCGGGCCCAAACGCATTTGGCTTATAACTACGAATTACCAGTTAGTTTGTATAGTTCTGATTTTATATGCCGCGGCTAATTATTTTTGAAAGCTATTCGCTGTGATTATAAAAATATGCAGTCGTAAAGGATTTATTCTATTTGTAATTATATAAAATAATCTTTTATCTACAAAGATTCTGAAACGATTATTATGCATTATCGTGCATGAATTTTAAAAGAAGTTTCTTTAAATTAATTATGCTATTATTTCTGCAGTTAACAAATTTATTAAATGTCCCCCACTCTTAGTAAACCATTCTAATTTCTTTTTTGAAAAATCTAAATAGTTCCATGCTCCGATTATTATATAATCTGGTTTATATTCCATAGTAGGATTCAGAAATTTCTCGTCTTTTATACTTATGCCAGCCATTGGTATACATCTGCCAATTTTCGTAGGTGTCGAATCAACTGCATAGTCTATTAATTTTGAGTCTATCTTACAAAAGTTTAGTATGGTTGAAACTTTAGCTGGTACTGCCCAAATTATTATTTTATTCCCTTGACTCTTTAGTTTAGTTAATAGATTAATTAGTTTTTCTTTACGCTTTTCTGCCCTCCGCTGCATCTCAGCTATCTTACTTTTCTTATATACACCTTCTTTCGTCTCTACATATTCAAGGTGTTTGTCCATTATGCCATTCAGTCCTAGTTCAAATCTTATCGAGCCGCCCTGCTGATTGGGAAGATGAGTAGTTTTAATAACATTTAGTTCACATTTTTCGGCTAAGCTTATCATTGCCTTAATAGTCCACTCATAATAATGCTCACTATAAAGAGTCTCTATAGACAATTTTTTAAGCACATCTCTAAACCACTGCACCTCTATTACTATTTTGCCGTCAAGCTTTATTAGATTCTTCATCCCAACCATCATATCGTAAGGATTTGGGATGTGCGCAAACACGTTATTCGCTGTGATTACATCTGCCTTTCCGTATTTATTGACTATCTCTTTACTCAATTTTTCTGTAAAAAATGCGTTTATTGTTTCTAGCCCCGCCTTATTAGCTATGATAGCAATATTTCTTGCAGGTTCTATTCCTAATACCCTCTCAAAGCCGGCTTCTTTAAGGAGTTTCAACTCAGTGCCATCATTTGATCCTATAACTACCGCAAATCCACCGCTAATATCTTTTTTAAGGGATAGCGCTAATTCGTTAAAATGTTGTACAGCAGGTAAATTTACGCCCGTTTGGTAGGTGTAATTATCTCTAAATAATGTTTTGCTGTCTACTAATTCGAGCTGCTGGAATAAACCGCAATCTTCGCACCAATAGTATTTCAAAGGCCAATTTCTAACTTTTTTTAGGTCTCTTTTGTAAACGAATTCATTAGAATTTGGTAATCTACCCAAATCCAACGCTAGCATCAGGTGCTTCCCCCCACATGCAGCGCATAGTTGTCTATGTATCATTAAAATATAAGTAAATTTTTACTTATAAATTTAATTTTGTTGAGGTTACTATTGAACAGACCACATTTAATTTCACTTATTTAAACGTTTATAAGCTAGTTTAATTCATAGTTATAAAATGAAAGGAGTTATACTTGCTGGGGGAAATGGTACCAGACTGTATCCATTGACAAAAGTAACAAATAAACATTTATTACCAGTTTACAATAAGCCAATGATATATTACCCGATAGAAAGGCTGATTTCAGCTGGTATAAAAGATATTATAATAGTTACTGGAAAGGAGAATGCAGGAAATTTCATGAATCTTCTTGGATCTGGGAAGGATTTTGGAGCTAGATTTCATTACACTTTACAAGATGAAGCGGGTGGAATCGCTCATGCCTTATCCTTGGTTGAAGGATTCGTAAAGGAGGATAATATGACGGTGATCCTTGGTGACAACATAATTTTAGATGATATAAAAGATGCAGTATCAAGCTTTGAATCTGGTGCGAGGATATTCTTAAAAGAAGTTAAAGATCCACAGCGTTTCGGAGTGCCAGAATTTGACGAATTCGGCAAGATCAAAGGAATAGAAGAGAAACCAAAAGAACCGAAATCAAATTACGCGGTTACTGGCGTATACCAATATGATAATACGGTATTTGGTAAGACGAGAAAGTTAAACCCTTCTGCTAGGGGTGAACTTGAGATTACTGACGTAAATAATTTATATATAGCTGAAGGAAAACTATCGCATGTATTTTTGAAGGAACCCTGGCTTGATGCAGGCAGTTTTGACAGCCTGCTTGAAGCTTCGAATATACTAAAAGAAAGAATAGAGAAGAGATTATAGACCTATTTGCTGTTTTATAATTCTAAGATTATTTTCTATTGAATTTATCTTGAAATATTTAGACACTTTATAAACATTTAGAAATGTATTTTTAGGTCTTTTTGCCGCTAAATTAAAGCTATCTAAACTAGTTTCCTTTATTAGCGACTTATCAAAGTTAAAAACATCTGCTATTTTCATAGCAAATTTGTACCTACTGAAATGCTCCTTTG
>JAKACB010000003.1 GCA_021796445.1 Nanobdellota archaeon
ACATAGAGAATGCTAGAAAGATAGCAGGAGAAAAAAGTGTTTTGATAGCAAAGATAGAAAGAATAGAAGCAGTAAAACATTTCAATGAGATAGTAAAGGCCGCTGATGTTATTATGATTGCAAGAGGAGATCTTGGTTTAAACATAGATATTGCAGATTTGCCGGAGGTTCAAAAGAAGCTTTTATCATTATGCAATGAAAACAGCAAGCCGGTTATAACAGCTACACAAATGCTCGAATCTATGACAAATAACGTAATGCCGACCAGGGCAGAAGCAGATGATGTTTTCACTGCTATAGACGAGGGAACAGATGCCGTTATGCTTTCAGAAGAAACAGCAATAGGAATTTATCCTCTAAAGGCCCTGTCGATGTTAAAAAGGATAATAGAAAAATATCATTATTCCGGTATTGTAAAAAGATACAAAATGGAGGATATACATGATGCAATATTAAATTCAGTCATAGATCTAGTTATAAACACTAAAATAAACAAGATAATAACTTTTACTCCTTCAGGCAGAAGCGCATTCAAGCTTTCAAGGCACCATCTTCAATTGGATATCTCTGCTGTTACAAACAGTAAAATGGCCTTTTCTAAGTTATTTTTCAGCAAAAATGTTAAAGGTATATTTGTAAAAAGCCTGGAAAAATCTGAGAATAGCCTTATTCAGATAGCAAAAGAGCACGGCATAAAAAAGGCCATAGTAATTTCAGGCCTGTCGTTAAGTGAAAACTCAACAGAGAATATACGGATAATAAGCTTTTAAATAGTTAGTTTTTAACTAAAAACTTATACAGCGGCAAAATTGTAAGAATTTATAGACTAAATGAAATATAATATCAAATGTTAATCTATTTAAACGTAAAAAATCTATATCAGTAAATAAAACAATTGTAATTAAATTATGGGACATCAGATAACTAAGAAGAGTACTCCTAGAAGAGGAAGTTTGCAGTATTACCCTATAAAGAAAAGCAAACGGCCTTACAATACGGTTAACAATTTCAAGGATCTGGAAAAGGGTGAAATAGGCGGGTTTGCAGGTTATAAAGCTGGAATGATACAGCTAGTTTACATTGATTCCGATAAAAACTCTCCTACATTTAAGATGGAAGTAATGACAAATGCAACTATACTCGAATGTCCTCCTCTACTGGTATGCGCATTAAGATTCTACAATAATGGAATAACCGTTGGAGAAAGCTGGGGAACAAGTATAAATAAGTACGTTCAGAGAAAGGTGAAATTCAAGGAAAACAATAAAAACATAGATGATTTTAAAGGAAAAGCGAATGATCTGCGTTTACTGGTGGCTACACAGCCTTGGTCAATAGGGCTGAAGAAAAAACCAGAGATATTCGAATTGGCAGTGGGCGGTAACTTTGATGATAAATTAGAGACGGCAAAGAACGTTTTGAGCAAGTCAATAGAAGTTTCTTCAGTCATAAAGGACGGTAATTTTGTTGACGTAGGCGCAATAACAAAAGGCAAGGGCTTTCAGGGCTCCGTAAAACGTTATGGTGTAAAGATATATCCTGTGCATGCCAGTAAATCCAGAAGAAAAGCTGGTAACTTGGGTGCAGAAACGATGGCAAAGGTCCAGTATACAGTTCCACAACACGGTAGACTTGGTTTTAATTCAAGAGTTGAATATAATAAGTTTGTCTTTAAGGTTGTAAAAGATCCTCAGGAGGTAAATATCCCTAGTGGATATAAAAACTATGGTAATTTAAAGGGAAGCGCCTTAGTCTTAAAGGGTTCCGTTCCCGGAAGCGCAAGCAGGTTAATTATAATGAGAAAGGCGATAAGGCCTACAAGAAAGGCCGAACCAGTAAAAATAACATTATTGAAATGATATGGTAAAAGTATTTTCGTCCGGCGGTAAGGAGAATGGAGAGATTCAATTGCCAGAGGTATTCAGCACAAAGTTCAACTATGCTACATTTAAAAAGGCATTCCTCGCGGAGCAGTCCGAAAAGTTCCAGCTCAAATATACAGATCCGATGGCTGGTAAAAGGAAAGTAGCAGAGCTTACAAAAAGAAGAAGGTCCTTTAAGACAAGCTATGGGCGGGGATTAGACAGAACTCCAAGGAAAACTCTATCCAGAGTCGGTACGAATTTTAGTTATATGGGTGCTGTTGCTCCGAATACCGTAGGTGGAAGAGAAGCACATCCTCCTCAAGCTGAGAAAAAACTTGTAAAAGAAATAAACAAGAAGGAAAGAAAACTTGCAATTAAAATGGGAATAGCAGCATCTGCCGATATAAAACAGGTTTCAATCTTTCATTCTATTGATGGAATAAAGGAACTACCGATAGTCGTAGATGATTCTGCAATAGCAGTAAAGAAGACGAAAGAAGCTAAAAACATGCTTTCTTCCATAGGTCTAAGCGCAGAACTTGATAGAATAATGAAAAAAACTATAAGAAGCGGAAAGGGAAAACTAAGAGGAAGAAAATATAGAAAAAAGTTAGGTATAGTACTAGTTGTGAAAGAAAATGAAAAAACTTCAAGCGCATTTTCAAACCTTAATATAAAGGTTACAAATCCTTCAGCTTTATCAATGACTGATGTTTCGCAGGCAGGCAAGCCAGGAAGACTGATTATATGGACAAAGGGAGCGGTTGAAAATCTAAGATAAACATGGAAGAAAATCTAAAATACGTAGTAAGTGTCTTGAGCGGCGAAAAGTCAACAAGGTTAATGCAGATGGAGAACAAGCTTTCATTTATAGTATCAAAGGATTCAAACAAGATATTAATAAAGAAAGAGGTGGAATCTTTACTTAAGGCAAAGGTTGAGAGCATAAACATAATAAACAGAATGGATTCCAGAAAGGTAGCTATAGTAAAGCTAAAGCCGGAATTCCAAGCCATGGATATTGCCACGCAGCTTGGTTTAATCTGATTTGTTTTGCTGTCTGAAAACATTTTTAAATTTAAATATTCTAAGATAGCTAATGTTGATAGGATTTAAATTGAAAGTAATGGGAAAGAATTTGGAAGGAAAGGTAATAGATGAGACGAAAAGCACTTTGCTGCTTGAAACAGAAAGTGGCATAAAAAGAGTTATAAAGGATGGAAACAGATTTATAGTACATATGAATAAAAAAGAAATAAAAGTGAATGGAAATGATGTTAATATGAGGCCATGGGAATATGCTTTATGAAGATTTGAAGAAACCGGAGAACAGTTGCAATGATATTCATTGTCCTTATCATGGGCAGCTAAGGGTTCATGGTAGACGGTTTGAAGGGATAGTTACTTCTGCTAAAGCAGATAAAACCGTTGCAGTCAGCTGGACAGTTTTTAGAAGACTTGGGAAATACGACAGATACGTAAAGATAAGGAGCAGAGTGCTTGCACATAATCCAGAGTGCATATTAGCGAAATTAAACGATAAAGTAGTGATATACGAAACAAGACCAATAAGCAGGTGGAAAAGATTTGTAGTTGTGAGGAAATTAGAGTAATATGGGAACAGGAAGGAAGGGAGCTGGTTTAAAGGCAATAAGGGCAAAAATTTCTAAATCCATAAACGTAGGAAGTTGGATAATGGTAGCTGATAATTCGGGAGCAAAGATAGTAAAGGTTGTAAACATAAGGAATTATCATGGTGTAAAGGACAGACAGCCAAAATGCGGGATAGGGGATACTATATTTGTTGTTGTAAAAAAGGGCTCACCTGATACAGTTCATAAGAAGTTTCCAGCAGTAGTTGTAAGACAAAGAAAAGAGTACAGAAGACATGATGGTACAAGGGTTTCGTTTGAGGATAATGCATGTGCAATAGTTAAAGACATAGACAAATATGAGCCTCAGGGTACTATTATAAGGGGGCCTATAGCCAGGGAGATTTCTATACGTTTTCCCAACATAACTAAGATTGCGTCAAAGATTGTATGAAAAATAATTTTAGCAGGCATTGGGTTTCGAGTACTTCTCCTAAGAAACAGAGGAAATACAGAACAAATGCTCCTCTGCACATAAAAAGAAAGATGCTTTCCGCCCACCTATCAAAGGAGCTAAGAGCAAAATACAAGACAAGAAATATCGTGTTGAAAAAAGGGGATACGGTGCTAATCACAAGAGGAAAGTTTAAGGGAAACCAAGGAAAGATAGATAAAGTCTATACGAAACAGTTAAAAGTAAGTATTGATTCAGCTAAGAACGTAACTAAAAAAGGAAACAAGGTTCCTTTTAAAATCAGGCCATCGGCTTTAACAATAACAGATCTTAATCTGTCCGATGCAAGGAGGTTAGAAAAGATAGAATCTTATGGCAAGGCACGGTGAATCGAAACATTTTAAGAGAAGCGCAGTTACCAATTCTTTAGTTATACCTAGGAAGAAATACAAGTATTATATAAAGCCACTTCCTGGAAAACACAGTGATAAGTATGGCGTGTCCATACTGGGCTTTTTAAGAGATGTTTTAAACATAGCGGGAAATGCAAGGGAAGCCAGATACCTTATAAAAGCTGGTTTAGTTTCAGTAGACGGTAAAAAAATAAAGGAAGAAAAATACGTTGTCGGTTTCTCTGATGTTGTAAACGTCAAAGAGGATTATTTTTTGGTATGGCTAAACGAAAAAGGAAAGATAACTGCAGTAAAACAAGATGAAAAGATAGACAGCAAAAAAGTAAAGATAATGTCAAAACACAAGGGAAGGGGTTCAAAAGACATACTTTTTACAAGTGATGCAAGGAACATCGTAGCTGAAAAAGGAGATATGCAGATAAATGATTCTATAATATTAGACCTTTCCAGCGGCAAGATAAAGGAAAAAATACCTTTTGAACAGGGAAAAGAGGTAATAGTTTTCAATGGTAAAAACGCGGGAAGAAAAGGAAAGATAAAGGAGATAAATGGCTACTCTGTTTTGGTTTCGGGAAAAGATGGCGAATTCGTTTCGTCCATAAAATCTTGCATGGCTTTATAACATGGAAAATAAAATGAGGGAAATTTTTGTTGAGAAGGTTACATTAAATATAGGAGTAGGAGAACCCGGAGAAAGGCTTGAAAAGATAAAGAGTCTGTTAGAGCAGATTTCAGGTTCAAAGGTAGTAAAGACCGAGACTAAAAAAAGAATACCAGAATGGGGATTAAGGCCTGGTCTTGAAATAGGAGTAAAAACAACTTTGAGAAAGCAGAATGCAGAAGAAGTATTAAAAAGAATGTTTGCTGCAGTTGAGAATGCTGTAAAGGAATCTAATTTTGATGGAAAGGGCAATCTATCTTTTGGAATAAAAGAGTATATACATATACCAGGGGCCAAGTATGATTACACAATAGGAATAGTAGGACTTTCAGTTAATGTTACTCTATCCAGAAGAGGATTCAGTATAACTAGAAAGAGGAACAAATCTAACATAGGAAAGTCACATCTCATTAAAAAAGATGAGGCAATAGAATTCATAAAGAATAAATACAATGTAAAGGTTATTTAAAGAATCATGGAAACTCAGTTCGAAAAAATATTGAAGGTTCATTCAGCTAACCCTGCAAAGAGAGCCAGGTTTATAAAATTCAACAAGCATAAGATGCAGCCGCATGACAGAAGAGCGCATTTATGCATAAGATGCAATAGAGCAGAGGGGCATATAAAGATACATGGCCTTAACTACTGCAGACAGTGCTTTAGAGAGGTCGCTCCGGATCTCGGATTCAAAAAATACGGAAAGGAGGCATAATCATGGTAGATTCACTTTCAACTATATTCAATACTATAAACGTCGCAAGAAAAGTTGGTAAGAAATCCTGCGTTGTTAGCCCAAACAGCAAGATCCTAATCAATCTTTTGGAACTTATTAAAAAAGCGGGATACATTGACAATTACGAGATAATAAACGATGTAAGAGGAGGGTTCGTAAAAATAGATATAAATGAGCATTTAAACAAATGTAAGGCTATAAGGCCTAGAATACCCATAAAAGCTGGCGATATAGTAAAATACGAAAAGAGGTACCTGCCTGCCTTAGGTTTTGGCTTAATACTTTTGTCTACAAATAAAGGAGTGATTACAAATGAAGAAGCAAAACAATTAATGATTGGGGGCAGTCTTTTAGCTTATGTCTACTAAATTTAGGGTTGATCTTACAGGCGCAGATGTGGAGCTTAAAGAGAACAATATACTCGTTAAAGGAAAGGAAGGAGAACTTCACACTGAAATAGTACATCCTTTTTTAAAAGTAGAGAAGAAAGACAATGTTCTTTTCATTGAAGCGGAAAAGGATAATAAGTTCCAGAAATCAATTGCAGGAACATTAGCTGCAAATGTGAAAAACATGATAAAAGGCGTAACTGAAAAATACACAGCAGAATTAGAGCTAGTTTACATGCATTTTCCTGCTTCTTTAAAGCTTAATGGGAACAAAATAGTGGTGGAGAACTTTGTAGGAGAAAGAAAACCAAGGGAAATACAGGTGCCTGAAGGGTTAAAGGTAGAGGTAAAAGGCAATAAAATAATCATATTTGGAATAGACAAATATAAGGTAGGTCAGTTAGCTGGCACAATAGAATCTAAAATACAGATTAAAAACAAAGACAGGAGGGTCTTTAAGGACGGAGTATTTATAACTAAAAAACCTTGATTATGAAATTCACAAAACATGATGCTGGAAAGCTTAAAAGAGTTGGTAACTCATGGAGAAAACCAACAGGTAAGAAGAATAAGACAAAAGTAGGTAAGAAAGGGCATAAGAAAATGCCTTCAAAAGGCTTTATGTCTCCTGCTTCAAAAAGAGGTAAAATAGCGGGTAAAATACCTGTAAGGATATTCAACTTAAAAGACGTGGAAAAATTAAATGATGCAAACATTGCTGTGATAGGAAAAGCAGTGGGCGCATTGAAGAGAAAATTAATATATGAGAAATGCAAGGAAAAGAAGATAATGGTGATAAATTATGCAAGGAAAACTGAAGACTCAAAGAAGAATAGCCAGTGATGTTTTAAACGTCGGAGAAAGTAGAGTTTGGCTGGATCCGTCAAAGTTTAAGGACATAAAGGAGGCTATAACAAGGGCAGATATAGAAGGTCTTATTTCAAAGGGAATGATAAAGAAAAAGGAGCTTGTAGGCCAATCTAGATCAAGAGCAAGAATTCTTCATGAAAAGAAGAGAAGAGGACACAGAAAGGGGATAGGTAGCAGAAAAGGAGAAAAATCTGCAAGAATGAAATTTGAATGGATAGATAAGGTCAGGGCACTTAGAAATGAACTTTTCAAGCAGAGGAAACAAGGAAAGATAGACCAGAAAGAATTCAGGCAGCTCTATAAAAAGATAAAAGGAAATTCATTTCACAGTGTTAACCACATGAGAAATTACATAGAAGGAATGAAGAAGGTAGGACAATGAAAAATGCAAAAAGGACCAATTACAGAAAAAGGCTTGAATTGCTTAAATCTGGTATACCACGAGTAGTGGTGAGAAAAACGGATAAATCAGTGATAGCTCACATTGTACAATACAGTGAAGAAGGAGACAAAACTATAGCAATGGTAAGAGGGAACGATCTAAAGAAGTTTGGCTGGAACTTCAGTGGTAAAAATTCATCAGCTTCATATTTAATAGGCTATTTATTAGGTAAAAAGTCAAACGTAAAGGAAGCTATACTCGACAAAGGAAACAGGACATTAAAGGAAAATAGCTTCATGTATTACGTAATGAAAGGCATGCATGATTTCGGAGTAAATGTTCATTCAGATGACATAAAAATTGATGAAAAACGTTTATACGGAGAGCATATTTCTAGTTATTACAATAACAGAAATGGAAATCAGTTTTCAGCAGTAGGAGACAAAATTAAAAATATAAGAGAAGAGTTTAATAAGACACTGGAGAATATAAAGAATGGAAAATGAAGAAGCTGTAAATCAACCCGTTGTTGAAAGCAGAGAAATGGCTGCAAATCCCGCATATACCGAAAGTAATTATAACTTTAAAACGGAGCTCGGAAAAGCAGTCAAGAGCGGTGAGATAAAAGATATAGATGAAATACTGGAAAAGCACCTTAAGATCCTTGAGCCGCAGATAGTCGATTTTCTTATACCAAACCTTCAAGTAGATTTTCTTTATGTTGGTCAGTCAAAAGGCAAGCTTGGAGGAGGGAAGAGAAGAATAATAAGGAATACACAGAAGGTAACTGCAAAGGCAAAGAGACAGCATTTTTCCGCAATGGCTATAGTCGGTGATGGAAATGGGCATATAGGTATAGGGAAAGGAAGAGGCTTGGAATCAGTCATTGCAAAGGAGAAAGCGCTTAAGAGCGCTAAGTTAAATATAATAAGTATACTAAGAGGATGCGGTAGTTGGGAATGTGCATGTCATGGCGGTCACTCAATTCCATTTAAGGTTTCTGGAAAATGCGGTTCTGTAATCGTAACGCTTTTACCCGCTCCAAAGGGAATAAGTTTTTGCGTTATGGATGATATAAAAACCATAATGAAGCTTGCGGGAATAAAGGATGTGTGGTCTAAAGTAAATGGACAGACAAATACAAGAATAAATATCGGCTATGCAACTTTCGAGGCGTTAAAATCTCTTAATTATTACAGATTTTTCAACAAGGAAAAGGAAAATCTAGGGATAAAAGGATAAAATGGAAAAACTTGCAGTGATAAAGATAAGGACGGATATAGGTAAAAATAAGGCCATAAAGGATGGCTTAAGGGTATTTGGGCTGAAAAAACTTTATTCCTGCGCGCTAGTTGACAATTCTCCTCGCAACAAAGGAATACTAAACATAATAAACAGCGTCGTAACTTACGGCGAAATAGACTCAAAGACATTATCTAAATTATTACTTAAAAGAGGAAGGATAAGCAACAAAAAGAAGATAGAAATGAAGGAACAAGACATAAATTCATTTTCAGAGTCTTTCCTAAAAGGGGAGAAAAAGATAGCGGATTTAGGTGTTAAAAATATATTTAATCTGCACCCGCCTATAAAAGGCTTTGAAAGAAAGGGCAAAAAGACTCCGTTCTCTTTGAAAGGTGCATTTGGTTACAGAGGAGATAAAATAAATGAACTTTTGGATAGGATGATATGAAAAGAAAGCATTTAAGAGGAAGTTCAACCGCTGGAAGAGGGTCTGGTAAGAGGACTAGGCATGCTGGAAACAGAGGAGGAGTAGGTAAAGCAGGAGGAGGAAAAAGGGGACAGCAGAAAATGATCTCTTTTCGCGCAAACACTCATACTTACAGTTATTCGGGCATGAAAAAAGTGCCTTTGAATTTAAGGGATGTTGGTAGCTTGATAGACTCTATTAAAAAGAAGGGAAAAATAAAGATGGATAATGATAGGTATGAAATAAAGCTTAAGGATATGGGCTATTCTAAAGTATGCGGTAAATTTAGGGATGAAAAATTTAAGTTGGCTGTGTATGGAAAGGCCTCCGTAAAGGCTAAGGATGATATATTAGCCAACGGCGGCGAAATATATGAATGAGAAATTAAAGAAATTCATTTCGAATCTGCCAGCAGTAACGGTTCCAGAAAAAAAGCTGGATTTAAAAACAAAATTAGAATGGACTTTTGTTATAGTCGTTCTTTTTATAGTTATGTCCTTCGTACCTTTGTTTGGTATAAGTAAATCCTATAGTCTTAATTTTGAGATACTCCAGGTTCTTATAGCTTCACATTTTGGTTCATTGCTTTCTTTAGGTATAGGACCAATAGTAAGTGCCAGCATTATAATACAGATGCTTCAAGGGACAAAGATAATAAATATAGATACGGCAACGAAGGAAGGTAGGATCACTTTCCAGGGGATACAGAAGCTTGCTGCCTTTGCTTTTATAGCGATAGAGAATGGGGTTTATGTATTCAGCGGAGCGCTTACACCAGCAGGTCCTGGAATGTTCTTCCCGATAGTTATGTTTCTCCAGCTTTTTGTAGCAGGGATAATACTTCTTTTCATGGATGAGGTTGTAAGTAAATGGGGGATAGGTTCAGGGATAAGCCTTTTCATACTTGCAGGTATCTCACTGCAACTGATAAATACCGCATTTAATCCATTTATAACCCCTATAGGCGCAATACCTTCAATAATAGACGCATTCATTGCTGGGATACCATTGAATGCTTTATTCCCTATAATAACAGTTATATCCACAGTTGCACTATTTGCAGTTGCTATATGGCTTCAATCAATAAAAGTTGAGCTTCCACTTTCATTTGGGAGATTAAGAGGCTACTCCATAAGGTGGCCAGTATCATTGTTTTACACAAGTATAATACCAATCGTATTGATAGTTTCGATGACTGCGGGTGTGCAGTTTCTTGGTTTAACTTTGTCACATGCTGGAATAAACATTCTTGGAACATTTACTACTGAATCAACGGCATTCGGAACACAGGAGGTTGCAACTGGTGGTTTGGCAGCTTACCTTTCACCGCCGACAATACAGCAGCTTTATACGAGTGCAGTAACTACTGGAATAACGGCATTGGAGATAGAGTCTATGGTTATTTACACGGTTATATTGGTGATTGGTGCGGCGGCTTTCTCTTATGTATGGATGTATCTAGGCGGCCAGGATCCAAGGTCTGTGGTAAAACAGCTTATGGAATCAGGTTTATCCATGCCGGGTTTTAGAAGAGATGAAAGAGTACTTGTGGACATATTCAAGAGGTACATAATTCCGTTGGCTATACTAGGCGGGGCACTTACTGGATTAGTCGCAGCCCTTGCAGCCTTTTTGAATACATTAACGGAAGGCATAGGAATACTTCTTATTGTAATGATAATATACCAGTTCTACTTTTCACTGCAGCAAGATAATGGGGATGAATTCAAACCTATAAAAGACAAGCTAGTTGGTAATACAATGGAGTGAGGATAAGTTTATTTACTATAAAAAAATAGATTAAAGGATATGAATATAGATGTTATTGCTGTAATATTAATTTCGATAGCTGTAGGGGCTTCTGGTCAGATAGCCTATCTTTTTATAGTAGACCATGAGATGGTTAGAACAAGCAAGGCAAAAATAAAGGAACTGCAGAAAAAGATGAAAGGGATAAAACCCGATCACCCAGAATTTAAGCCAACTTACAGCGAATTAATGGCTGAAAATTCTAAGATAATGAAGCAGTCAATGAAACCCACATTTATAACTTTTATTCCATTCCTGGTAATCTTTCTTCTGATGTCTTCATATTTTAGTTATGCTCCTGTAACTATTGGCTCACCGATAACAGCAGTATTCTCCGGAAATATAAATGGAACGCTCTTTTCTGCAGATAACTGTATAACATTTAATGGCCATAATAACATTTCAATATTCTCAAATGACACATCGCTTAAGATGACGGCAAATGTAACGAAAAGCGGCACATGTACTCTTTTTATTTCAACCAGTGGAAATACATACAATAAATCGTTCTCATTGATAGGTAAATCAAAAGTGCAGACAATAAATCTTAATTCGTCAAAGGTGGAGTTTACACCGAATACATTTATAATTACAAAGCTTCCATTCAGCTTGCCTTTGATTGGAAACGAGCTTAACTGGTATTGGGCCTACCTTATAATAACTTTTATAACATCAATAACACTTAACAGAATACTAGTTCATTTTAAGCTAATAGCCTAAATCAGAGTAGTCTGTGTTTTAAGCATAGTTATTAGTTTGCTTCTTTTTTCTAAGTTTGTGGGAAATAAAACCTTCGATTTAGCAATTGTTAATGCAGTTTGCATATCGGGAGCGGAAATGCTTTCGCTTTCTATTGCTTTTCTAGCGCCTTCTCTCACGACCCAAACTCCTAAAGGAACAAAGTATTCCGGTAGTATCTCTCTTATAACCAGTACTGAATACTGCTCTTTTAACTGCATAAGCTTTTCAAGAACAGCGAGTCTTACTGCATAGTATGCGCCCGCAGTGTTCTTTACGTATTCCTTCCTTCCGTTGTAAAATTCATAGTCTCCACTGCCCATAAAAACTGTATTTGCATCTCTATTCCATGTTTCGAGAAGCTCAAATGACCAAGGGCCTTTTAAAAACAGAAATGTAAAATGGTTTCCAAGAAACTGCCCGGTTTGTATGCGATAATCCTCGCCTTTTTTAAATTCCTTAATCTTTTCAATTTCTTCTTTTCCTAGTGAATCATCGACTGCTGTTATAGACCATTTTGTTGGGACAAGTTTTCTTTTTACACCCATTGCGCCTACGCTTAGTATCTTGCTTATTTTATTTTCGTCTATTTTTGAATTGTACAGGAATTTTATTCCATCCTGGGCTTTCATATCTTTGTCATAATATATTTTTTCTATTCTCTGGTCTATCTTAAAATTGTCATTTATTCTGAACTTTTCCAGTTTGGTTTTTACTCCATGCTGGTAAAAGTCGTTTTTATCTATCTTTGGCAGATTTACACTGGATACCTTTAGGTCTACGTTTAGCTCATTTGAAGATATTATTGCAAGTCTTATCCTTTCAAGTTCCTCTAACTCTATATTATTTACATTGAAGTTTTTAGATGCGTTTATAAGTTTTGTTCTAAGCGAAAAAACATCCTCTACCTTAAAGTTATTAGCGGCCCATAATTTCGGCGCATCATATATCTGTGCTTTATTGTCTTCAGTAAATATTACTCCAACAGAAACATTTGGGTAGTTGTATTCCCCGACAAGCGCAGATGGGGGTGTAAATCCGTTTATATCTCCTTTTTTTACGTAGTCTACTATCTTTTTAATTTCGTTTTTGTGTTTTACTATCTCGTAATATACAGATTTTACGTTAGTTACTTTCATGTATGTTCAATGACTCCTTCTTTATCCTTCTCCTGTAATAAGCAACAGTCTCATCCTTTGAGTATTTCTGTGGCGCATTTATCTCAGTTTCATTACTGCATTCCGGGCAGGTTTTTTTAAGGGTGTATCTACTGCAATTTGTACAGAATCTTATTCTTTCCATTATTACTGCCTTATTTCCGTGTATTTGAAATCTATGTTTAATGACTTGCTTTTTTTACTGATAAGTTCAAGCAGTTTTTTATTCTCATTCAATGTCTTTTTAGTATCATCTAAATCTATTGTCATCATGTAAACAGGTGATTTTATGTATTTTATGGAAACTCCCTTATTTTTTGCACATTCATTTAATACTTCCTTTATCTTCTCTACTCCATTTTCCTCATATGTTTTTAGCTCAAGCTGATTTTTTATGATTACCTTCTTTTTGGTTTTTTTTACGAAATCAAGAAGTTCGCCAGTTATCTCTTTGTTTAATTTCAATTCCTCTAGTTCCTCCTTTCCGTTTTTGGAAAGAGTTTCATAGAAATTGAAGATAGAGCCGTATTTTTTGATAATCTGCTCTTTTAGTTTATTAGTGTCTTTTTTGTAGAATTTCTCAATCAATTTTATAAGCCGGTTCTCTATTGACCATTCCCTTAAAGCTTCTCTTTTTTCACTGTCTGTTACTCTTTTTATGGAAAGCTCAGGAGACTGGCCCAAAGTAATTACTTTGCAGACTAATACATCGCCTTCTTTAGCAATGTCTTTAACATCTCTTACCCACCTCTTGCTTAGCTCTGAAATATGTATAAATCCTTCTTTTTCCTCGTTTCCTATGGTTACAATTATACCATGCTGCAGCAGTTTCCTTACCCTACAAATGTATATATCTCCTTCCTTTATTTCCATGTTTACCAGCTAAATGTTTCTATTTATATAAATAAATATACTGCTATCCCTTATAATATCTATGAAAAAAACCAAAGAAAAAGAGACCATTTTTGCAGGCAGCAAAGTTATAGTAAGTGATCAAGCTTTAGCTTCCACTCTTTCTAATAAAGGTAATTTCGGAGCTTTCGTAAACGGAAAACTAGAGTTATCTATCGAAGAAGCAGTTTATTTGAATGAAAGAAAAGAGCTTAAAATATACGGTAAGAATGGAAAGGAATTAAAATTTCATGAATTACTGGAAATGGCAAAAAAGAAACAAAAAAGGTTCTGGATAAGATATTTGGTTTTCACTGATCTTAGAAACATGGGTTATTTGCCAAAGACAGCATTTAAATATGGTGGCGATTTTAGAGTTTATAACAAAGGTTCTATTCCAGGCAAAGAACATGCAGAATGGATACTTTATTGCTCTGATGAGCATGAGAGCCTGACACTGCTGAATTTTTCAGCAATGAACAGAGTAGCTCACAGCGTAAGGAAAAGACTCCTTATGGGGGTAGTGGACGATGAAGGTTCCGTTACCTACTATGAGGTTAATTGGGTGAGAATGTAATATGGCAAATCTTTTAAGGAAAAAATTGGCTTTAAAAAGAAAAAGCGTAAGAAAAAGCAGAAAAGACGAAAATAAATTTGATGCCACACTTTATAAGATGATAAATCAAAAGGCTTAAGCGATTTCTACCTTTATTCTTGATATAAGGTTCAATCCTTCTATTTCTTTTGATTTTATAACCAGGAAAAGAAGCGTAGATCCTTTTTTCGCCTTTTCGTTGCTCCCTATTTTAAATCTTATTTCTTTAGTTTCATCACTGTCTATTATTCTCTCTTCGGAAAATTCATTGAAATAAGAATCCTGTGTCTTATCATATATTATCGGAAGAAAGTTATCTCTATCTTCAAGTTTTATTTCAAAAACAAGTGGGATATCAAAGTTGTTTTTTATTTTTATTGCTAAAATAAAACTTTCATCTTCCTTTAAATGTATATCCTTTGCATTCATCTCTACTGTAAGTTTTGATGAAAGCTCGTCATTTATCCTTTCTATTATGTCCTTTATTTTTCTGGAATAGTCACTTTTTGTTAGGAGGTTGTTTAATGCGTGTATTAAGTTGCCCGTTCTTTCATTTTTCATTAGGAGGTAGTTGTACACTCTCTCTTTGTCTTCCGGTTCAAGATATTTGGAAAGCGTTTCGCTTATAACTCTTTTTATGCTTTTGCTGTCATTTATTGTCAAGTCCATAAGTTTTTCTGGAGCTAAACATATTTAATCCTTTTGTACGTCACTGCCTCGATGGTCGTTTAAGAAATGCGGCCACTCCTCCTAAGTTAAAAAGTTGCTGTCCGTCACTTGAATCCTTTGATATGAGTTCAACATCAACATTCTTTCCTTTGCCAAGGTAATAGAACTCATTTCTTTTGTTTTCTTCTAGTCCTGTAGAAATTAAAAGAGTATCAACATTATCACTTTCAAGCTCCTTTCTTACTGTTTCTTCTCCATACGTTGAAAGATTGTCGTTTCTGGCTATGCTGCTAAGGAGTTTCTGGACATACTCTTTTTCTATAGTTATCCTCTCATTTGCAAGTATGTCCTTGCTTTTTTCAACTAATTCACGCAGCCCACTCTCATCTGTGTAACTTATGCTTCTTATCCCTTTTATAAGGTTTTTAAGATTTGTTATAAGGTAGCCGCTTTCAATGAAATTGTCCTTTGCAGGCCCTGGTCCACCTATTATTATACCCTTAAGTTCCTTGTTAAAGAACAAGCCCTTTGCAGTATCTGCTATTTCCTTGTAGAAATCTCTTATTAACCCTTCTCTTTCCCTTGAGAAACGCATTGCGGACTGGCCACCTTTTGAGAATTTTCCCGGAACCAACGATTTAATGTGCTTGAGAACGTTTATTCTCGATCCTTCAAGTATACCAAATGTTGCTTCTCTTAAGTCAAGGACTATTAGGCCATATGCGTTTTCCTGATGATACATCTGCTTTAAAGGTTCTGTTATAAACCTCTGGTCACAGCGGTAAAGTCTTATATCTGATTTAACAGGAGGAACAATTTCCCAGACTTTTATGTCAGGCTCGCCCTCTCTCTCAGAAATATTACCGCAGAATATTACTAGACCGTTTCCAGGAGTGCTTCTTATAAGTTTAAGTTCATTCATTATCTTTTCCAATGCGTCTATTACGTTTTTTCGATTATTTCTGTCTTTTATGTTTGTTGCAGTGCTTTTTTCATCTGCCAATTGTGAACGTATTAAATCTAAGTTGAAACCTCCCGGTACGTAAACAGTCACCAGTTCTGTGTGTCTTCCCTTTATTCCTTCTAGGTAGTTTATAAGGTTGAGTATTTCAAATTCATCCATAAAAATCAGCAAACGCTAAACTTCTCTTCTATTATCTTGTTTGTAATTTCATTTATACTTGACAGTTCTCCGTTTATAAAACTGGTTATTTCCCTTTTCTGGTTTTTGTCAATTTTTTCTTCCAGTATCAGGGAAAATGCCAAAGGTTTGCTTAAATCATTGCCTATTCTTCCAACCATCTTTATCTGGCCTTTTAATCCGAATTTATCATATATCTTTTTCGCAAGATCAAATGAAAAAAGACTGTATATCTTTCCTATATGATTTACAGGGTTCTTACCAGCTGCAGCTTCCAATGTCATTGTTCTATTAGGAGTTATCAAGCCGTTTACACGGTTTCCCCTGCCAACAGCACCGTCATCTCCGCTTTCCGCGCTTAATCCTGTAACAGTAAGGTAACAACCGTTTATGCCCCTTCCTTTTTTATCCATACCGTTTACTGCAAGTTCTATCTTTCTTTTTTCATTTATGTTGTTTTCATTCTCTAGCCTTTCATTTAGCTGTTTAATGTATGAAAATGCTAATTCTGTTACTTCATTTTTCTTCTTGAAATAATCTTCTTCAGATGAAATAAAACGGTCTATCATTGCCATAGCTATTGTTATTTTTATTCGCTTTTTCAGCCTTACTCCCATTATCTTTATGTCCTCACCTGAAAACTGAAATTTTGATTTGAATTCAGTTGAATTCAAATAGTTCTCTGTTTTCAATACCAAGCTTTCAAGTACACTATACGGGTAATAACCAACTGCAAATGAGGTATCATTAGAACCGGGTTTTCCGTTCCTTCGAAAGGCATCTGTGAGATTAACGGAACCATTGTTTGTTTCAAACAGATATCTTAACTTCTCCGGGTCTAAAAATCTTATGTTGTGTTTTATCCATTCCTTTGCGGAGTTCTCAGCAATTTCTTTTAATGGGATAGACTCATTGTTTACAATACCAGTTGCTCTTCCAGAAAAAAGGATTGTTATAGGCTTTATTATTTTTCCCCCATTGAATGCAGGTTGGGTTTCACCGCCTATTACTTCTAATTTATCAACGTTATGGTGCAATATCTTGTCAAAGTGCTCAATGTAGTACTTAGAAAGGTTCACTGAGAACTTCTCCGCTATTGAATCAGCTAAGTAATCCGGATGGCCAAGCCCTTTTCTTTCTACTATTTCTATAGCCTGTTTTTCAATGTTTTTTGCAGTATTCTTTTCTATAGCTATGAAATTCATTTCAATATTAATTTTTCAGTTGATTTAAACTTATTTTTATTGATTTTTATTTCAAAAAGTGTAAAAGAGTTAGGCTGGTGGTATTTTATAATTCAGTAGACTATACATACTTAAAAAAAGAAAGTGGTCTGGGGGAGATTTGGACTCCCGACCTTTCGATTATCAGTCGAACGCTCCACCGGGCTAAGCTACCAGACCCTAAACTATAATTTATTACTTTATTATTTATATGTTTAAGACTGCTTTGCAAATGATAATTTTATGATTTTATTTATTATCTCTTTGTTTTTCTTGTAGCCTTTGAACTTGTAGCTTTCTGCTTCTTTAATAGAAAGGCTGTGTTTTCCTATTGATATCTTTTGTATAGCATTTAGCTTGTCGTAGCAGAACTCATATATTACAAAAATGCCCTTTTTATTTAGTCTATTTAAAATATATCTAATACTTCTCTCTTTTTCTTTCCAGTGATGAAAAGATATAGTTGTAACTATAACATCAAATTTTTCATTAAATGGAATATTACGGCTGCTTCCAAGTTCATATCTTACATTTTTTATTCTATTCCTTGTAAATTTCTTTTCAGCTATTCTTTTCATCGAATAGGAAGGATCAACGCAGTATAACTCTATATTTTTCAGTTTACTTATAAGTATAGCAAGATCCCCAGGCCCCGCTCCTACATCAAGAATCCTTTTTGGTCGGTATTTTTTTATATCACTTGCTATAAAAGAGTAGAAACTCTTCATTGCTTTTGAAGAGCCAATAGAATAAATCTTCGAGGAAATAAAACCGAATCTCTCTTCTCCTTTTTCGTAGTAATCCATTTACTCTATAGACAGCTGGGCTTTAAAGTTTTTAGCCTTGAAATAAAAGTGGACCGAATGGGATTTGAACCCACAGTCTCTCCCGTGCAAGGGGAGCGCGTTGCCAATTGCGCCATCGGCCCATAAGTGATATTTAATAAGAGTCTAAAATAAAAGCTTTGCATCCTTATGGTAATTGAAATCCTAAGATATTAAAAGTTTATAACTTAATACTTTCTTTATAATTTTTGGTATGAGGATTATTAAAGATAAATTCACATTTGACGATGTGCTGCTCGTTCCAAAGGTTTCTTCTGTAAATTCAAGGTGGCAGGTCAACACTTCTACCAGTATCTCTGATAAAATAAAACTTAGTATCCCATTAATAAGTTCAAACATGGATACGGTTACAGAGCATATAATGGCAATAGCTATGGCCAAGATAGGGGGAGTGGGCATAATACATCGTTTTAACTCCATAGAAAATGAAGTTCTTGAGGTAACAAGAGTAAAGAGGGAGCAGAATATAGTTATAGAGAAGCCTTACGTTGTGAATAAGGATTTTGCAATAGGAAAGGTGAGGGAGCTCGTGACTGAAAAAAAGGTTACCAGCTTTCCTGTTGTAGAAAAAGGAAAACTTGTTGGAATAATAACAAGAAGGGATTTTGAGTTCGAGGAAGACCTGAACAAGAAGGTAAGCGAGCTTATGACAAAAGACGTTATAACCTCACACAGGGGAATCTCATTGGATGACGCAAAGAAATTAATGTATAAAAACAAGATAGAAAAGCTGCCTTTAGTAGACAAAGACGGCAATCTAACTGGAATGATAACCTCAAAGGATGTAAAGCTTTTGGATGGTTATTCCAAGGCATCAAAAGATAAGAACGGCCGATTAATTGTTGGAGGATCTATAGGGATAGGGAGCGATTATTTGGAAAGGGCAAAGGCGTTGGTCGAAGCCGATGCAGACTTTATAGTAGTTGACGTTGCAAATGGGTACTTACAGAAAACTGCAGAAGTAGTTAAAGAAGTTAAGAAACTCGGTGTAAGCATAGTTGCAGGAAACGTTGCAACTAAAGAGGGCATTTTGAATCTTAAAAAAGCAGGAGCTGACTGCGTAAAGGTTGGCATAGGCCCGGGGGGAGCATGCCTTACGAGGCCTGTAGCCGGTGTTGGTTATCCCCAATTAAGTGCGATACTCGAATGCGCAAAGAATGGCGTTAACATAATGGCAGATGGGGGGATTAGCAAGTCAGGAGATTTTGCGAAGGCAATTGCTGCAGGCGCAGACGCCGTAATGATAGGAGGATTGTTTGCTGGAACAGATGAAAGTCCAGGAGTTGTAATAACAAAAGAGAATGCAAATTACAAGTTTTACAGAGGTATGGCTTCAATAAACGCTTTTTCGGATAAGGCATTAAAAACAGAGGAGGCAGCCGACTTGGAAGGGTACACCCCGGAAGGAACTGAGGCTCTTATACCCTACAAAGGCAGTGTTCTAAAGATAGTAAACAATCTTATTGGAGGTTTAAGATCCTCAATGACTTATCTTAATTCTAAAAACCTGATTGAATTTAGAAAAAATGCAGAATTTGTGCTTTTGACAGATGCAGGTAAAAGGGAAAGCAAATACAAATGATTTAAATAGCATATAACTATTATTATAATATGCAGAAAAAAACAAAAAGGAAGGCAAAGGTCATCAGAAGCAAAGCCATAACTAAGGCCCTTAAAAAGAAAGAGAAAGTTCATTCCTTTTTCGAGCTGTATTTACATGGTCTTGCTGGAGTAATAGGTTTGGGGATATTAGTTATTCCACTTTTCGTTGCTTTGGTTTATGGGGGGGCGTTCTCAATATATCTTGTTATTGGTGCAGGGTTCCTTGCTCTTTTGATTGCAATGCTGATATATGATATAAGCATAACACATAATCACGATCCTTATAATTTTCTTAAGAATACAGTTACAAAAGAATATTCATTTATATTTGCATTTCTTCTTCTAGTTTCATTTATAATAACCATAACCGCCGCAGGTATAGCTTCTGTTGGCGAGCTTTCTCTTTTCTTTGGATTGAGTCCTTTCACTTCAATAGCAGTTGTTGACATCATTTTCGTTATAATGTGGATATTGATGTTCTATAATAAAGCAAGAAGGACTTTAAATTTTGCGGGAGCATTAAAAATATTCTTTATTCTGCTACTTATAGTACTTGGAGTAATATCTTTTTTATCAAGTAAGACGGCCGCTCCTGCAGGAGTACAAATTTCTTATGTTCTGCCAGTTTCAGCGCCTTTGTTTCTATTTGGTTTGCTTATACTGCTGTGGATGTACGGGGGGTTTGAAGGAGCGTCAATTGTTTACAAAGGCGAAAAGAGAAATGACGTTGCAAAGGCTCTATTAGCTATAATAATAACTGCAATAATACTTTTTGGGCTGGTGCAGACTTTTGTGTACTCAGCGGAAAACTCAGCAGCAGTTGGTAAATTAATCTATCCAATATTGTCAAGCGTTCCTACTGCCAACATATTCACTGCAAATATACTATCAGCACCGTTTGGCATGGGTATTGAATACATTATGGTGGCTTTGTCAATAATAGTAATATTATTAACAGCATTCGCGTTAATTAACGCTTCAAATAGAACATTGGACAATATATCCAGAGATGGGTTGATGCCTTCTTTTCTTCAGAGAGATGAAAACCTTAAACTACTCATAACCGCAGCCGTTCCAATAGTTTTAATAACTATATTTGCACCGGTAATAGTTAATTCTGGAGTTTTCAGTTATCTGTCACTGATAATAATAAGCGCGCTTGCATTTGCAGCAGCATTTGTTTTCTTTGCATTTGGGTATGGTTATGTTTATTCAAAGAAGAAAAATTATTCGCGGGCTTTGTTCGGTTTCTTTGTTTTTGCAGTTCTTTTGGCAATGATTGCCTTTTCTCCGTTTCCTTTCTTGATAGGATTAATAATAATACTTATAGTGGCATTTATAGGCTATGCTTTGGTAAAATAAAGTTTTTATAGTAGATAAGCTCAAATAAAGTCAATATATATGGTAAATATCAGGTTGAAACAGGCATTGGCATTATTCATAGCCATAGCTTTTGTATCTTCAATCTTTTTTTTCTTCCCGCACGTATCAAGTACGGCTCCTATAACTTATTTCATTGCAGTGCCTGCTAGTGTACTAAGTCCTAATTCCTCATACATTGGAAATCAAATATCTGTTCAGCAGGGTGTCCCTGACGACATGATAGCCTATTCATCTGCAGTGCCTGTTTCGAATCTAATAGCAGATAATATCTCAAATATGTTGCAGTTCACAGAAAGCTTGTTAAATCAAGAAAATATCTCGTATAACATATCAAATGGAAATATACAGTGCCTGTTTTCAAAACAGTTTACTGAACAATTGTGCGCTAATCCAAGCAATGGCACTTCATGGTTTCTTATTCAAGAAGGTTCAAACACGCCTTTATTACCCTCGGATGTTAAGCTTTCGTCTATAGATTCAAATTCTACGTTTATACTTGTATTTTTTACGTCTGGAAATTCTTCAAGTAATTCAACCACAATACCGAGGATTAATTTGAATTGATTGGCGCAATGATGAAATGAACACCTGCTGAGCTTTGCAATGAAGAGTAGGGTAGCTTCTGAGCGCTTTTATTTCATAATAAACGTTTATCTAAAATTTTTATTAAAAGAGGGTTTAAAACCTACCTGCTTAAGATAGCATGAAAGAGAACCAAAACTGGAAAACATAAATAGCATAAAGAATAGAATAACAATATGTTTATGCCATATAAATTTAGGAGAGGGGCCAATAAAAAACAAAAAAGGATGTTTTCAAAATACCTAGGTTGGAAAACACTAGTTTGGAACAAGATATTAGTGTTGAGAGAAACTTATTATAAAGAATATAAAGCAAAGAGCGGGTTGAATTACTGCAATACAGTCGGATTATTGAATGGATTAGAGCAGAAAAAGTGGTACAAAGGATTCTTTAAATTCCTAAAATACGCGGCAAAGAAGCAGAAAATATTTAAGCAGCAGATAGCTTCGGATGCCTTACTATCTAGAGAGGGTATATTGCATAGTTATGGCTAAAAAAAGTTTAGGAGTAAAGATAAATGATCAGTTGCACGAAATAAATCTTGGATATGTTAAAGTTTTTCTCATAAAATCTAAAGACGGTTTTATATTAATAGATACGGGTTTACCAAACAGTGAGAAAAAAATAATTTCATACATAAATAGTATAGGCAAATCCGTCAGTGATATAAAATACATTATTTTAACGCATTCTCACATGGATCATTTTGGGAGTGCTTATGCATTGCAGAAGATGAGCAATGCTCACTTAGGAATAAGTGAAAAAGGTATGTTATATGTTGATGGTACTAAGGGGCTTTTAATGCCGGTATCAAATTCAAAATCAGTTAAGAATAATTTTTTTGTTCGGTTACTACCGATAATAGCTAAGTTCATAAAGCCAAAGTTCATAAAGCCAGACATGAAGCTTAAGGAAGGGATATTTCCAAAGGAGATGGGTATAAACGCAAAGATAATAGAAACTCCTGGGCATACAAAAGACTCTATATCTATATATCTTATAGATTCAAAAACGGCAATAGTCGGAGATTTAATGCAGGGAACTGATAAAAGGCTGGAGCTACCCCCCTTCTTTGAAGATTATATCTCTCTTATAAATAGCATTAACAAAATAAAGGAGTTAAAGCCAGATTTAATATGCGTTTCTCATGGAAAAGACCACAATGTAGATGACATTTTTGTTTAATTTTTATATTATCATTAAAAATTGTATTATTATTTATTTCCAGTATTCTTTCGTTTCTATGTAATTTTTTTCTGCTTCGATTATTTTGTCTACAAGTTCATCTTCATTTTTGCTGTATGAAGATAAAATCCTGCTAGCGGTCTTTGCTCCTATTCCATAAGCTGAACTTACTACACATGCTTTTTTATCATAGCCTAAGTACAATGCGCCGTTCTGTTTAACGCTTTCAAATAGTAGCTTCTCTTCCTTGTTTAATTTCTTGTTTTTAAGCGCCTTCTTTAATACCTTTTCATAAATGTCCCTCTGTCTTATTTTGTAGAATCCTATATACCTTGCTTTGCATTTGTGACATTTTATCCCATCGGTGTTTTTTACCAGCATGTGCCCTATCTTGTACCCGCAGTTCATGCACTGCATGAATATCTCCGTGTTCTCTATCCTTTCAATAACCAGTTGCCTTAGTACCTTTCTTGCTTCTTCGGGCTTTATTATAGAACCGCCATAATTGCTTTCCAGTCCCTCATAAGTAAGCGGCGAGGCTTCACCTTTGTTTACAATAACCTCTATCTCCCCTTTATTTATTTTGTTAAGTACATCCTCTGCGGATTTTACAGCTATCTTACTGGAAAAAATCTCTTTGAATGTTTCTTCTTCTGCTACACTATTATCATACATCTCTACAAGACTTCTTAGTCTCATCTTTGTAAAGTCTGCATATTTGTTTATAATCCCGAACCTTTTTGCTATATTAAGAAATCTATATTCATATAAGGAAGTTCTCTTTATGCTTTCTTTTATTCTTTTTTCAATATCATTTAAATTTATAAGTATGTCCTTTATTTTTTCTGGAGGGATGAACGTTTTTATCGTTATCCTGTAAGGGTCAACTTTGCTTACAACGCTTTCTCCGATTATTTCTGTTATCTTAGACGTTATTGCCTTCGAAAGCGCTTCGTTTGTCATGCTTCCAAAGGTCGAATGGATTATTGCATAGTTCTCCACCTTTTCTATAACTATTCTTTTTGAGTTTGGGATGATGAAATTCTCCTTCTGCTCTTTCAAAACTGAAAATTTGTTAGAGTACTTCTCTCTTAAATCTGCTGCTTCTTCAGCCACGAATCTATATACTGGCATTAGCTCCCCTTCCCATGCAGGTATTGCCCCTATACTACTGTTTGTTCTTACGACTTCAATCCTCTGATTTTCTATTTTTACTATTTTCCAGTTTTCCCCACGCATTATAAAATTGTTTCCTTCTTTTCCATTTTCGGCTACGAACTCTTCATCTAATACGCCTATTCTTTTGTTGAGTTGGTTATCTATTACAATGTAGTTTTTTCTGTCAGGAATTGATGAGATGTTATTTATGTAAAAAAGCAGGCCCTTTCTAGTTCTAATAAGCTGATCTCCATAATATCTAATCATGTAATGTTTTATAAGAAAATCAATTACTTCTTCAAATTTCTCTTTTTTCAGTTCTTTGTAAGCGTAGCTCTTTTTTATTATCTGAAATATTTCGTCTTTTTTCTGCACTCCGTCTATAATCAAACCAACTATTTGATGTGCAAGTATATCTAGGCTTCCGATTGGTAGAGATATAACTTCAAGTTCTCCTTTTAATCTGCAATTGTCTATTGATTTACTCTCCAAATAATCATCTATATTTATAGTAACAAGCTTTCCTTTTGCTATTCCCATCTGATTGTGGTTTGATCTGCCTACTCTCTGTATAAGTTTCACTACCTGTCTTGGAGACATGTATTGTATTACCAAATCTACATTTCCTATGTCTATTCCAAGTTCCAAAGAACTAGTAGCTATCATAATGTCTATTTCACCAACTTTGAATGCGTTTTCTATCTCTGTTCTAACCTCCTTTGAAAGCGAACTATGGTGCACCTCCATTTTTTTGTCTTTAAGGAATTTGCTTAATCTAGAGCCTAAAAGTTCAGCCGTCTCTCTAGTGTTTGTAAATATTATTGTTGATTTGGAATTTTTTATTTCATCACTTATATATCTTAATGAATTTGCAACAAGTTTGCTAACATTTTCTTTTGAAGCTACTTCCTCATCTTCATTGTTGAAACTAGGGTAAGCAACTTCAATATCATACTTCTTGTCACCAGAAAATTCAACACTTTCTTCAGCCGACAGATATTCCTTTGTTTCTTTAAAATCTGCTATTGTTGCGCTTATGCCTACTACCTGAAAATTTGAAAGTCTACGAAGTCTTTCAAGGCCAACTGAGAATTGAGTTCCTCTCTTAGATTCCATCAAGCTTTGGACTTCATCTACAATTACATACTTTAGATTTTTTAATTTTTCCACTAGCTTTTTGCTGAGCATCATTGACTGAACGGTTTCTGGCGTTGTTATAAGGCAATGTGGGGGCATTTGCGATTGATTTGCTCTTTCATATGCAGTTGTATCTCCATGTCTTATGTCGACTTCTATCCCCATTTTATTGCTTATTGTTATTATATTTTTGAATATGTCCCTGTTTAATGATTTCAATGGCGTTATGTAAAGAAGTTGTATACCTTCTGAGTCAGGATTTAATTTGTCAAGCAAAGGTAAAAACGCTGCAAGGGTTTTTCCATAACCTGTAGGCGCTCTAAATATAATGTTCCTTCCTTCCTTTATCTTTGGTATGACTATCTTTTGTATTTCTGTAAGGTCAGTGAATCCAACCTCTTTTAAGACCTTCTCTAATTTTGCTGATATACTTTCCATCGTATGTTTTATTCTATGATAATTTTATGCGGTATATAATTTATTAATACCTTTCAAATGATATATTGCTATGGATAAGTTTAAAAAAGTACTTGATAAAGCATATTCTGTGTTTGTGCCTTCCGAAAAAGAGAAAGCCAAGCTCGATAAAACTGCAGAAGAGTTAATAACCTTATTAAATAAAAATGCAAGGAACACGGGAGTAGGCGTTGAGTTTAAATTTAGCGGTTCTTATGCAAAAGGAACATGGATAAAGAATGAAAGTGATATAGACCTATTTGCAATTTTTAATTCAGAAGAGGAAATGAAAAGCTTGTCATCTTTAGTTCCCAAGAATTTCATTCCAACCTTTGGGACAAGGAAATATTTTAGGGGGCTATTTAATGGAATAGAAGTAGAAGTTGTCCCTGTCCTTCGCTTTTCCGATATAAACTCAGTAGAGAATTCTATAGATTTATCCGTTCTTCATGCAGACTATATAAATTCTTCTTTGTCTAGTTCACAGAAAAAGGATGTTATAATATTAAAGGCCTTTTGTAAGGCTAATAACTGTTATGGTTCTGAGACATACATGCACGGTTTTTCAGGTTATTCATTAGAGGTAATGACAAAAGAATTTGGGAGTTTCACTGCTTTGGTGGAAGCAGTTAATTCATGGAAACCACCTATCATAATTGGAAAAGCTTTGAATAAAAACAGTTCCCATATCTTTCTTTCCGATCCAACTAATACAAAAAGAAATATATGCGCTTCCGTGAGTGAAGAAAACCTATCAAGGTTTGTTTTTTCTATGAAGCGTTTCTATCTTTTTCCTTCGTTTGATTTTTTTATAAAGCAGAGTATTAAGAAAAGAGTGCTAAAAGAGGTTAAAGCACGCGGAACAAAATTATTTGTTTTTACCACAAAAATAATTCAGCCTAAAGACGTCTTTCTTTCAAGGTACATAAAGAACTTAGATAGGCTGGTAAAAGAACTTAAAGCAGAGGACATAGAGATATACTCCTTTGATGTAGATTTTAATGAAAAAAGTGCAAGTTTGTTCCTTCAAGTTAAAAATGTGCCTAAGACAAAAACTAAAAAAGTATACGGTCCTGAAGTCTTTTCCAAGGTGGAGATAGTTAAAAATTTTATTAATGTACATAAAAATGTGTTTATTGCAGGAAAATTCATCTGTTATGATAAGATTTACAATGTTAAGGATTTCAATAAATTTATATTGCTTAAAATAAAAGAATATATGTCTCCAAAATCAATATCTGTTAATTGATGCCCGAGTAGCTCAACGGCAGAGCACTTGGCTGTTAACCAAGGCGTTGCAGGTTCGAATCCTGCCCCGGGCGCTTTAGGGTAGTTTTACAGCGTTGAAAGTATTTAGATATTAGTACTATATACTGACCTTCAGTATATGTAAAACTTCTAAATTTATCTCTGTTAGATCTAATAAACCCAAAATAGCATCCATTGCACTTTCTAAATTACATAAGATAAGAGGAAAGGTTTACAGGTTAAGTAAAGATGAGGTACTTAAATCAAATGCAATTTATTTTTTGACAACTTCCGATTGGCTTTTAAAATCGGGCATATCCATAAATGATAAATAGAGCAAAAATGTTTTCATACAAAGTTGCAGAAGAATTGAAAAGCTACAATAAAATGATTTAGGCAACGCATTCAAGAAATTTCAGGAGAAATACAGTTCTGAAGTGAGATAGAATATACTTTTTAGCCGATTGTAAAAACTTAATTACTTTCTAGAGAGAATAAAGGATAAATATCAACATAACTTATAATCATTTATGTTGACTAATAAGGCACAGATAGTTATAGGTATAGGGGTTATTATCCTATCTGCCGCCTTTCTCTTAGTAGGTGTTTATTTTGCTAACTTACAAGGTCTTTTTTTTCAAAATGGCGCGAGGTCTCTGCAATTATTTGCCGATAACATAGCATTTTCAATAAATTCTTTGTATAGTGCGCCTTCCTCGATGGCAATAACCTTAACAGGAAATAACTCATTGTGCACATGGGATCCATCAATAGCAGCTTATACTTGTGCGGGAGGGTCTAAAATATATAATTTATCCTATGCCAATGGCCCAACTTTAGATTCAGGTAAAAATATATTTAGTATTGCTCTTTGTTTTATGGTAGGCTATGGTTTTGGGGGGGTAGGCGGAAGCGAATCGGCTGCTGATCAAGCGGTAGGTGATGCTGCACAGATCACAAAAGAGGAAGCGGCAACAGAGGCAGAATCTGTATTACAAGAGCAAGCACAGCTTTCTAAATCAGTTTTAAGCGGTGAGCTAACTGGAGACTTAGAGGAGGAAGGAGTTGCACCCACAAGTAGTTTAGCAAGTCGCATAAAAAGCGCCATAAAACAAGGCAAGATATACACTAATTTAAGGCATCCTTTAGTACAGGATTTGCCGGAAAATTCTCTTTTATTTAGTGCTCTTTCAACCATTCGTGATGCTTTGCCTAGTCTAAAGGTTTTAATACCGACTGCAGTTGCATCTCTTTCTGTTGCATTAGTTTCAGTGCCAATAATAGAATTATGGTTCGGAACTAGTGGCCGTAATCTAAATACGTATGTTACTAAGGGAGTTTATATAAATGGCCAGCAGGTAGGCGCTTTGACTGGTCCTTCTGTTTCAATAAGCCAACAGATATCTGCAGCGTATCTTACACAGGAACCAATGCCATTTAAATATGCTGCAGCGGATTATGTCTTGCAGCAATACTCTCAATTACTATCAAGTGAACAGACCCTGAATTCATTGCCACCAGGGCTCGGAAAGGATACTCTAACGCTTTTTGCTTCAAAACAGGTTGCTATAAAACAGAATATTTTATCAGAACTTTCTAATTCAGTGTCTACAACAGCTTCCAATAACCCGTATGGGACACCAATTTCAGGAGTTTCTGCCCCGGGCGTTTTAAGTTCTAAAAATTCATTTATTGGCTCAGCAAATTTATCAGCAAATGGGAATGATCCATTACTTGCTATCCCCTTTTTCCTCGCACAGAATGCATTTCTTGTTTATGCTAGGACTGCTAGCTGCTTAAGTCTTCCGCCCCAGCCTTTAAACAGAAATACTTACGCCAGCTCTGCTGGAAGCGGTGCCTCAGCAGTAATCTCTCAACTTGGCGCGGTTACTACATTTTTGAATGTATATACTAAGATTAACAGTATTCTACCATTAGGTACTTATTTTGTGGGGTATGGTGGAGAGATTTATCTTAATGGTCAATCAAGCGGAAGGCCTACACAAGTTACTAGTCCTTTGATAACTGATATGAATGATATGTGTGAACTTGCGCAGACTGCGTCTGAACCAGGACAGAATTTAAGGACCGTTATACAGCCAAGTGGAAATGGTTCTATCTCTTTTTCAATATCTCAGGGGCTTTACAATACTCTTTGCTCGCCAAACAACGCCTTATTTCCTAATACCTTGCAAACAGAGCTTAATAATCTTTTTAATTCAAAATCAACTACTAAAAACATAACACTTTTATTGCCACCAGGAGAGTCTTTGGCTATCTCAAATCAAAAAACAGATGTAAATTTATGTGTATACAGAATGGTCATTGATTCCTTCGGCTCTCCTATCTTAGATGTAAATAGTTTTAATGTTCTTACATTTAATGTTACAGAATATGGCTCTCCTATCTCCTGTGTTAATATAACTAATCTTAGTAGCGGCAAGGTAAATATGGATTTGACACAAAATGAACTATCAAATTTAAACAACATGCCTGGAAGTAATGATTTTTACATAAACAACTTCTCCTTAGTTGGTTTCTCGGTTCCAGTGTCAGATTTTCCAAATGCAGTAACTTCAAGCGATGCTTTCTTATCGGCTGGTAATTTTATAAGTGGGGGCGGTGCACGAATTAAAAACTACGCAGGAATAGATTTTCCAGTTGCGTCTTTTGTTGAAAATCTCTTAGGAAAAACTGGTCCGAAGATTCAAACAGGTATTTCAACTTCTTTGTTTAACTTTTTGGTTTATCCACTAAGCACGTTTTCATCCAATACAGACCTTTCTTACTATGAAACAGACTATTCAAACGTAACGCTTGAGTTTACAAAGACGCAGTTTAACGGTATAACAAATTATACTATAAGTAATGTTTACAATAATTTAGTTTTTGGTGTGTACCCTAATAATCCAAATTTATACGGAGGGACTTACTTTTCGTAAGCTAAATAACCATGGCATTAACTGAGATGATGGCTTTTTTGAATGCAGGCATATTAATAGTCGCGTTTGCTCTTCTTTTAGTTGTTTTGTCGTTCAGTGTTTCTCAAATTAATAGTACTAGCGTTTTTGCAAATTCAGAAGCCGTTGCAGCGGGGATAGGTACAAGACTGATAACTTCTCCGAATTGTTTTGCATATAAGAATACTGTCTCTTATTATAATTCAAGCCTCAATGCTTCGGGAGGGCCGTTATATTCTTCTTCATACACTGAACCTGGCGTGGTAAATATAAACAAATTTATCGAAAATTATTTCCTTTCATGCATGCAGTATATATATTTTGGTGGCGCGACAAATATTCCTGCTTTACAGTCAGATATCGCTGCGGCAACTGGCGTTTCATTGACATTATATGATACACAAGATCCAACTGATCTTGGGCCAACAGGGGCGTTATACCTCTCCAATTATAATCAATTTAATTTTGGGGGTAGTTTTCCACAAGTTGAAGCATCAATTCAATCATTTGCAAAGAAAGCAGAGTATGCTGCGATGGCAGCCAGCCTTGCTGTTAGCATTCCGATTATGATTGCTACGGGAGGTCTAATCCAATTCAATATAATACTTGCAATAGGCCAGCAATCTACTAGTGAAATAGCACCTCAATATGCTTTAGCGTCTATTTTCTATTCTGAAAATACATATACTGAAAGTTTCCCGGTAGAAATACAGTTTACTAATGGGCAGGGTCAGCCGACTTTCGAAAACAGCGGCGTGTTACAGGTTCAGGTTACTTATGGAATTCCACCTTACAGTTAGAATTGGGAGAAAAGGGCAGCTTACAATGCTAGACTTAGTTTTAGCTCCTTTAGCGGCGGTAGTTTTAGCTGTTCTGGCGTATAGTTTGCTTCAAGGAGCTACTGGAAATCTTTTAACAGCGGTAAGTCAGCAGCCCGTATCCCTGTCATGTAATTTTGCACTCGATACTCTGTATGGTACCTACTATGTTCATAATGCATTTGCGTTGTCTCAGCTTGCATTGTATAACCCAAGTCAGTATTCTTTGGCAAATTCAAATAAGGAGCAGTCATTATCTACCAATTGCAGCGGTTCCTGTAATCCTAATTATAATTATATGCAATCTTACCTGTATAATTCTTCTTCGCTTTACAGCGATTTTATAGGTTATTTTTCTGGTTTTTCTCTAAGCGATTTTCAAGTTTTAACTGGACAGGAAACGGCTACTCTAAATGCTCTTAATATGAAGGTATTTTTAAACCAGATTCCTTCCGGAGTAACCGGCACTTCAGAATGTAGTTTACAGGTTTATAATCCTATGGATCCTTCTAAGCCTTATAGAATTTACGGGGTGGTAACTTAAGATGCTAAATAATAAAGGGCAGGCAAACATGATTGTAGTGCTGGGCATGGTCGCTGCTACAATATATATTACCTTAAATACGTTTGGATACCTGGGCAATGTCGGGCTTAGTTCTAAAATAGAGATAAGTGCTCAGAATAGCATTTATCAGACGATGGCTTTAAAAAACTATCTTATCCAGGAAGCAAACTATAATTTTCAGAAAGCAGAGCTTTTTGACGGCTTGACATTACAGCCAAGCACTTTTGGCTGTGGGTATATTAATACCTCTAAGTCTCTACCATTTGTGCCTGTTCCGAAGGTGTATTACTGGAGGAATCTAGCAGGTCAGATATGCCTCCCAAATAACAACCTGATAGAATATGGTCTCGAAACTCTGCTCAACAAAAATTCATTTGATATAATAAATTCTTCTAACATAAACATACATTCTAATCTACTGCTTAATCTCTCCAATAAGAATAGCACCGGGTTTTTCGGAAATTTTTCTGCGCCTTTTTTAAGCAACAAATATGAATTTTTATACAATAGCTCTTCATCTACATTTTCAGTATGCGAATGGTCATCAAAAGGCTGCGCTTATACATATGCGAATGTTTCTTTAGGCGTTAATTTTAATCTGTCAGGCATGACATTTGCTTCCCTTCCTATTCAAGGCGTAGTTTCCGGAGTTATAGATCAGTCGACTGCAGTTAGTGCTTTTTTTAAAGGATCTGGGCTTTCTCCGTCAAGTCAATATACCTTAGTTACATTTCCCAATGGAAATGTGGCAATAATTTACACAAACACAGTATCTGGTGCGACTTCATTTTACCTGACTCCAATGCCAAACGAAAATTTATACACGTTTAACAGTGTGATTTCATATGATAATGCAAACAATCTACCAAGCAAAATACAACTTGTTAATGGTTCAAAAAGTGGATTTTTGTTTGATGGCACTAACTATACTTTTTCAGTTACTTCAAACACTAATGGTATATTCTCTATAACTCCTACTAATTATATGCTGTTTGGTATGCAACCAAATTTCGTTTATTATAAATACATACTTAATAGCATACAGAATTCCGGTGCTCAGAACCTTTTATTTCCCAATAACCAGAACCTTTACGTTTCATATTCTTTGCTTCCATTGTATTCTCCACAGGTATGCGTAAATTATAATGAAGGCCAATACGACCTACAAAACTGCCTTACTCTCTCTGATTCTATAACAGGAGAAAACTACTTAAGCCAGTTACTGCAGTTAAGCATAGCCTTCGTTAATCAAAGTTTTCCGGTAGGAAATAAGAATATAGAGGGATTTGCTCAGTATGAAATAGATAACTATATTTCAAATACAATAAACTCCGTAAACCTTAAGACAGTTTCCGTTAATGGCAGGCCAAAATACGACTGGTACTCTGCACTGATTCTGCAGTTAGGTTCACCACAAGGGACAAATTATCTTTTGGATAAATTAAACAGGGTAAAAGAGCCTTACTATGGTACTTATATATACAACTGTGAACAAAATTCGTCTGATTTAGTTTATTGTAGAAATTTGTTATCTACTACGCTCTCTCAGGACATAGAATATTTGCTTCAAAGTCAGATGCCACAAGAATTAAGTTTTCTTTCAGGCGCTAATTTTAATATAAATGTTTTAAATCTTTCTATTAATGCAAGCGAGCTAGGTTCATGTGTAAACGCAAGCAATTACAGCGTAAAATCCAATTATTCATATTCTGTAAAAAGCTTACCTTTAGAGAATTTCTCCGAAGAAATACTTGGAATACCTATATCCTTAGAATTTGGTTACCAGAACAGCCTTAATTTAAATCCAAGCGAAGCATGCGGAATACAAAATTCACCGTATTCTACAGGGTATCCTGGATTTTCCGAGGCACTTACAACAAACAATCTGACTTATATTAACTGCGCCCCCGTTATCTCTCAGTTATTCTTAAATCATACTTGTATTGCCAGTTTACAGACAAATAACTATACTATGGAACAGTACTTGAATTCTACTAGTTCAGCTCCGGGTGGAGAATACTGCACTAACATGTCAAATGGGCAGTATTTTTGTCCCTACTATAAACTTTCTAGTTTTTCTTATAAGAACTGGATAACAAGTAGCAATACATGTCCAGATTACTTCATAATAGACAGCAAAAATTTCACAAGTTCTCAAAGCAGTAACTATAGACTTGTTTCAGTTTACGGAGGAGGAGCAGGTTCAGCCAGATTGTCATTTTACAACAAGACATTTGCATTGTACAATGGCTCTTTAAATTTACCCATTAACTTAAGTTTCAATGTAGGCTTTAATTCAACGGGGCCATACGCAGGAATAAGCGCATTCTTCTCTAGCGATTATCTTCTGAACAATCCCATAATATCAGCTTCGTTTAACTCGGTACAGAACCCAAATGGACTGTATAACTATTCTATATCAAAAAATTCAGAAAGTTTACTGAGCGGTTCAAATAATTACATTTCGCCTGCTACCGAGAATGAACTAAGTTTCAATCGTTACTGTTTAAATCAAAATGGCTGCAATTTTACAGCATATCTTAATTCTAATCTTCAAAGCAGTTTTTATAGCAATTCTTCTTCTATTACCTCAAATATCAATCTATTAGGTATATCAACTACCTCTAAGCCGTCATCTGATATTGTAAGCTATGCTTTTGTAAGTAATTACCTGCCATATTACAAGCCGGTCAAAACAGAAATAGCTTACTCTCCTGCATCTCAATTAAACCCTCTATTAAATTCCTCATTTGGGCTTACAACTGATAATAATACTTATTTCAATGAAATACTTCTAAATCCTTCTTCTTTTTCAAGTGCTTATCAACTCACGATAACTCTTAATAGTAATTTCAATTTTGGTTATTTAATTCCAAATTATATAAGGATTTTTGGCGTTAATTCAACTAATGGAGCTTCACAGCTTTATTGGTGGAATCAAACAGCTATTCAGAATGGCGGTGTGATTTGGATAAATCTTACAAATTCTGTACCAAATGAGTTGTATATAGTTTATGGACAGGGTGCATTTTATAAAGGAAAGTTTTCTGACAATGGTTCAGCGGTTTTCCCGTTCTTTTATTCTGCAAATTCAAATAACCAACCTTTTACATTCTTTTACCCTAACAATGGACAGCACGATTTTAATGCATATTACTCTAAAATAGGATTGAATCTTTCAAATACAGAGCCGGTGCCTCCATATATCTACAATTCTACTTTGAATTCTTATTATGAAGAGTTTGCATGTATAAACGTGAATCCATTCAAATTAACACTTCTCAATGCGACATACTCTGCGTATCCCCCAAACTTTAATATAAATGAATTATATAATAACTTTAATACGCTTTATCCTGGGTTAACTGTAATAGGGAAGCAAACTTATACAAATTGGCCGTGAAATATGGGAACTAAACGAAAATTGTTTATAGAGTCTTTAATGGTATTAACAATCGTAATACTGTCTTTTCTTCTCATAAATAAGGGTTTGACCGTATTGTCGATCGCAGGCGTAGTTCATACGACTTTCCAATCCAAAATAAATACTCTAAACAATACGCCGCATACTCTTTCAAATTTAGTCTCAACGTACAGTAGTTCTGATCCATCAAGTCCAATACCAGAAAACGAATATGTTTACACCTCTTCAGTTTATTCAAATAATAATTTATTTTTTAATGAGAATTTTTATCCAGGAAATGTAAATTTCTCATCAAATGGGTATTATTGCAACGCGGTAACCAAGATAACCGCTCCACACCTCTGTTTTAGCCTTTTCTCCTTGTTTTCATGTGGTGGTGGGCCTGTAAAAGGCAATTTTACTAATCTAGTAGGCTATCTTGGGTTTCCTGAACAAGATAACAACTTTCCAAATAATAAGGGGGTAAACTACGCAAATCTTTATTCTAAGGCGAATATCCTAACACCGGTGGGCAACCTGCAAATCCCAATTTATCTTTCTTTTTATCAATTGCCATCTGCCCAATATCCCTACCAAAATTTTATAAATTGGAGTAACTCCACCTTACATTTATATTCAGGGTTATCAAATAAAAATAATAATTATTTATACGCTGTAAATAACTCATTTACGGGTTATACAACTTTTTCAGGCAGCATACCAAAAAGCACATTAATAATACCTGCTGTTTCATGCGGGTCTACGTTTATACATGATTATATAGATTATCCCGGTGCTGTTGGTACATTACATAATATAATTACTTTAAGTGGTTTTACTCCTTCCGTTTTTTTGGCATCATCAAATCAAAATGGATACGGCCCAGATTATCTCTATGGGAAAATACTTACACTTGGCAATATATGGACTAGTTTCTACAATTCACTTTTATCATATCAGATACAGTCAATAAATCCTCCATTTGCTTATACTATGCCTTCTTTAAACTATGCTAAGTTTCCGAAAGGAAACAAAGGGGATATCCAATATTTAAATGTCTCAAGTCAATTTTCAACCCCCGTTCCTATATCTTATTACGGCTCTAATGGAGGTATTAATAGAAATATTAGTATATACACATCAAATACAAGCATTTCTTCTATTGTATGTACAAAAGGAGGGAGTTTCCCAAATTGTAATGGAAATTCAGAATTTTTAAACTCAGTTACCGAATCCGCCGATACATTTACTTCTCCTGATCTCGAAGCGACATATTACCCAAATTACGGTAATGCAATGTACCTTATGTTTAGGACGGACGGGATATTCCCAATATGTGCATGGAATTCTAGCATTAATAACACGTTAAGCAGCTGCACATTTGAGAACCCTAAAACTATGAACAATATCTCGTATCAAAGGCTTTGGTTATCCAATAATATACAAAACAATCAATTGTACAATGATGCATTCTCCCCAGGTTATTCGAGTACCAATTTTCAAAATAATTTTACGTTAGCCGCTTTGGATAGTTTTTGTTTCTATGGCGAAGATTTTAATAGTAGCAATGGATTATATACCTCTCCAAGCTATACCCGGATTATACCTCCTACCTCTCTTGAAAATTATACTCATGCAATTGGAAAGTGCAATGCGTTTTTCAACAACACCAATTGTTTTAGTAATGGCGCAAGCAATTATCTAAATTTCAAAGACGGCATATTTGCGACCAATATTGCATGTACTTCAACGGGCATAAAAGCAGAAAATATAACCGATGCATGGATAAATTCAATATATGTTGCAAATAATGCGGGAGATTATTGCGGTTTATTTAGGGGGCAGAAAAATCCCTCCGATCCAACTGCAAATTCCACTCTGTTCCTACAAAACATAAGTACAAACTGTCCAGAATTCAACGCTAATTCATCTTCTGTTAACTTAGTTATAACCGTTAGGAATGTTGGAAATACGAACATAACCAATCCTTATCTTGTGGCTTTATACGGAAACAATAACTTAAGCACAATATTCTACAATTCAGAAAACCTTCAAAGCGCAACCTACAATTTGTATAAAGATTTTATAGGGGCTATGAAGGCCACGACTGGCATTATACAGGTAGATTACAATAATAACTTTAATACGGATATGTACGTTTTTGATCCAGGTCACCCGCTAAATCCTATCGCTATACAGTCTCTATTTAACGCCGGCCAAGGATATGAAAACGGCCCTTTCAATAATTCATTGCTTGGCATGTGGATATATGATGCAGGGGCTGGTTTACCAAATAATCTAATAAGAACAGCCAATACCCTGTTTGTCCACTCAAATTCCGGTAATTCTAATGTTCCAGTGATAGAGCCAAATGGCACAGCAACATTTACTTTGGAGGTTCCAATTCCTCTTTTCGATGCCTTGCTTTCAGGAAAATACAATCTGAGCGTTTTCTTTGGAAATACTTTCAATGTTTCATGGAATACCCCAAACGGCAATTCTCCCTCACCAACGTTATTGAATCCTGGCGCTCTTACGGTAAATCCTCTTGTTCCATCGTCTACTGAAAATGCTTCTCAGATACATAATAATGAAATAATAACGCCTGGAAGCGGATCCGTATCCCCTATCTGGCAGTATATCTCCAGCTATACTTTCAATCTTTCAAACTCCCCAATGAGAGGAGTTGACATATCTCGTGATAACCTTTTCATTAATGTAACTGCCGTTAATTCTACTTCAGATGCATTAAATATAACAGCAAATCCTTCAGTATCAATTTTAAACGGTAGCGGTTCTTATCTTTTAGTGTCTAGCCAACTTAAAGGCTCATCTATATCCTGTTTTGCCTCTCCTGACAATTTACAGGATTTTGGGGTTTTTTGGAATAAGCAGATAATTTCTCCTTCTAATTTAAATTATGCTTTGTCAGATAGTTTATACTCCGGCAATACCAAGCAGGCAAGTGAGGTATTGATAACAAGCTGGACAGGGATTTTATTTATGCCTTATTCTGATCAGGTGGCTTTAAACTACAATAACCTGCCACAGTACTCTCTTTCCACTTCATCTTTCCAGATTGAAAAGCCTACACTTAATATAACCTCGGGTAATTTTAACTATGAAACATTTACATATTTTGGGAATGGAAACGAAGGTAATCTTTTTAATAACCTTTCAAGTTTGTATAATTCCCTTAATTCAACAGTATCCTCTTTTCCCGTCTCTCTTCCAAACAGTTCTCTCAATTTTAATATTTTTTCAAATTCAATAGTCAGTGATCCATCAATATTAAGAATAGGAGGTACGGATACTTTGGTTAATTATTCAACGTTTTCAAATAATTCATTTACTTTCTCCTTAACTAGTAAAGGATCTCTTCTGTGTTCTCACAGTGAAAATACCTCTGCAAATGCAACATTTGAATCAGGCTCTTCATCTTTAGTTTCATCCTGTTTAAGCAAGGCAGTTGTAAATGATTCTTATATAAATATATCTTCTAAGTATGGTCCCTTCTTCGTCGATATGTACAATAATTCTAATTTAAATCTGTCAAATGAAAGTTCCGGCGGGACAGTTCTTATGGCGGGTAACGAAACTTTATCGGCTTCATCCAAACATGGGCTGTTTATGGTTACTTTGCCAATAAATACAACGATTAATAATGGGATTACATTAATCTTTTCAGTAGTTCCTCTAACTCGGCAACTTTATAATTCAACACTATATCTTTATAATATAAATGGGACCCCTTTTAATTGTAATATAGTAAATAATTATAACAATACCGGCAATTTGGAGGCTACCGCCATACATTCTGGGGAATACTTTTTACCAAATGGCACAATAATGTGTAATCTGACCAGCGATTTCACCTATCTAAGAGCAGTATTCATAAACAAATCCAATAATGCGTATTTAGGGAGTGGGGATATCCAGTCAGGTTTATCTATTCAAACTATAAACAGCACTGCTTTTAATATTAGTCTAAATGGCGTCCCATTGAATACGCAGGATCTTAGTATAAAGCCTAATAGCAACACCTGTACCTCCGTAAATGATGTAGTAGTTTATAATGGGATAGTGCAATATAACTCAGGGTGTAACTTATCAGAGGCATTAATAACATTTAATTACAATAATAATGGTAGTTTGCTTCCCGAAGCCGCATTTATTTCACCAGCAAATTACAACAAAAACTATAAGAATTTACTGTTTATGAATCCCTCTGCCATTTCTGATGCCCCGAAATTTGAGTATAACTTAACATTGCCAAGCGAAGGCGTAATGGGCGAACCTATTCAGTTTAGCCTTCCAAATACTTTTGGCGGCTGTAATAATATAAGGCTCGTAACTCAATTTCCGTATCCTTATGCACAAGTTCCTTATCAAGTACTCTCCTCAGGTTCTCAGTCCTGTAATTATGTATTTGTCGGAAATGTTGGCAATATATTCAAGTATTCTGTATTTGAGAGTAATTCTCCTTCAATTCCCTACGATTATAACTGGATACGGTATAACAGTACTCAATATAATGTTCAGATATCCACAAATTCATTCAATACAGATCTTATAAGCAGCTGCCACTCTGGTTTTGGGCCATGTTTATATTCATTTACAGCAGGCCAAAAACTTGGTAATCTTTTATTTAATAATGTTTCTACTTCCTCAGCAACAATATCCCAGACCGCGGAAGGCCCAGTTGAGGACTGCTTTACTGTAAGTTATTCATCTTCGCAGACTGTCGAATTCCCCGAAACTGGCTTTGGAGATATAAACTATAAGAATAATAAAATCTATCAGACGGCTGCGCCTTCCCAGTTAATAAGCAGTGTATACTGTTTCTACGTAAATTCTCCTATAATAACTGATTCCATATTTGCGTCAGGCTCTCCGATAAATTTCAAGGTGCAGAATCAGTTGATATCGAATTTCTCTTATTTACAGGATAGCAGATTAAATGGGTTTTATGTTCCGCCCGCAATAAATGTTGGATATAATTCTTATGATAATGTAAGTTTAGGAGTTTTAAATCAAACTTATACCAATGTAAACAATTCTATTAATGTGCTTAACAAATGTGCAAATTACACGTATTCCAGTTCGAATATTACTGGTATTGTTGGCAATTATGTTCCAGCCGTAAATATATCGGCTAACAACATATTGAATCCAGAAAAATTATATTGTATTTATGGAGGTACTCCTTCCTATACTACTCAGGCTTCATTGGCATCACCTTTAAACATGAACTCGACTTCTTCATTAGGTTTTGCTTATCAGCCCGGGAATTACACAAATGGAGAAGGGACTTTATATAATTCCTGCAGGGCACCCCAAAACCTTACAATATCCGGCTCTCCTAATTTTTATGTAAATGGGGTCGAAACAGCTTATGATCTTTCGAGTTCTAAAGAGAATTATACAATGAATAATTCTGCTACCCAATTGGGGATAGAGATGCTTTATAGTCCATCAGGAAAAGTTTACATAGGCAGTTGCTCTCCTAACGAAACTATTTTAAGTTATAGCGCCTGTACGAAGCCTGTAAATGTAATACCATCAAATGGCTCTTATGATAACATTGAAGCAATTCCTAATGGCATCGATGGGAACTTTTCATTTGGCGGTGGTTGTTATATTGGTACCTTAAATGGCAATACATACGGTTGTGCTCCAACAGATGGAGCTATTAATTACTCTTACGCCTCCAAATCCGCATCTTCACTCACTGTTTCCGTTTCAAAAATAATAATAAATTCTACAGCAGCGCCTACTTCAACATTTTCACTTTCATTTGATTGTAGTATAGATGCGACAAATAGTAGCTCAAACTCAGAATTATCCTCATGCAGTTATCCTAATAGCATAAGTTCGGGAGTATGCTCTACAAGTGTTTCTTATGCAAAGATAAACTCAACAGCATATAACATTACAGCAGAATGTTCTGCAGTTTCTACTAAATCATTTAAGATAGTTTCAGCCACATCGAAAATTACAAATCTTAATATAATTGGATCACAATCTGAAAAAACAGGTTTAATATCAAATTACGTTTGTGGAAATGAAACCAGCATTATAAATAATAATGTATTGAATGGTTGGAGATGGAATCCTTACTCCACTGCGGGATCAATAAATCCAGTTGGCACAACTAATCCTGCAGGGATTGCAGAAGTAGGCGGATGCGAAGCAGGAAGGGATTCCTTTATAACTACAAATCCAAATATTACAATAACTAAAAATGCAACTACTATCCAATATTTTTATTCATGTCAAACCGGTTATACCGGAACAATAACTGCTTGCAGTTCACCAGCGTCTTTAGCAAGTTATAACCGTTCTATTTCTAATAAGCTATCCTGTTATACTACAAATAATACGCGCATTGGCACTTCAATTAAAACGATAAATGTAAACGGAAATGGGACAGGAGGGCAGGCCAAAAGCTGCAATTTATTTAATAAAGCAGGGTACTTGCAGCCCACTGTACAGGATAACTGTATTGCTTATCACAATCCTGTAATCAACTCAACAACCTCTGCTTATGCACTTCAATACCTTAATTCAAGCAATATAGGAGTAGGGATAGGAGTGATAGGAAAGGTCTATCCTTTAAATATCTCAATTCCAAACAGCAAGCAGCAAAACTCTGTAAAAGATGCGTACTTTACGGGTTTGTCAGAATCCCAAATAGAAGGCCCACATAATATAGTTACTAGTATCTTACCTGCTTCTTTACTGGAGTCAAACCTGCCTGGTAAAGCTTTGTCAATCTCTGCAATCTATTCATACGATCTTTTGAATATATTGATGCTCCAGAATCCTTTCTTTGGAGTAAGCGGTATACCAGGTTTTACAAATGGCAGCATATTAGACTACGCATCAAGTATATTTACAGGAGGGACATCAGGCAACTGCGCGCCTCCTTATGATGTAAATGGCGACGGTATTTTTAGCTTAGGTGAGGGTGAGCTATGCTCAGGTAAAACTCTTCCGTCTAGCTACAAAGAGGGAATGTTCCTGTCATTGGGAACTTTAAACGAGGGTTTACATTCGTTGCAATTTTACAGTATAGGTAATTCCACGAATGAAGCACAGCCATCGGTTTCTGTTTTTGATAGTGTTGGAAATGCCGTTAATCTAAACAGCGCTTGTTCAAACGGAAATAGCAGAGTGTTTACCTCAACATATACTGGAGGCAAGTGGAGCATTAACATTACTTCTGATCAGCAGTGTGATCCAATAAACAACCAGTTATACGGATATATAGTAAACTGCTTATATCAAACTCCTGGTAATGAGACTTATACCATAAGTTCTAAATATTATCTAGCATATAATCTGCCAACAATATGGAATATAAGTTATTCCTTATTGGTCTCAGCGAAAAGCTATCAGGTCGTGCCTACTCCCGTTTATCAGATAGATTATCTAAATGGTTCAATATTGTCATTGCAGCAACCTAATGAAACCACGTTTATTGAAAAAGGTTTACCCGCAGGATATAAATGGTATCTACGTTATGGTGATCTTAATAGAAGCTCGTCCAGCGATTCGATTTACTTTTATTTAAATGGGCAACACACGTTTAAGGTTTATACCTTATCAAATATTTCTGCAAATTATGATTGCTATACAACTTATACGCCGACTCCACCATCTGGCAACGTAATCTCCGGTACAACTACCTACATACAATTTACAGGCGTCACTACTTGCTATAGTTACTTTAATCAAAAAGGCCTGCCGAGCGGGCTAAACTGGAATGTAACCTATGACAATATTATTGGAAGCACTTCTATGAAAAAGCCGCTAACTGCTCGTTCAGGAGGGGCTGCAAATTCAAAAAGCAATTTAGCAATAGAATTTATAACAAATAGCTCGGGAGGGACTATAGGTAATTTTTCATTTTATGTTTCTGATGTAACATCAACGTCTAATGCATGTACAGATGTGTATAAACCTTCTCCTTCTTCGGGTTATTTAAAAGCAGGTACAAATCAAAGTATAACCTTTTCAATTGAGTCTGATACCTGCGTTACTACTTTTGATGAAAGTAAGCTTCCTTCCGGCTATACTTGGAATGTTACTTATGATGGAATTAAAAGCACTTCTCATACGCCAACTATAGCTTTCATTACAAAGCCGGGATCTATGCCTTATTCTGTTCCTTCTCTTTCAAATTCTACTTCAGTATGCACAACCACATACATTCCTTCTCCTTCATCAAGCAGTGCATTATTAGCAGGTTCAACAGTACAAATCTCTTTTAGCGGGAGTACAAAGTGTATAACAACAACATTTTATGAAACGGGCTTACCCTCAGGTACATGGTCAGTTTCTTATGCAGGGCAGAGCAACTCTGCACCTACCGGTTCACCAATAAATATTACCTCTAGCAATAACTTCCTACAGCCTAGTTATACTGCAACTGCTTCTATACATGGTTTAGCATGTACTTCTTCTGCATCGGTAATTCAGGGAGGAACTTACAATTTCTCATCATGGAACTGCACCACTACTTTTAATGAATTATACTTGCCAACTAATGGATATAATTCAAATGGAGCAAAGGCTATTGTTCCATGGTCTGTAGACTATGCCGGTTCTACAGTAACATCAAGCTCGTCCTCTTTGACGGTTAATTTAAGTACTTTACAGGTATCTACACAGTCCTTTACAACAACTAATTCAGGTATTTATTATCCTTATCCTTCAGTTGGAAGCGTAGAAGAAGGGGCAACTTATAATGTATCATTTACTGATACACCTTGTAATGACCTATCTTTTGCTGTGTATTCCGGTAGGCCTTTAACCGAGTATTGTGTTGGTGGCTCCGAAGTAAACGTTTCTGCCTATGGAGACGCCGGTACAGAACATTTTAAAATAGTTGGCGCAAATGGAAACACATACGTTTCTAATAATGTTAGTTCCGGATCCCTTTCATATAATCTTTACGCTTTTCCTTTACAGGCATATAATGTTAGTGCTAATAGTACTGCATCATCCTTTTTGGGTGCTTTATCTGAGTCCGCGTTAGCTTTAAGGTTCCCTATAATCGAGACACAAGGAACTGGCTCTAGTTCTGGTGAAGCAACATTATCTATTGACTCTAAATATACAAATAATGGTTATCTATGTGGAGTAGCTGGGGGCTACAGTGTTTCTTCTAATTGTACATATGCTGTGAATATGACTGCTCTTAACACACTATATTCAGCTGTTGGAGGATCAGGTTCTAGCTTTTACTATATTAATCCTACAGCTAACTTCCCTTCTGCAATGTTACTTGGATTTAATGATAATAATCAACCTTTCAAACTCTATGATAATTCCACTAATACTTATTCGGTTAATACTGGTACTTATTCGGCTAATGTCAGTTATCCTGTAGATTTTAATTATTCAGTTGTTCTTATAATGATAGCAAGTGGCTATATGAGCGAAAATACTATCATTAGTTTGCCTTCAGGCTCTCATTCTTCCTTTACTGTAGCTAATTCTCCTTCAAATGCCAAAGGGTCAAATGTCACGGCCTATGTTTATAATGCTCAGAATGCTGGTAACTATATACTTAATGTATCTAGAAACGGCGGCAGTAATTTAATTACCGCGGAAGTACTTGTTTTTAATCCAATTCCACCTCCATATCTACATCTACCTTCACCCGATCTTAATGACGTTCTAAATGAATCAGGCCTGCCAAGCAATATACTATCAAGTGATGGCTGGTCGGGTTCATTAGTAGATAAGTCTTTCAAATCTCATTCCACCTCTGTTTCAGAAAGTTCCGGTGGTTCAGCAACCTCTTTATTTAGTGTAAATAATGTAGTTACAGGTAGTTACTGCAGCGGTGGACACTTGGTCGAACAAGGTTATGCGCCTAACTATAAAACAGGAACTATTAATGATGGGCAGACCATAACTATATCTTTTTCCTACTCTTCAGACATATCTACCTCTTATCCTTGTCAATAATTATCCCGCCTTGTCTTCCTTGATTATATTTATTCGTGAGTAAGGAAAGACTTTTATTTTGAGTATTTAATCTATTATCTATGTTTAAAAGAACTTTATATCTTTATGTTGGAATTGCATTAATAATTGCCTCAGTAGCTCTTTATCTTGGGTTTTTTCAATTAAATGCTTTAAAACTTGTTTCAATCTCTCCTTCGAAATCTTCACCTACTAAATTATCGTCAGTTAATTATAGCATAAAAAATAACAGTTATATAAGTAAAAACATAAATTTCACTTTTACAAGTTTTTTCTCTCCTTGGAGCCTTAGTAACGGATTTTCTGGCAAAGCGTATAGCAGCTTAATATTCATACCCACAATAACCAACCAATCTAATCCGTTTCAACTTTCTAATCCGGTTTATTTGCAATTTTTAGTAAATTCAACTAATTTAAGTTTATTACAAACTAGGAAAAGCATAATATCAAACCTTATGGGGTTTAGCCCCAATATAAATTATACTTTAAAGAACATTACAATTGGAGGGTTAACCGGGAATGAAATATCGGTAATAAACAGCAGTTTCCTTAATACAACTTACTTCGCTTTTGCAGTTAATAACAGTATTTTATACTCTTTCGTTCTTTTCTCATCGAATAATTCATTAACAAATTCAGCAGTTAGCTCGTTTTTTGAATTGCTTAAAACAGTTTCAATAAAATAAAATTGAATAACTTTATATATTTAGCTGGATTTTTTAGTTTTATGGGTTTAAACGTAGATGAAGTGAATATAGATCCCGATGGACTAAATATAATACTTGGCCAGTCACATTTCATAAAAAGTGTTGAAGATATATACGAAGCTCTTATTTCTTCTTCCCCTAATATAAAATTTGGAGTAGCTTTTAATGAGGCATCCGGAGAAAGGCTTATAAGAAATGAGGGGAATGATCCTGTTCTTATACGTAAAAGCACGGAAATTGCAAAAAACATCGGCGCAGGGCATTCATTCGTAATTCTTTTAAAAGAAGCATATCCAATAAACGTTCTTAATAGGTTAAAAAATGTAATGGAGGTTGTTAACATATACGCAGCCACCGCAAATCCATTAAAAGTTTTGGTATATGATGATGGTTTGGAAGGCAGGGGTATAATAGGGGTTATAGACGGAAAGAAGCCTTTAGGCGTAGAAAATGAGAATGACAAGGAAAAGAGGTATAAATTGCTAAGAGATATAGGCTATAAACGTTAGAATTTTTAATCTTGTTTGAAGTTTTAAAAGTCGGGGTAGTACAGCGGTAGTACGCCGCCCTCATGAGGCGGAGGTCGTGGGTTCAAATCCCATCCCCGACATTTTTATTCTTTAAATTGCATTAATTTACATGGAGTACGCATTTTTTTGGGGAGTTATAACAGGATTAGTGGCAATTTCAATTGTTTCTTTCTTTATACTAAGATATCTTCTGAAGAAAAAAATAGAGCAGTGGGAAAAATATGAGATGCAGAAAGCACTGGAAAAGACAGTTAACCTGCAAAGGCCGATATTAAAAGGAAAGATAAGTGAGCAGCTCTTTCCAGTTTTATACGAAAAAGAGGGAGATCTATCAGATTTAAGATTTCTAGGTAATCCAATAGACTACATAAAATTTGAAGGGCTTTCAAATTTGAGTGAAACTGAGAAAATAAAGATAAAATTCATAGAGATAAAGACAGGTAATTCAAAATTGAATAGTAATGAAGAGGCGGTTAAAAAGGCAGTGCAGGACAAGGAAGTGTATTGGGAAGAAATAACTATCTAATAATAGTGATTAATAAGCATAATTTTGTATTTATAAGGGTTTAAATTTTAGGGTTTACATAATATAGTATGGATATTAAAAGATTTTTTGAGCCCAATAGTATAGCAGTAATAGGTGCATCAAGAGATCCTAATAAGGTTGGTAGTGCCGTTCTAAAAAATTTAATAATAACCTTCCGTGGAAAAATATTTCCAATTAATCCTTTTGTTGACGAACTGCAAGGATTAAAAGCTTACAAATCAGTAGTGAATGTAAAGGAAAAAATAGATATAGCAGTGATTGCAATTCCAGCAGAAATGGTTCTAGGTATACTAAAGGATTGCGAAAAAGCAAAAATACCCCTAGCAGTTATACTAAGCGCAGGATTCAATGAAATAGGCGGGGAAGGCAAGAAAAGAGAAGAAGAGATAAAGAAATTTCTGTCAAAGTCAAAGATAAGGATAATAGGCCCAAACTGTTTAGGAGTAATAAATACGGATCCTAATTTTAATGCTACATTTTTGGACCCAAATTCAAAGGTCATAAAAGGACATGCTGGCTTTATTTCACAAAGCGGTGCATTGCTAAGTGCAGTAGTTGATGATGCATCTACAAACAACATCGGCTTCAGCAAAATAATAAGTATAGGTAATGCTACAGACATAAGCGAAGCAGATGTAATAGAAAGCTTCAAGACGGATGAAAAGACAAAAGTTCTTGCGCTTTATCTCGAAGGATTAAACAATGGAAAAGAGTTCTTAAAAGCAGGCCAGTCCTTCTCACAGGAAAAGCCATTGCTGGTATTAAAAGGAGGAAAATTTAAATCTACCTCAGGAGCCGTTTCTTCGCATACCGGGTCTATGGCCGGAGACTATAAAGCGTATGAACTTGCTTTCAACAGAATTGGAGCAATCTCGGTAGAAAACATAGATGACCTGTTCAATTTTATGAGAGATGCTCCAAATATAAAGGTAAATTCAGATGAAGTTATAATAGCAACAAATGCTGGCGGAGCGGGAGTAGTTACTACAGATCATATATCCAGCAGCGGCTTGAAACTTGCAAAGTTCAATGATAAATTTTTGAATGAACTATCTAAAGCTCTTCCAAGAGAGGCAAACATACATAATCCTGTTGATATGGTTGGCGATGCAACTCCTGAAAGATATAGGGATACTCTGGAGATACTTGTACAGATAAATAAACCCATAATAATACTCTTTTCCCCACAGGAAATGTCACAGCCTTTGGAAACCGCAAAACAGATCTACGAGACGCATCTGAGGCATCCTTCCGTACCATTTCTCTCTGTTTTCCTTGGAGGAGCAAGAGTAGAAAAAGCGAGAAGGTTCCTTTTGGAGAGAGGTATGCCAATATACGAGTATCCAAACGAGGCAGTATTCATGATTAAGGGCCTTTTTACGTATTATTCTCACAGAGTGCAGACATTTAAGAGGATATCCAAAGAAAAGGCAAAATATAGGGATTTTAAAATAAAGACTGATATTTTTGGTATGGATGCAAAGAAGGTCTTCGATTCAATTGGAATAAAAAGCGCAGAAGGAATAAAGTTTACTTCTTATAAAGAGATGGGAAAGAGTGCGGAAAAGGTAGGTTATCCCTGCGTTTTAAAGATAGAATCTAATTTTCTTGCACATAAAAATAAAGTAGGCGCTGTAATAGTTGGCATAAAAGACAGGAAAGCATTAGAGGATGCATTTATGAAACTTTCAAAGATAGCAAAGGAGCAGAAAATAAGCAAGGCCTCATTCGGACTTTATGAAGACATAAGTAAATTTGGAGAGGATAGAATAGAGCTACTAGTAGGTGCACATAGAGATCCGCAGTTTGGTCCTATGGTCGCAATAGGATTAGGTGGAATATTTGCCAATGAACTTAATGAAACTACGTTTCTTTTATCACCAATCTCTGATCAGGATATAGACGAATTAAAGGCCTCAAAGATAGGTAGGATAATAAGTGATTTTGCAAGCGAAAGCGTTTTCAATGAATTAACAGAGTATTTGTTCAAATTGGATAAACTTATGGCTGCAAACAGCAACATAAAGGACATAGACCTAAATCCAATAATACTGTTAAAAGGCAAATTGTTTGCAACAGATTTTAAGATATTCGTTTAAAAAGCTTTCCATAGTTTAAAACTATTTAAGCTAAAAATACTAATCTAAGTTATGGCTTTAAAATTGAAAAGCATTGGTTTGACTTACGGTTTAAAAGTATACACTGACAATGGAACTTACTTTGGTGAGATAGACGAGGCAATTCTTCAGGACAATAGAATAGTAAGTTGGAGAATAAAGGCCAGTTCATCCTCTAACCTGTCAAAAATGATAAAGGGGGCAAAAGGCGCAATAATACAACACAGCTTAGTAAGAGCGATAGGAGACATATTTATAATATCAAACATAGTAACTTCACAGTCTGAGCCAGAAACTTCAGAGACAGAATAAGCTTTTAAATTAGGAAATGCTTAACTTTAAGTTTTAGTAGAATGTAATATTGTTTATGGATAATAACTTCAGTATCTCTTTTAAGACCACAGATGATATAAAGATACCTCCAAAGATAGTTGACCAAGTGATTGGACAGGAAGCAGCAGTAGAGATAATAAAGAAAGCAGCAATACAGAGAAGAAATGTACTTTTAGTTGGAGCGCCTGGTACTGGTAAAAGCATGTTAGGGCAGGCCTTGTCGCAGTTATTGCCTGCTGAAAAGCTTGTAGACATACTTGCATTTCCAAATCCAAAGGATGAAAATGAACCTACTATAAAGACTGTTCCTGCAGGAGAGGGGAAAAGGATAGTTAATCAGGCAAAAGCCAGGAACATGTCCGCATTAGGTGGTAGCAATAACATGATAGTCTTTCTAGGTTTCATAGTTGCTTTTTTTATAGCTACATACATAGTTAGCATTCTAGTTTCTGATCAAAAAAATCCAATACTTGCAGCTGCAAATCAAATCTCAGGTACTCTATTTATAATAACAATGCTTATAGGTTTTCTATTCGTTCTTTTGATGTATAGGTTAGGAAGAACTTCTTTGAAGGTTAATGTACCCGCTCCCAAGCTTTTGCTTGACAACTCAACTGCAAAGTACGCGCCTTTTATAGATGCCACGGGCGCAAAGGAGGGAGCATTACTTGGAGATGTTCAGCATGACCCGTTTCAATCCGGAGGATTAGGCACACCTGCCCATGAAAGAGTGGTTCTTGGAGATATACACAAAGCTAATGGAGGAGTTCTTTTCATAGACGAAATAGCAAATCTTTCGCCAGAAACGCAGATTCAACTGCTTACTGCAATGCAGGAAAAGAAATTAAGCATTACTGGAAGAAGTGAAAGGAGCGCAGGCGCTATGGTAAAAACGAATCCAGTTCCTTGTGATTTCATCCTTGTCGGAGCGGGCAATCCAAATACTTTAAGTGAGATGAGTCCTGCTCTGCGTTCAAGAATAAGAGGTTATGGTTACGAAATTTATATGAATGAAACAATGCCGGATACCATAGAAAACAGGGACAAAATAGCAAGATTTGTTGCACAAGAAATAAGCAAGGACACTAAAATACCTCCTTTTTCAAGGGATGCCGTTGTTGAAATATTAAATGAAGCTAGAAGAAAATCTAATAGGAAAGAATCTTTGACTTTGAAGCTAAGAGAATTAGGTGGAGTTATAAGGGTAGCAGGAGATATTGCCGTAGAAAACAAACATTCAATTGTAAGCAGAGACGATGTATTAAAAGCAAAGAACTATGCAGGTTCATTTGAGCAGCAGATTGCCGCAAGATACATAAAAGAAAAGAAAGATTACGATGTTATACAGGTAAATGGATCCAGAGTAGGTAGGGTAAATGGCTTAGCTGTAATAGAGAATTCCGACTCGGGTTTGATGCTGCCAATTGAAGCAATAGTCACAAAGAGCATGAGAAAAGGATCCGGAGAGATAATAGCAACGGGTAAACTAGGAGAAATAGCACAGGAAGCAGTCAAGAACGTATCAGCAATCGTTAAGCTGTATGCAAATAAGCCTTTAACTGACTATGATATACACATACAATTTTTACAGGCCTATTCAGGTGTTGAAGGAGACAGTGCAAGCGTAAGTGTTGCTATAAGCATACTATCAGCTCTTACTAATATACCAATAAAGCAGTCTTTAGCAATGACGGGCTCTTTATCGATATGGGGGGAGGTTCTGCCAGTGGGGGGAGTGTCAGCAAAGGTAGAAGCTGCTATAAACGCTGGAATTAAAGAGGTTATAATCCCTGCTTCTAATATAGATGATCTGGTTCTATCCGATCCTAAGGCAATAAAAATAACGCCAGCAGATTCAATAATAGATGTAATAGAACATGCAATGGTTGATAACGCTCAGAAGACAAAACTACTTAATACAATAAAGAAATCTCTGAAAATAAAGCATGACAAAAAGTAAGGTATTCTCGCACGTGTTTGATGAGGAAACCCTAAGAAACGTCAATAAATTACAAGGAGATGGTTATATAAGCAATCTCTTAGGCCCGATAGGAACGGGAAAGGAATCCTATGTTTTTTATAGCAGAGACTTTCATGATAACATAGTTGCAGTTAAAATACATCGGCACAATATAGACGCATTCAAGAGCATACCTGCCTATATACGTTTAAGGGGCAGAAAAAGTGGCGGTTTCATAAAACAGATAAATGACTGGACAAGATTCGAATACAATTTTCTTTCAAAAGCACATAACCTTGGGATAAACGCTCCAGAGCCTATTCGCTGTTATGAAAACATAATAGTAATGCAGTTTATAGGCAGCGAGGGCAATACAGCTAAACTTGCTATAAAAGACAGCGATTTCAATGTAGAAAGATGGTATACATTGTTAACTAAGTTTATAGTTAGCATGGCAAAAAATGGAATGATACATGGTGATTTAAGCCCATATAATATATTAAACTACAATGGAGAGCCTTTCATTATAGATTTCTCCCAAGCGTTAAAACTTTCTTCTTTAACGATTAATTTTTTGGTTAGAGATATAACTAATATAAATAACTGGTTTTTGTCTTTGAAGTACAAAAACATAAAGGAAACAAAAGACATACTTGAAGAAGTAGGCTGGAAAGATGATAACTAAAGAAGATAAAGTATACTTGTTATTGACAAAGATCCCAAAAGGAAAAGTAACTACTTACGGTAAAATAGCTAAAAAACTTAACATATCTCCAAGAGAAATAGGAAGGATACTAAGCAGGAATGAACATCCAAAGAAGTTTCCATGCTATAAGGTAGTAAGATCAGACGGCAGTTTAGGAGGTTATACTATAGGAAACAGAAATGATTCTGGTACTATAAAAATTAAAAAGAGAAAATTAATCATGGATGGAGTTAAATTAAATAAAGATAGAGTAGATAAGTCCTGCATATACTAATTTAATTTATAAATAAGAAGGTAAAATTATACTTAATGCTTATATCTGCCTTTTAGCTAAATCCGGTTTAGTAGCCCGATTGCTTTTTATAAAGTACAATTTATCTCATACTATTGTTAGTACAGTGACACTATAAAGCAAGCTTTTAATAATAGTTTGCTCTGCTAGAGCAAATATTTAGATAGACTTAACTTCTTAGTATATTATGGTTCAAATGTCCGTCAGTTTAAATGAATCTGGCAAAAGTACAAGTATATTGAAATTAGAACATGCTCTTTATAGAAATATTATAACTATTTAGTTTAACCTCAGGTTCTTATCCTCTTCAATTACTTTATTTAAAAACAGCAAGGGAAAAAATTAACTAATAAAAGTGCGCTGGGTGCAGGATTCGAACCTACGAAGGGAAAATCCCAACTGGCTCTCAAGGCCAGCGCTTTAACCGCTCAGCCAACCCAGCATTGATTTAACTATAAATTTATTGTTAAATATAAGTATGTTTATTTTAAGTTATAACTATTATGATAACGAAAGTGAATAATTTTTCATTGGATAGAACGTTAAATTCAGGCCAGTTATTCACTTTTTTCAAAGAGGGTGAAAATTGGTATTCATTCGTGGATAAACCCCTCGAAATAAGACAGGAAAGAGATAAATTAATTTATTCTGGTTTAGATGAAACTAGTGTAAAAGAGCTTTTAGGGCTTAATGACCCTACTGATGAAATAAAAGCAGAAGTTGACAAGGATGATTTTATAGACAAGGCTATAAGATATTCTGGTTCTTTACGCGTGGTAAAAAGCGGCATATGGCCTGCGACTTTAGGTTTTGTCCTGTCCATACAGTCTAATATAAACCTCATCTTAAAAAGAATAAAGGCAATGTCCGATTATTATGGAAAGGAAGATAAGATAAACGGTAAAACACTAAGGAGTTTCCCATCATTTGAAGAGATATACGAAAATGGGTATGATAAGCTAAAGCAGTTTAATCTGGGCTTTAGAACTAAATTTGTTTTTTCGGCTGCGGAATACTTTTACAAAAATGAAATAAATGAACGTTTTAAGGAAGAAGAGATAAGGGAAAATCTAATTAATATAAACGGTATAGGGGAGAAAGTACTGGACTGCATACTTCTTTATGGGCTGCACAATCTCTCTGCTTTCCCTATGGACGTGTGGATATTAAGAACATTATCCTTGTATTACAACCATACCATGGGTAATGCAAAGAGTTATAAAGACAAAAGAAAGGCAATGACAGATTATTTTGGGAGATACGCAGGGTATGCCCAGATGTTTATATATGATTATTCCAGGATGAATGCAATACGTTCTAAAATTTGACAGTCTTTAACTCCTTAATGCTGTCTTTTATTATTTTTTCCATTTCTACGGCGGTTTCCAGTTTTTTGATGGTTTCTGGATTGGATTTAGTAGCAGGGTTATTTGATACTATGGAGCAGCAGTCCTTATACTCTTCTATTGATAAATCATAAAAGCCATATTTTATTGATTTGTCTATTATCTCCCCTTTATTATAGCCTATAAATGGCCTGAAAACCGGTAATTGTATGTCAAAGCTTATGGCGTTTATATTTTCTATTGTCTGAGAAGCTACTTGAGAAAGTGCATCCCCAGTTATTACTGCAAGGTATCCTCTATCCTTGCTTATCTCCTCCGCTAATTTTAATAGGAATCTTTTGAAAAGCACAAGCTCATACCTTTTATCTATTTTTAATGCTGCAACGCTGAAATAATGAAAAGGTATAAGGTAAAGAGTCAGGCCTTCTTCTACTTTACTTAATTTCTCAGCTATGGTTTTTATCTTGCTATCAAGGGCAAAATCCGGTGAATTTAATGCATAAACATGCAACAGATCGACCTTTGCCCCTCTTTTCATCATCTCCAAAGGTGCTATGCTAGAATCTATGCCCCCGGAGAACAATGATAATAGCTTTCCAGAACTTCCTACCGGCAAACCTCCTAACCCTTTTTCTATTCCGTAATTTACTATAAATGAATCACCCATTATTTCTATTCTTATTTTTTTACCCATCTTGTCAAACTTGAGTTTTAATTTTTTTGCAAGCTCTTCCTTTAATTTCAAAGAGGTTTTATCATAGTTTT
>JAKACB010000004.1 GCA_021796445.1 Nanobdellota archaeon
ATAATGTATATAGCGCAATATTCAATTCATCGGGTGTAGCATTTAAACAGGATTATGAACAGGTCGATTCTGGTTCATCTACCTATCTGTCCTCTGCCTCGTATGTTTTTATTTCAGACTATTCCGGCGCAGTGATGAATATTAAATGGCTCCGAACCCGTGCCTACCCGCCAAACGGAATAATGCCTTCCATTACTTTTGGCAGCGTTTCTTAAGTATACTATAATCGGCTCCTGCAGTTAGAATTTGCTTTTTGAGACGAGTTTTTGGAAAATTACTTTACCATATTTTTAGTGTATTGCCCAGATTAATACGTTAAAAAGTAAATGTTTTTAATGAATGAGGCATTGAAGTAATTATGGCGGTATTATCGCATGATGAAATAATAAAGCTTCTGGATTCTAAGAAGTTAAGGATAGATCCATTAGATAGGAAGCAGATAGGCCCGGGATCCGTTGATCTCAGATTAGGCTATATTTTCAGAGTTTTCAAAAAAGTAAATAGAATAGTTGTAGTGGATGATTATACCGATTACAAAGAACTGACAGAAGAAATAAAAATAAAGAAAGATGAAAGTTTTCTTATCCAGCCAGGAGAATTAGTTCATGCAATAACAATAGAAAAAGTCTCGCTTCCACAAAATATATCTGCTAGGATAGACGGCAGATCAAGATTTGCAAGATTAGGACTGCTAACACACATAAGCAGCGGTTTTATGCAGCCCGGTACTTCGGGAAAGATAGTATTAGAAATGGCAAATCTATCTCCGATAGCATTGGTTATAAAGCCAAATACCAAAATCTGTCAGATAGTATTTGAAGAATTAAAGGGAAAGGCAAAATACTCCGGTAAATTTACAAATCAGAACAGACCTTAATAAGTACAAATAAATGATACCTGCACATTTTCCGATGCTTTAAACTCTTGAAGCAAGGGAATTGTTTCTAAGTATTATAGCGATAAGTATCAATAAGTACAAAACCGCTGCACCTACTAAAACTATACTTGACATATTTTAACCCCCTACTCTATAATAGAACATAACTTACATAAATACTTTTTGCTTTTTTCTCTCTTTTATATGATGAAATTATATATTTTAGATTATTCACTGTATTACCAAGTGAAAATAAATATTTAGTTAACCCCATTTTTTGGACATAGTTCTTTTATAGGACATATCTCACATTTCGGTTTTATGGACTGGCAGATTTGATGGCCATGTTCCTTAAGTACATAAGCAAAATTCTTCCAATAATTTTTATTAACAATGCCTTCAAGGTCATTTTCTATTTCATCAGGTTTTTTACTTTTACTTAACCCCATCCTATAAGAAAGTTTTATTACCCATGTGTCTACCGGTATGCCTTCTATTATGTTGAACGCATTTATAAGAATTGTATTTGCTGTTTTTCTTCCAATGCCAGGCAATGAAAGCAACTCATCTATTTTATTAGGCACATCCCCCTTGTACTTTTCTTTTATTATACGACAGCAGCTTATTATATGTTTTACCTTGTTTTCTGCAAAGCTAACTCTCTTCACATATTTTATTAGCTCATAGGGATCAGCTTCTGCAAACTCTTCTACTGTTTTGTACCTTCTGAAAAGTTCTGGAGTTAATTCATTTACCACCGTATCCTTTGTCTGTGCAGATAATATCGCAGCAACTAAAAGTTGCAGAGGCTCCTTAAAATTAAGGTAATAACCTGCATTTTTGTATTTGTTTTCAAGCGTCTCTATGATTATTTCGGCTTTTTTCTGCTCAAGTAAAACGAAACCTGGCATATAATCCTTATATATATGTTTTTCTTTATATCTATATGGAAGTTAAAGAAGGGGATATATTCCCTGATTTCAGGCTTAAAGCAGACGATGGAAAAGAAGTTTCTTTGTCTGATTTAAAGGGCAAAAAAAGCGTAGTATATTTTTATCCAAAAGATGATACTCCAGGATGTACAAAAGAGGCATGCAGCTTCCGTGATAATATCAATTCATTTAAATCTTTAGGGATTCCTGTGTTCGGAATAAGCATTGACAGTATAGAATCTCATAAAAAATTTAAAAGTAAATACTCCATACCATTTACCTTATTAAGTGATTCCGATAAAAAGATTGTTATGAAACTTGGAATAAAATCTATGTTAGGCGTTGCTTCTAGAGTGACATTTATATTAGATGAGAATGGCAAAATCCTGAAGATATACCCAAAAGTCTCTCCAGATAAGCATGCGGAAGAGATATTGATGTTTCTTCAAGCCAAATAAACAAGTTTTAAATTATAAATAGATTAATTTTATAAGAATATCTATGCTAGATATAGTCTACACAGTAATATTTACTGTGCTTTTTATAGGTGGAGTTACAAGCTCAGTATTTTCAAGTGTAACTTTTTTCGCTATTTTTAAACATAGAAAAGATAAGGCGCCATTGACTTCTTTCTTTCTAAATAAAGATTCAGCTACAAAAGAGTTAAACATGTTTATTTATCCCTCATTTATGCTTTTTTTAACAGGGTTGTTTACCTTCCTTCAGAAGATACTTAATAGTTATCCTTCATTGTACAGCATTGATAAGGTTTTCTTTTATACAGCGTATCTGTTTGGGATAATCGCGTTGTTTATCGTCGTATACATATCTTTCCGCTGGTTCAAGCTTTTTAGGAGGTTTTTATGAGTATCGATTTTATATATGGAGTTATTCTATTGATTTTGGGAACATTAATGCTAATGTTTATATTAATCCTAAGGAAAAAACTCAATAGGAATCCAACTTTGTTTTTATCCTCGTTTTACATTAAAAAATACAAACAATACGCATTTGTATTCTTCTTTCTGACTACTTTGGTTTTAGTAGTAAACTACGGAATAACTACGTTTGTTTCGCTAAGTAATCCAATGACTCTTATATGGGAATACGGTAATATCATATTGTTTACTACTCTTACTTTATTCTTCTTTTTTATGTCTCTATCCTAAAAGTCATTGAAAACTTTGGTCTCATTTTCACTCGATGGATTGCTTCTGTCGGCACTGAAAACTCTGTAGCTTTTAGGCTTCATCATCGAAACAATGTAATCAAATGAAAGCGAAGGGTTACTTTCATTCCCGCAGGAATATATATCAACTGTAGCGTACCTGCTTTCAGGCCAAGTGTGCAATGATATGTGGCTTTCAACTATTAACGCTATTATAGATACTCCTCCAAGATCCGGGGAATTCATTGTGTTGAACTGTCTTTCCATTATATCAATTATGTGAAGATTTCCTGCCTTTGCCGCAGCTATTACCGATTCTTTAAGATATTCAAGGTTTTTTAGAACGGAATCCTCTACATCATACAGATTGCCGAAAACGTGTTTCCCTACTACAGGGAGGAGGTTGCTTTCAAATAAACCCAATTTTTTACTGGTTTTTCTCATTGTTTATTATTGAAGAATTCTATTTAAATAATTATCTATTCAAATCAGCTAAATTTAAATTAAACGAAATATTTTTATACTTACAATATTTAATTAAGCTTATACGCTATGGTCTTATATGAAGATTTTCATTTTTATTGGGTACTGTTTGAAGTGATAAATGGTTTGATTATTTCCATTCTGAGCACAATAAACATATATGTGCTCTACAAACACAGGCAGGATAAAGCTCCAATAGTTAGGTGGGCATTAAATGAGAAAGATTCAAAGAAAAATTTCTCGGTTCTTCTATTCGCTTCTATTTTATTTGTTGTGGTCTTTGTGGTTTATTCATTTGGTTTAGTTATGAGCAATCAATACCTCAAGATAGTTGCAGAGCTTTTAGGAACGGTTACTTATCTTCTTGTCAGTTATGTAATAATCGGATGGTCTAAATCTTTTTGGGGGTATCTATGAGCAACGGAGTTTATGAAGCGATTTCGATTGCATTTATCGGTGTGATTATAGTTGTATCTGTAATAAGATTTACAATGGCTTTTTATAAAAACCCATTAAAAGCCGTTCAGTTGATAAGGCTTAACAAGAATTCAATCAGCGTATTTATACTATTTCTCTCAATGAACTTTATATTTTTAGCAGGTTATTTGTTGCAGTTATTTAATTTTTTAGGCAATTCTGATTTATTAAGTATATTAGTGTACGCTTTAGGCACTTCATTTTTCTTTTTTGCTCTTGCGCATATTATATCAAATAGATATAAGCCAGATTAATCTTATTTTGAGATGGGAAAGTTTTTATAAGATTAACCTTCTTTTAAAAGACATGTTTAGAAAAAATATAAATAAAGCGTTTAAAGAGATGGATACATTAAGGAAAAATCTGGATTTAATTCTTGAGGATTTGAAAAAAGAAGATCCTGAGAATATATTAGAATTTCCATATATTGACATATCTAATTACTTTAAGAATATAAAAATTGATCTCGTAAGAGATAGGAAGGAAGATTCAAGGTTCCCCGGAAAATCAAGTGATTATATAATAACAAGCGGAGGCGCATCCGATTACAATAGCGGTGTTATGCATGACAGCATTCCTTTGTTTTACATGTCAGGGATCTACGTAACAAGGTATAATACTTATGAGAAAGAGTACTTCGGCGTAAAAATGAACAGAAAAGTCATACCCGCTGCATATATTAAACATTTACATTCTGGTGATTACAAAGTATACTTGAATTATGGCGTTATAAAAGATCTAGATAAAGAATCATTTAAAAAAATTGTAGCGGCGACTAGTATTAGGTTATCCGATTATAAGAGTCCTTCTTAGTTTAGTTAACTGTTAAAAGTAGTTAATTATTTATACTAGAACTTGTCATTAATTCACAATTAAAAAGTAATTAAATTAAAATATGCAAAAGGACTTATTAGATGTCGAAAAATTACTTAAATTATATATTACAAGAATGATTATTTTTATAAAGGAGATTGCAGGAAAGTAAAGATCACGTCATAGTGAAAAAGAATTAAAGGAGTGTTTAGATGGTACAAAATCAAAAAAATGGAAGTTTAGAAGAGCTTCTATTTGATTGCAGTTTAACGTTATTTGGCAGGCCAAATCTGGATGTTTTTTCAAAAGCTAATGATTTTAAGGGTGATTTGATAAAAGATTCATTGATTTATTCTTCAAGCTATAAAATTTTAAATCCCCTGACTGTCGCGATTGGCGTTAATTTTTACACCGTTTCAAACAAATACGAATTAAAAAATAAGATTAGTAATCTTGCATGTAAGTACTCCTTTGGCTTAACATATAGAATATGTGAAGTTAAAGAGTAAATTTAGGCCATTATCTATTAATTACTGCTTTTTGTAAACGTTCTGGAATTTAACAAACCTTTCATTTAGTTTTTTCCAGTCTAAATTATTGAAAAATGGCTCTAGATACTTAGCTTTGTCTGGCCCATAGTCAACGTAAAAGGCATGTTCGTAAACGTCCAAAGCTATTATAGGTATTGAACCCCATACTGCTCCATCATTGTGTACATCTGCCAAAAAGGTTCTAAGCTTGTTATCAGTTGGGTCTATTGCAAGTATTGCCCATCCCCTAGCCGCCTTTGCGGTTGCCATCATATCTAGCTTAAAATTTTCAAAATTCCCAAAGTCTTCATTTATTTTTTTTATAAGAGGCATATCCTCTGAGTATTTCCCATCTCCACCAAACATTTCAAAATATAGTTCATGAAGCAACTGCCCACTGGCATTAAATGTCTCCTCTTTTTTTAATGATCTAAACTCACTATAATTTGCATTTGCATTGGCTTTATCGACTGTTTTTAGCTTGCCGTGTACTTCATTTCTCTTTTTGACGTAGCCAGCATAATGAACATCGTGATGAAAGCTTATCTGTTTTTCAGAAAATCCTTCCAGAGATTTATAATTTAATTTCTGTACATCATACTGATCATCGTAGTTTGCCATAAAATCACCTAATCGATATAACGCAGTTATAGTATATAAAATTTTTTATGTAGTTGTAGAAAAGTATTTAAATATTAAGTATATCTTTAATAGATATCGTAAAACGATATTGTAAGGTATAAAATATGAAAAACAAAGAAGATAATTTTAATGAAATAAATTTTGGGTTCAATATAGACCCAAATATAGTACATAAAATTGCACATTCCATGCATGGTATAAGCCGTGGGTTTGGGATAAAGTATTGGATATTAATGCTTGTTTCAAAGGAGAAAATGACTGGTGCACAGATGATAGATAAAATCTATGAAATGAGTTTTGGCTTTTGGAGGCCTTCGCCAGGCAGTATTTATTCGATATTAAAATACCTATCTGAAAGCGGTTTTGTAAAAGTAGAACAAAAAGACAATAAAAAATATTATTTGATCACTGATAGAGGAAAAGAGTACCTAGACAGCTCATGGTTCCCCTGGAGATCTGCTTCTTCATTCATGAATAAGGATGAAAGCACAAGCATAGACGAAACAATAGAGACTCTGGATAACTTATCTGAGTTTATATTTGAAAAGGAAAAGCTTCTCAGTAAGGAAAACAAGAAAACACTGGAAAAAATAGATAGTAGGCTGCACAGTATACTAAAGTGATATGGATGAAATAACTGTTGACGTGAGAAACCTTAGCAAACAATACGGCAATTTTAAGGCCGTAGATAACATATCCTTTGCTGTTAAGAAAGGAGAAATATTCGGCCTGCTTGGTCCAAATGGAGCAGGAAAAACTACTTTGATAAGCATGCTTACTACATTGATAAAGCCTACAAGCGGACATGCATCTGTACTTGGGCATGATGTAATAAAAGACGCATTAGAAGTTAGAAAGTCTATAGGAGTTATAACAGAAAAGGTTACTATGTATCCACCGCTTACTGCAGAAGAGAATTTAATGTTTTTTGGAAGATTATACGGAATAAACAGGAAAGAGCTCGAGGAAAGGATAACAGTTGGTTTGGAAGAGTTTGCGCTGTCAAAATTCAGAAAAAGGCCTGTAGGCACATTTTCTTTAGGTATGAAGAGGAGATTAGACCTTGTTAGGGTTCTGCTGAACGAGCCAAAAGTATTCTTTTTGGATGAGCCAACTGTTGGTCTAGACCCAATAACCGTTTCATTTATAAAGAAAAAAATAAGGGACATAAACAGAAAAGGGAGTACTATAATACTTACAACACATATAATGCAGGATGCAGACGAACTTTCTGACAGAATTGCACTGATAGATCATGGTAATTTAATGGCCTGTGATACCCCTAAGAATCTTAAGAAAAAACTAGGGAAAAATGCGACTTTGGAAAACGTTTTTATACATTATGCAGGTAAAGAATTAAGAGATGAAACTGAAAAGATGAGTCTAGCTCCAAGGAGAGGTATGTGATGGTATTCAAAGCCTTAAATGATGCTTTTATAATTGCCAAAAGAGATTTGATTGAACTTTACAGAACACCTTTTAGGCTTGTCATGATGTTTGTTTTCCCTGTTCTTATAATAATGCTATTTGGTTTTATGTTTCCTTCTACTTCTAGCTTCAACGGCATTCATATAGGTATAGTAAACAACGATAGCGGATTTACTTTTAACAGCCATACAATATACTTAAGCAATTCCTTCATTTCACTTGTAAAGTACAACTCAAGCATTACTTTTAGTAACTATTCTTCGCTGGCTTTAGCCGAATCAGCTTTAAGAAGCGGTGCCATAGACTCTATTCTCTATTTTCCCGCAAATTTCACAAGCGTAAGCCTTTCTGGTCAACCAACGCAATTAAAACTGGTAACAAACCCAACCTCTCCAACATTGGAGGAATATATAAATGCTAAAGTATCCGTAGCATCAACTGTACTTTCTGCAGAAATAGTCAATGGAACTGTTTCTAAATTGAATTCTGAGCTAGTAGGTTTACCGAAAATAAACCCAGAATTTGTAATTTCGCCTCTTGTAGTAAGTTCTGTACCCATACTTTCTGGCAATTATTTTGATTTTATAGGCCCGGGGCTAATAATGCTTCTTAGCATGATGGCGGGATTAACCGCATTAGGTTCAGCGTTAAGTAGAGAAAAAGAAGACGGGACTATAACTGCTGTAATGCTTTCACCTATAAGAACAGGTTCTTTTTTAACCGGAAAGATGCTTTCACAGCTGGTAAGGAGTTTAATACAGTCTGCGGTAGTAGTTATTCTTGTAATTCTTTTATTTCACATGAGCTTCAATGGAAACATTTTACTTACTGCTGCCATACTTATACTTGGAATATTTGGTTTCCTTGGCTTAGGGCTTTTAGTAACTGCACTGACTAAAGACCAGGAAACTTCTCAGCTATTGTTAAACCTTGTTTTCTTTCCTATGCTGTTTTTAAGCGGAGTGCTTTATCCCTTGCAGGAATTACCTTCAGTTATAGCAGATATAGCGAAATTCCTCCCGTTGACTTACGGTGTTGAAGCTTTCAGACAGGTGGTCGTTTTTAATGCGCCATTTACTTCGGTATGGTCATCAATGCTTATACTGTTCTTATTCGGCGCAGTATCACTTGCAATTGCAGTTCCAGTATTCCTTATAAAGAAAGGTAGTGGTAATTAGGATAGTATAAAAGTATAAAATGAGGTATTTAAATAAATGGGCAATAAGATAAAAGAGCTTATAAAAAATAAAGATCTCCTTCTTTTAGATGGCGATGGAACATTATATCTTTGGGATACTCCTTTTTCATCCTCTTCCGCATTTTTAAGTAAATTGATCCAAATGGGCAAAAAGTTTATAATTCTAAGCAATAACGATTCAGAAAGCAAGGAAAAAAGGTTAAGGGCTCTAGGTAAAATATTAAAGATTAATTTAAAAGAAGAACAGTTACTACTCCCAAATGATTTGGTAGAAGATTTTTTAATTAAAAAGAAAATCAAAAGATTTGATGGAGTAATATCAAATGATTTCCTAAGAGAACTTTTGTTAAAGGGATTTATATTTGATAAGGAAAATCCTGAGATAGTAATAGTCGGATTTGATGTAAATCTCACTTATGAAAAATTAAGAAGAAACATAGCTCATCTAAATAAAGGAGCCAAGTTTCTACTGACACATAACGACCCTTTATGCCCTTATAAGAGAGGAAAAGAAATACCAGATGCCGGTTTGATAATAACGCTTATAACACAGGCCGTAAAAAGGGAACCTGATTACACATTCGGAAAACCATTCAAGTCCACCATAGATTATATTGCAAAAAAATATAAAATTAAAAGGAACAGGATACTGATAGTAGGGGACAGAATAAACACAGATATAAAAATGGCCAATGAGAATGGTATAGATTCTATCTGGATAATGAATGCTAAAAGCGAAAAAAACGAAAAGCCATACACTCCAACCGAAAAAGTCTCTTCTATTGACGCTATCTATTATCAAATAAAATACTTATAATTGTAGTCTAATAGATTATTCTTTGTTATTAGTATCTTCCTTATCTATTTGTCAATGCCAAATAGTTTATTAACGTGTAAATATTACTGATATTATGAGCGAGAATAGGCCGGATAATTACTCCCCTGGGAAGTGTAATATAGGGCCTAAAGAGATAAGGAAAAGATACATTGGAGGGCTTGCAGGTTTCGTTGTTTTTGTAATTCTTGCCATCTTTCTTTCAATTTTTAAAGTAAATTATCTATTTTTTATTTTATTGGCGTTTCCTTTATTTTTGGGTTTTATAGGTTTTTACCAGGGGTATAAGAGGTTCTGCGTTGCAAATGCTATTAACGGAGTATATTTAATTTCCCATACTAAAAAAGGTTCAGTAAAGAATAAAGCATTGCATCTTGTTGACTTGAAGGAGGCAGGAGTTTTAATTACTTATTCACTTATTTCTACTGCAGTCCTTACAACAATCATGATTTTAATTGCTTACTACGGAGTTATATGATGTTATACATAAAAACAGCAGATGAGGTGATTTTTGGACTGCTGAGCATACTTGGCATTTTCGCAGTTTATTATGGTATGATAATTTTAAGAGCATTGATAAAGCACATAAAAGACCGAGCACCTCTGTCAAGTTATCTTTTGAATCCAGAAAAAACAAGAACTCCTTATTTTGTATTTGCAGGTTTATTTGCCTTTCTTACAGGATTGATGGCTTTTTCAGATTTTCTTGACGGAGGATTTAATCCAACAACAGTTCTGCAGTATTCCACGTCCTTTTTGGGTTTTATTTTTGCGGTAATTACGGCAGTTTTTATTATCTTGGACATGCATTTTTGGTATACGAGGTTTAAACGATTTATATGACAGGAAATGAGATATTTGGTGTTGTGGGCATTATCTCAGGAACAGTGATTTTAGTATCTACTCTCGGCTTTGTTTATTTTATGTTATCTTCCTACAGATATGGATCTAGAGAAGAAGCAAACAGGTTTTTTGGTACGTACATGTTTAATAACCCAAAGAGGTACATACTTGCATTTCTGTTTCTTGTAATTACCGGAAGCTCTCTGGCTATCGGCTTCATATCTGCTTTCGTAGCCAGTTTTTTTATCAATCCTATAAGTATTTGGGAGTTTTTAAGTGATGTTGCAATTTTATCGCTTGCTTGTTTCTTTGTAACATTTACAAGCATAGACCATCCAAAATCCTTTCTAAGGTATGTAGCGTTTCTTAAAACAAAGAAGAAAAAGAAGTAGTTTTATTTTTTTAATTGCATTTGGATAGCGTTAAATTCTTTAAAATACTCAAATTAAAATGAGAATGCCACTAGTCTATGGACACAGGGGAGCTGCAATAGAAGCCCCAGAAAATACGCTGCCATCATTTAAACTTGCTAAAAAACTAGGGGTTTATGGTGTAGAAATGGACCTTCATACAAGCAAAGATGGCGAATTAATTGTAATGCACGATGAAACATTAGATAGAACTACTAATGGTAGTGGTTTGATTCATTTGCATACTATCGAAGAGATTAAAAGGCTTGATGCCGGTTTTAAGTTTGGTAAGAGATGGAAAGGAACGAGAGTATCTACATTACGGGAAGTATTTGAGGGACTGGGAAGAATAAATTATTATCTGGAAATAAAACAAAGTTCAAAGATTTATCCTGGCATAGAGGAAAAAATGTTGAATTTAATAAGTGAGTTTAATCTAAAAAATAACGTTCAAATAATATCCTTTGACTTTGATTCTTTAGAAATTGTTAGGGAATTGGACAAAACAATTATAACTGGTTTACTTTACACGGGTAAATCCTCTTGGTTTATTGACATCGCTAAAACCCTAAAAATCAACTTTTTACAGCCTTCATTTAATTTAATCTATCAGGAGGATATTGAAATTGCCAGAAAAAATGGTTTTAAAGTAGCGGCTTGGACGGTAGATACAGTGGAAGAAATAAAACGGGCAATAGCTCTAAAGGTTGATAGTATAACCTCAAACAATCCAAGACTTGTACTGCGTATGCTTAAAAGGTATGCAAAATTATAGATACTTAGCAGCAATAGACCAGGGGACAACCGGTACAAAATGTTTGATATTTGATATAACTGGAAAGGTCATAAGTAAGGCATATAAGAGACATAAACAAATCCTGCCTAAGGAAGGTTGGGTAGAGCACAATCCTTTGGAAATATTAAGTAATGTTAAATTTGTTTTAAGCTCTGCCATTCATTCTGCAAAGTTAGAAGCTAAAGATATTGCCGCGGTGGGAATAAGCAACCAAAGAGAGACAACAATATTATGGGATAAGAAAACAGGAATGCCTTTGGGCAATGCAATAGTATGGCAAGATGTGCGTACGCGGGGGCTGATAAAAAGGATAAGAGATGCTAATGGCGAAACGGAAATAAAGCAGAGAACGGGTCTAAAACTGAGTAGTTATTTTTCTGCTTCTAAGATAAAGTGGTTAATTGATAACTCAAATAAAGTTAGGGAACTAATCCGAGAAAAACGCGTATTGGCAGGTAATATTGACAGTTGGCTTATATGGAAATTAACTGGTGGAAAAAATCATCTAACAGATTATACAAATGCATCAAGAACGTTGTTAATGAATTTAAGAACCAAGGAATGGGATTCCGAGATGCTGGATATTTTCAAAATACCTAAAAGTATACTGCCAGAAATAAAGCCGTCTATAAACAATGAAGGATTTGGAATCATCAATTATAGTGGTTTTAAAGGGGTTAAAATAATGGGAGTACTTGGAGATCAGCAGGCAGCACTACTTGGAGAAAGAGCAATTTTCAATTCTGATATAAAGATTACATACGGAACAGGCAGCTTTGTACTTCAAAACACTGGCAGAGAGATAAAAAGAGAAAAGGGCCTTCTAACCACATGCGCTTATGGAACAGGAAAAAATAACTGTACATATGCTTTAGAAGGATCTGTACCGATATCCGGAGAAATATTTGATTGGTTGGAAGAAATTGGTATAATGAAATCTCTCTCAGAGATTAGAGCTGCAATAAACTCTTCAGTAGATACCAATCTTTTCTTAGTACCTGCGTTTAGCGGGTTATTTTCCCCATACTGGGATGAATCTGCAAGAGGTATAATTATAGGATTAACAAGAAAATCCAACAAGCTTGCTTTTATAAGAGCTGCAGTATACTCCATATGTATGCAGGTCGTGGATATAGTAAAAATGATGGAAAATTTCAATAATAAAATAAACGTTGATGGAGGTGTTGCAAACAATGACTATATAATGCAGTTACAAGCAAATTTGCTAGGTAAAAGGATTTATAGGTCGAATTTAGTGGAAGAAAGCGCATTTGGCGCAGCATTGTCCGCCGGTATATCCTCAGGCATATGGGATTTCAATAAAATAAAAAATTTAAACAGATCTGGTAGGTATTTTTATCCAAAAGCGGGTAGTAAACCCTATAATACTATATATGATAAATGGCTTGATGCAGTGAAAAGGTCAAGAAATTGGGAATAGAAAGATTTAAATATAATAAAAAATCGTTAAATTTATGCAAAGTAATGCTGAAAACGTTCACGTGCCAAGGCGTTCCGTAATAACTACCCTTTCAGCAATGGGTTATTTTCTCGATGGTTATGATCTCAGTGTAATATCCGTTTTCACTCTAGTTTTAGTCACTTATAAAATATTCCAGTACTCCGCATTTACAGAATCATTTGTTACTGGTTCTGCACTGCTTGGAGCATTTGTAGGAGCAGTAATATTTGGTCATTATGCAGATAGAATAGGGAGGAGATATCTTTATATCTTTGATCTTGTTTTCTTTGCAGTCTTTGCAATATTATCAGCATTGTCAACAAATATAACAGAAATGATAATCTTCAGATTCTTCGTTGGTTGGGGAGTGGGGGCAGATTATGCACTAAGCCCGGTTTATACTACTGAAATGTACCCTAATAAGAAGAGAGGTGCTGGATATGGCTGGGTATGGACATTTTGGAGCATAGGTGCGGCAGCAGCATTCATATTAGGATATGTCTTCTTCCTAAGCAACCCATTAACGAGCTGGAGATGGGTTTTAGCATTAGGCGCAATACCTGCAATCATAACTGTGATACTTAGAACAAGGATGCCTGAATCTGCAAGATGGAAGATAATAGATGAAGGAAAAGCTAGTGATAAAGTTGTAAAGACTGTGGCTCAAAAGATAGGAATGACCCAGCAGGATATTAAAGCTATCTTGTCTGAAAGACAAAAAGAAGCAAATATAGCCGCAGGTTCATTTTCTGCACTATTCAAAGGAGAATACGGAAAGAGAACAGCAGTTGTTTGGACACAGTGGATAATCTATGATTTGGCAGGCTATGGTATAGGACTGTACTCGCCATTGATACTTAAAGGACTAGGAGTCGCAGGTTCAACATCTCTTTTATATTCATTTATATTTTACATGCCGATAGGCTTTTTGGGAGCTTTCGGTGCAGTAATGCTTAATGACAGGATAGGAAGAAGACCATTACAGGCATTAGGTTTTGCAGGAATGGCCGTGGCAATGCTTTTATTCTTTATAGCTGCAACAGCAGCAGCTTCAATCGCGATAACAATAGGTATAATCGCATTCATATTTGATTATGGCCTTGGAAATTTAGGTCCAGGAAACACTATGGGTTTATACGCAATAGAGCTTTTGCCTACGAAGCTAAGATCATCTTCAATGGGAAGTGCAACCGGAATAACCAGAATTGCATCGTTCGCTTCAGCATTTCTATTTCCTTACTTGACCCTTACGATAGGTAAATCAGGATTCTTCTTTATACTTTTAGCACTGATGTTATTCGTGTTCTTCTTCACTGTATTCTTTACACCTGAAACAAAGGGATTAACCTTAGAGGAGATAGCAATAGCTTCTTATAAGCATGTACATGGAGTTCCAAAATTAGTCATGCCTAATAAAGCTAAGGCTAAAAAGTGATTTTTTAGTTTCTAAAATTTAAATTATAAGGTTTAGTCTTAGCCATTCAAGTATTTTTTTCTTGTAAGCTTTTTCTCTTTCTTTGTCTACTTTATTTTCAATATTTTTCTTTGCCTGATCAGTTACATCAATTAATTTTTCGTTATTAGAACCTTTGTTAATTACTTCTATTATAGCACCAGCTATGTCAGTATACTCATCCATTTTATCCATCCAGTAATCCGGTAATTTATACGTAAGAATCGAGTGCAGCATGTATGAAAGCGTTGGAACGTGCATTTTTCCTATTTCAACGGATTTTTTCCATCTTGTAAATATTGAGTTTGGTGGTGGCAACAATAATAGAAACTTAAAATAATCTTCTAATGTGTCTATCATCTTACTATCAAGCAATTCATATTCAAAACCATTTTTACCAATAACTAACATTCTAGGTTTCTTTTTCTCTAACTCCCTTAAATTTTTAATTATATGGTCAAAGGTATCATTTAATTTCTCATAATGGTTATTTTCAGGGTAAAACAGTCGTTTTCTGTCCAGATACAGGATTTTTATTCCTTGCGCAATGTTTGCTCTTAGAATAATATCATCATCTACTTTGGGTTTTTCTTTTCTTTTAAATATCATTATTATAATAATATATGTTGTGGATTTATTAATTCTTCTGCCATAAAACCTATCTATTAGCTTTTTATAAGCAATATGAAAAATCAGTCTTCCTTAAAATAACTGCGTTTGAATTTGTTCCTCTTGAATCCTGAATAATGTCTGTCGTCTTTATTACTGCCAAACTCTTTTCTATAAGGTTTATTTCTACTGAAACCCCTGTTTGGATTGAAATTACTTCTTCTTAATGCACTTTCAATATCATGTCTAGAATCTCCTTTATAAAGCTCATTTATCTTTTCTCTATAACTTGAAAGATTAAATTCTATGTAAGAAAGCTTTATCTTAGCGTAATTTTCTATCTCGTAAACTAAATATTTTTCCGAATGAGTGAATATTGTAAAAGCCCTCCCGCTTTTTCCCATTCTTGCGCTTCTACCTACTCTGTGAACATACGCCTTTGGATCGGTCTCAGCGTCAAAATTTATTATATCAGAAACATTATCTATATCCAATCCACGCGAAGCTACGTTTGTGGCTATAAGCATGTTTATGTTCTCTTTAAACATATTTAGAGAGTGTTCTCTTCTATTCTGGCTTAACCCCCCATGCATCAAAACGGCTTTTATGTCCATATTCTGCATCATTGAATGTATTCTTTCAGCGTTTCTCTGCGTTTTACAGAATATTATAGCTTTTTCCGGTTTCTTCTCATCTAGATATGCAAGCAATGTTGCAAATTTATCACTTCCATTTGCGATAGAATAAAAATGCTGTATTGTGCTTACAGTAACTTCCCCCGCATTTATATTCACATTTATAGGACTGTTAGTATAGTTTAATGTTATATGTTTTATTTCTTCTGGAATTGTTGCAGAAAAGAACATTGTCTGTCTCTTCTTGGGTAGTTTTGATAATATATATTTTATGTCATCTATGAAGCCCATATCCAGCATGATGTCTACTTCATCCAAAACAAGAAATCTTATTGAAGTGGTAAGCAACTCTCCCCTTTTCATTAGATCTATTATTCTTCCAGGGGTTCCTATGATTATATTTGCCCCGTTTCGTATTTCTCTTATCTGATAATTTATTGAAGCTCCGCCGTAAATCGTAACTGCCTTTATTTGAAGATGCTTCCCAATGTCCCTTACAACATCTGTTACCTGCAGTGCAAGCTCTCTAGTCGGAGTTATTATCATCGCAGCCTGTTTTTCACTTTTTTCTAAGCCGTTTAATATGGGTATAACAAAAGCAGCAGTTTTTCCGCTTCCAGTTTTGGATTTTACAACTACATCTTTGCCTTCCAATTCAAGTGGAATGGCCTGTTTTTGCACGTCAGTAGGTTCATCAAACTTCATTTCATGCAATGCAGTTAATATCTCTTTTCTTAAATTCATCGAATCAAACATATCTATTTACAGTTTTATATTACTCTTTTGATATAAATACACTATGTACAAAGGTAACGGCGAAAAAATCATAAAAGAATGGTGGGATTCAGCTTCTGAGTATTATCAAAAGGAAATTTCTGCAGATAAGATGATCGATGTTGAATACGGCCCTTTTGGCTCAAATGAAGAAAAATTGAAATTGCTTGGAAAAATATCTAATAAAAAAGTCCTAGAATTGGGATGTGGAGGTGGACAGGTATCAATAGCTTTGGCAAAGAAAAGAGCGATATGTACTGGGATAGATATTTCATATAAACAGATAGAATTTGCAAGGAAGAATGCTAAAGGGGAAGGAGTAAATGTTGAATTTATCGAGCTCCCTTTTTCAAATATAGACAAGTTAAAACCTAGAAAATTTAATGTAGTAATCTCAATAATGGCACTTCAATACTGTACTAATCTCAATGCTTTACTAAAAAATGTCAGAAATTTACTTGTAAAGAATGGTATTCTTGTCTTTAGCATAGAGCATCCGTTTTATCTGCTTATAGACCCGAAGGACATGAAAATAAAGGAAAGCTACTTTAATTCCGGTCTGAAAATTAAAAAAGAGAAATGGCCCGATAAAAGTACCCATTACTTTGCTTATTACGAAAGGAAAATAAGCGATATTGTAAATCTTATAATGGACTCTGGTTTAAAGCTTGAAAGGATAATAGAGCCATTTGACACACAGGATAAAATATGGGGTATAGGTTACAGGAGGGCACTTGTAAACAAGATTGCACCTACTATTATATTCAAATGCAGGAAATAAGCTATAATAAAAATTAAATACTGTAGCCCTCTTATAAAAAGGATGATAACAATACTGAACAAGCAATACTCTGATGAAAGCAATCTTAATACCTTGAATCCAATTGTGAGAAAATGGTTTATTTCAAGGTTTAAAGAGTTGACTCCCCCGCAGAAGTTCTCTTTTAATGTAATAAAAAATAGAAAAAATGTGCTGATAACTGCACCGACTGGGAGCGGGAAAACTCTCTCCGCCTTTATACCTATAATAAACAAATTAGTGGATCTTTCAATTGACGATAAACTAAACGATGAAATAAAGTGCCTTTATATCTCCCCATTAAGAGCACTGAACAACGATATCTACAAAAACATTATTTTACCAATTGAGGATCTGTACAAAAGTTTGGAATTAATCGATAAAAAGAAAGTAACTATAGGCGTTAGGACTGGCGACACTCCGCAAAACGAACGTAGGAAACAATTTGTTCACCCGCCAAACATATTCGTTACCACACCAGAATCCCTTGCAATAATGTTGAATTCCCCAAAATTCATACAGAAATTTGCCAATTTAGAGTATGTAATAGTTGATGAGTTGCATGAGCTTGCAAACAGTAAAAGAGGTTCGCACCTTACCGTTTCCCTAGAAAGATTATCAGACTCAATAAAGCATGATTTTATAAGGATAGGTTTAAGTGCTACGATATATCCTTTGGATAAGGCAGCAAGCTTTCTTGTAGGCACAAAAAGAAGCTGTGTTGTAGTGGATGCGTCGTGGAGCAAGAAAATAAACGCAAAAGTTATATCTCCAGTTAAAGATCTTATATATTCAAATGAATCTGAAATAGATGGGTCAATGTATAAGATAATTAATAATATAATAAAAAAGAACAGAACTACACTTATATTTACAAACACAAGAAGCGGCACGGAAAGACTGGTTTTTAACCTTAAAAGAAGGTTCGGCTATACTGACGAGGAGGTATCTGCGCACCATGGCTCTCTTTCTAAGGATGAAAGGTTTTCAGTTGAAGAAAAATTAAAGAATGGAAAACTGAAATGTGTGGTTTCCTCAACTAGTTTGGAACTGGGAATAGATATAGGCAGCATAGATAACGTTATACAGATAAACTCTCCAAAAAGCATAACAAGAGCACTGCAAAGGATAGGGAGAAGCGGGCATGGTTTTAAGGACACAGCAAATGGCGATTTGATAATAAATAACAGAGATGACTTAGTAGAATGTACTGTCATGCTTTACGATGGATTAAGAAGAAAATTGGATTCGTTCACAATGCCTGAAAGTCCGTTGGATGTACTAGCTCAGCATATAGTGGGAATGGGCCTAAACAAAATATGGGACATTGACGAAGCATATTCGTTGATAAAGAATGCTTACCCATTTAGAAGTCTAGATAAAAAAGATTTTATTGGGCTTATAAAATACCTTGCAGGAGAGTACGTTCCATTGCGTGAAAGGTCCGTTTATGGAAAAATCTGGTTTGACAGCAGCTCAAACAAGTTCGGGAAAAGGGGAAGACTTACCAGACTTATATATTATACAAATATAGGAACCATACCTGATGAAGTTGCAATAAATGTTTATATCTTGGGTACAAAGAAAAAAATAGGCAATATAGAAGAGGAGTTCCTCGAAAAACTGAAAAAAGGGGATGTTTTTGTATTGGGCGGGAAAGTCTATAAATTCCAAAGGTCCAGTGCTGCGGACTGCTTTGTTTTGCCAGCAATTGGAGAAAAACCGAATATCCCGCCATGGTTTTCTGAGCAGCTTCCACTAAGCTATGAGCTGGCACTGGACATAGGCAAATTTAGAAGGGAGTTTTCATCAATTATAAGCAGGCTTCCAAGGGAAAGATTTGTTTATAAAAACCAGAAAAATATGCCGGAAAAAGCAAGTAAGTACCTTGCTTCAATGCCTGCTGATAAAAATTCAATAGCTTCAATATATGAGTACATAAAAGAGCAGGTGTATTTCACAAATAAAGTGCCGTCTGATAAGCTTATTCTAATAGAAAGAACAAGATACAATGAAAAAGAGTACACAATATTCCACTCTTTATTTGGCAGGAAGGTCAATGATGCGTTATCAAGGGTTTTTGCATTTATTTTAAGCGATAGACTAGCAGAGGCAGTCGGTTTGATGATAAATGACAATGGGTTTGCATTGGTTTCAAATGAAAGAATTAATAGCGCTGTTATTAAAAGTGTTATAGACTCGGCTTCTAAATCAGATATACAGAAAATAATAACAGAGAACATAAAAAGAACAGAGATATTAAGAAGGAGGTTTAGGCATGCGGCAGCCAGAGGCCTTATGATACTTAGGAATTACAAAGGGCATAGAATAAGAGTAGAAAGACAGCAGATAAACGCACAGGCTTTATTGAGAATAGTAAGTGAGATGGATGAGAACTTTCCAATATTAAAAGAAGCTTACAGGGAAATAGAGGAGGATATAATGGATATAGGAAATGCCTCTAATATATTAAAAGCGATAAAAAACAAGAAGATAAAGTATTCAATAATAGATACCTCTGTACCTTCTCCTTTTTCGCATAGCCTTATAACAATTGGAGAAAGTGATGTGATTTCAATAAAAAACAAGAAAGAATATGTTAGACTATTACACAAATTAGTATTGGAAAAAATAGAGGGGAATCAAAATGCAAATAAATGAATCGATAGAGCTTTTAGAAGGCATGCCGATTGCTTATATCCGACCTCTTAACTCACTTATAATATCAGATGCTCATTTAGGTTATGAAGGCCAGATGTCAGCAGCCGGGACATTGATACCAAGCAGAAACCTGCAGTTTATAGAGGATATAATAAGAAAAGCTGCAATGGCTACAGGAGCAGACAGACTTATAGTAACCGGGGATTTAAAGAACGATTTTTCAGACTTAAAGTACTATGAAAAAAAGGAAGTGGGGGAACTTATAGAGTTCTGCAAAAGTCTATCCATAAAACTGCTTTTGATAAAGGGAAACCATGACAATTACCTTGACAGAATAAAAAACAGTTATGATGTGGAAATAATAAAGGATTATCTGCTTGAGAAAAGCTTTTACATTGCACACGGGGATGAACTTCCAAAATGTGAAGCCGAAACCTATATAATTGGCCATGAACATCCAAGTATAATAATATATAGGTACATTGGAAAAGGCGAGAAAATGAAGGCCTTTCTTTATGGTAATACAAAAGATGGAAAAAAGTTGCTGGTTTTGCCTGCTTGCAGCATATTTGCGCCGGGTAGCAACATAAATGAGGAAAAAAAGGAAGATATTCTCTCTCCTTTTTTAAAAGAAATGTGCGATGTTAATGAGTTAAATGCAATCTGTATATCAGATGGAGAAAACCTAAATTTTGGAAAAATAAAGGACTTGAGGGATATAGTAGTCTAATCATTAATAATCAGGCGATATACACTTAGATTTCGATGTCTCGAATGCGGAGAAACAAATTCGAATGGCATTTTTTTATTGTTATTTTTCATTACTTGGTAATTAATGTCCTTTTTTTTAAATAAGGATATAAAATCTGTAAGGTCTATACTTAAATCGGGATCATAATTTTCATTTGTTCTTATAACATAGGTTTTCCTCCCTTTTGGGACGCCATCAGAGCATATAAGATATCCTCCTTTTTTCACTGCTAGATTTGTTACTCTTATCCCGCTGGAAACAAGTATCTGCAAGTCAAGGCCTTTTTTTCCTTGTCGGTATAATGTACCAGAATCTGCGCATATCTCTAAGCCTATTTTAAGTTTTTTCCATTCAAAGTCATTAGCTATAGAATAATCTCTACCGATAAGTTCATAAGTCCCATCATTAAAAAAAGAGGTTCCTCCATCGCTCGCTTTTATCGTTGAAAATATCACATTTCCATCATAAATTACGGGCAGAAAGTTGTACATTTTCATGTTTTTTGTGTATATTACTGCCGTTCCTGCTATAGTAAGTTCGTTTGTTCCTTTTGTTGCGTTTTTCAGTCTGTAAAACACTTCTTCCAATTCCTTATAAGAATAGGCGGTTTCGAGATTAGACTGGTTATCCATAAGACTCCATTCCGGCCCGATTATTATATCCAAATCTAATTGCCGCGCCTTTTCAAGTACATCTAGTGTTTTTTCCAGGCTGGAATAACGTGGTTTGTTTGTATTTATGTCTATTACTCCTACCGTTAATAGCTTTGACATATTTAATTTAGAATTTAGCCACTATTAATACATTTAGTATTACTTATGTTTCTGAATAGAGTATGTTTATCAAAGGTGAGCGGGAAAACCACGCTCTTTAGAGGTAGAATGAAAGCGAACTAGAAGAATGGAAAACATAAATAGCAGAAGAGGTAGAATAACAATATGTTGACAGCATACAAATTCAGGTTGTACCCAAATGATGAACAGAAAGAAATGTTCTCCAAATACTTCGGCTGCACTAGAATAGTGCGGAATAAAGCATTGGAGTTGAGAGAAAGCTATTACAAAGAGCATAAAAACGATAAGCAAAAGAAGGGATTAAACTATGAGAAAGCTTAGACTTCTGATAGGAGCTGAAAGCCCACTCTCTTTAGAGGCGGGAGGATGTCACCATTAATTATGTCAGACAAAATAATAGTAATAGGTGCGGGTGCAACAGGTTCTTTCATTACACACGATTTGGCTAGCCGCGGATTTGATGTTACAGTTATAGAAAAAGGCAATATTATTGGAGGAACAAGCGGAAAATTCCATGGAATGCTTCATAGCGGAGCAAGATATGCGATGAATGATGTTAAGGCCGCCCAAGAAAGTATAATAGATAATAAAGTTATTTCAGAGATAGCTTCATTCTGTATAGAAAATACCGGCGGTTTATTTGTAGCTTTGAATGATCAAGATCTTTCTTTTCAAAGCAAATTCGAAAATGGATGCAAACAGTCTAATATCCCTATAGAGTCTATAAATGTAGAATCTGCTCTTAAAGAGGAGCCTTTTCTTAACAATTCAGTAAAAGCAGTTTATAGAGTACCTGATAAGGTAATAAACTCATTTAGATTTATAACAAGTTTATTGCTGACTGCAAAAAGGGAGTCGGCAAAGATTATTTTAAATACGGAAGTGGTGGATTTCATAAAGGAAGGAAATAACATAAAAGGCGTTAAAATAAAAAACAACAATACCGGGGAAACCAGCGAATTAAAAGCAGATTTGGTTGTAAATGCAAGTGGGGCATGGGCATCAAAACTTATAGACGAAAAATTGGGAATAAAAAGCATAGAGATGATACTTTCAGCAGGCACAATGGCAGTCATAAACAGAAGGTTCACAAAACACATAATAAATAGGCTTAGGGAGCCATCAGATGGCGATATAGTTGTGCCATTTTTCAATGATTCGATTATAGGAACCACGGCCTTTATTGTTGATGATCCGCAGAAATTTGACATCGACAAAGAGGATATAAGCTTTCTACAGAAAGCCGGCAGCGAAATGTTGCCTATTCTCGCAAATTATCCGGTTTCTAGGCACTATGCGGGTGTAAGACCGTTAATAGCTGTAGGAGAAAACGATGACAGTAGAAAAGCAAGCAGAGATTTCAAGATATTCGATCATTCCGTTACAGATAATGTCAATGGAATGATAAGCATAGTTGGTGGCAAATTGAGCACTGCAAGGATAATGGCAAAGGAAATAGGCGATTTTATAGGAAATAAACTAGGCAATAAAACCGAATCAAAGACTGATAAGATAAAGCTTTACTGGCCACAGGTGAACAGCGAAAACATCGATGAAATGGCAAAGTCTTTGTCATTGGACAAAAACTTTCTTTCTGAGATGTTAAACGAATCAGCGGGCAAAACATATTCTGACATGTATTTGAATGCAATGGATTTATTGTATTCAAGGAGGTTATTTAAATGATATGGAAATTAAAGGGAATTTTACAGTAAATTATAACATTGAAAAGGTTTGGGATATAATCGCAGATGCAAATAAATTTTCGAAATGTCTGCCTAATATCGTTTCTACAGAAGTGAATGGAGATAATTTTCAACTGCAGTTCAAGGCAGATGCAAAAAAATATACCTCAAGGTTCCTTGGTGCCAGTTATCTTTCGAATCTTAACATTAAGTTTTCTGCGCAATTAAAAGAAAAACAGGAAAACAAGCATATACTAATACAAGGAGAAGGCTCTACTATAGGTTTGAGGTTTTCTCTTGCTATCTACATCGATACAATTGCACAGGACTCTTCTACTAAAATAGACTGGAAGGCTGAAATAGAGCTTGGCAGGATGGCAAAACTTTTTGGAGAGGATGTTATAAATCAGGCGGTAACAGATATAGTAAATCAGACAATAGATAACCTAAAGAATATTCTTAAATAATTTTAATTAGTAGTATCATTTATATATTTAGGACCTTTGAATATCAATATACCTTATGAAATCCCCAGTAGATGTAAAAGATTCAGACATAAATATCAATGTTAAAAACGAAAATTTAATACTTTCAGTTTTGGTAATAAGCGTATTGATGGCCTCAATAGACTCGACAATAGTTCTGCTTGCTTTTCCGGCAATAACCCAGGCTCTTCATTCAAACCTTTCAACAATAATCTGGGTTATTCTGATATATCTTCTTGTTACAGCAGTTGCTGCTACCCAGCTTGGCAGGATAGGAGATATCTTTGGAAGATCAAGAATTTTTAATTCAGGCATAGCAATATTTACAATCTTCTCATTTATGTGCGGTATCGCTCCAACAGATATCACCTTAATAATATTCAGAGGTTTTCAGGCTGTCGGCGGTGCGATGATGACTGCCAACAGCGGAGCAATAATAGCCGATACATTTAGAAGGGAAAGACTTGGAAAAGCGTACGGATTTACAGGAATGGGCTGGAATGTTGGCGCTATGTTAGGTATAGTGCTTGGAGGTATAATAACTACTTTTATAGGGTATAGATACATTTTTTTCATTAACGTTCCTATAGGAATAATTCTTTTAGCTTTCGCTATTAAATACATAAAAGACAATAAAAGAGAAAATGAAAAACTTGATATAATCGGAATGAGTTTTTTGGGCATATCTCTTTCAATGATACTGTATGCCGGTGTAAGAATAGCCTCCGTTGGATTAAATTACACAAATGTTTCCATTCTTGTAGCAGGTTTCATACTGATAATACCTTTCTATTTCAGGGAAAAGATCTTTGTAAATCCAGTGGTAAAGTTATCAATGTTCAAGAACAAAGTGTTTAAGAATTCCGTTTTAGCTTCAATGTTTCAGGGCCTTGGATTTATGGGTGTAGCATTTATGCTTATAATGTATCTTCAGGGCGTTAGAGGATTGACTCCATTTTATGCTTCATTGCTTCTTTTACCAGGTTACATATTAAGTGGTGTGCTTTCTCCTTTTATGGGGAGGTACTCTGATAAATATGGTGCAAGGCTTCTTGCAACTCTTGGCCTTGTAATAATGATATTGGGGATAACTGTCTATTTCGCATTGACTGCAACCTCAAGCGTATACATAGTCCTTATAGGCTCTGCAATAACAGGCTTTGGAGGATCAATGTTCTGGCCTGCTAATAACAGTGCAGTAATGAAAAGCAGCGAAGCTGGCAGATTTGGCACAGCTTCCGGTGTTTTAAGGTTATTTGGTAGTATTGGTATAATGGGAAGTTTTATAATAGTGATAGTTACCGCAACTTTAGTTATTCCAAGATACCTTGCATTCGAGATATTTGTAGGAACCTCTAGATTAATAGGAGGTATAACCCGGGGCTTTATAACAGGAATGCAGTTCTCTTTTGTATTTCTTATAATAATGCTTGTAATAGCAGCTCTCCTTTCTCTTACAAGGGGAAATGAAAATATGATGAAGACTATCAAGAAAGATTAAATAGATCTGCGCATAGTAAAAAAGAGAGCAAAGAAAACAACCGCTTCTATCACTACTACAAAAAATATAGAAAACAATGAAGAGTCGTTTTAGAACTTATTTGGAAAAGCAAGAAAAATTATTATAAATGCGGTTACAAACGAAGCGATTCCAGCAAAAAAAGCATAAAAAGTATCCTCCTTCCTTATCATACTGCTTTAGAATGTTCGTGTTCTTCCCTTAATTTCTTAAATATTTCATCATTTAAGCTGTCAGAATAATAGTACTTTTCAGTTGCTTTTTCAATTAACCTCTCCGGATTTTCTTTGTATACCAAAAGCTGTAGGATATGATTCTTGACCGTCTCTATTTGCAAGTCCTTTATTTTCTGCGTATCTAATTTATATTCAAACTTTCCGGTGTTTATCTTTCCCGTTAAGTTTATGTATGCTATTGCCGTGTCTATATATTTTTCGTCTATATTTTTTGCTATTGCGAAAAGTCTACGGTAAAGGGCAAGCTGTCTTCTGTGTTTTGATCCCTTATCATCGGACCTGTCGGTCTTGAAGTCTATTATCAGAAATTTGTCTTTTTCTTTGTTAAAGAATACTGCATCCAGCTTTGCAGATACCTTTAAATCAATTTTTATGTCGGGAAATACCGCTTGAAGTGGAATTTCCAACGTTTTTTCAGCGTTTATCTCCACGGCATTGTATTTTATTTTTATTTCTTCCAGAATACTTATTATGTTCCGGAGAATTTTTTTCTGTGTTTCGTCTAATTCCTCTTCTTTTAAGGTATGTTTAAAGTAGTCCTCTGCCATCTTATGTGCCATTAAACCAAATTTTGTGCTTTCTGTTACTTCGTTTACTCCCAAAACTTTTGTTTTTATAAAGTTTAATGGATCCGATATTGCGTCAAGTAGTGAAAAGGAGATGCTTTTAAGCTGGCTAAAATAGTTGTTTATCCGCTTTACCATCCATTTATCATTCTCTTCAAGTAATGTCTTTGCCGCATTATATTCCTTATTGACAAAAAGAGAATATGCTTCAGAGTATTTTTTCTTAAAAGGAGCGGGCTCGTCTTCCATTTCTGTGATGTTTTTTTCAATTAACCCTTCAATATAGTAATCTTCGGTAAGTGCGGCCGGAGTAACAACAAAAAGGTTTTCCTTTGCTCGTGTAAATGCGACAAAATCTACTCTTATGCTTTCCTCTGACAATTCCTCTTTGACATCTATTTCCTTTGTCTGTTTGATTATAGAGTTAGTTACTAAATCAATGAAACTCATTCTATTGCTTTGTTTTTTTGGAACATATATAACATTCTCAAATTCTAATCCCTTTGCCTTATGGACGGTTGTAAGTACAAGATTTTCCTGTTTATCATTTGATTCATAACTGTCTTCTGCCGTGTAAAGATATACAAGCATATCTAAAAAGTTAGGTAGCTCAGTGCTGTCTATGTACTGATTTATATTTTCAAGAATTGCTGCCGCACTTATATAATAATCGTTGTCCAAGGCTACTGATATCGGCAGTATGGTCTCATTGAAAAGTTTGTTTATATTAAATATATTAAGCTCTGCAGAGGCTTTTCTATCAAAAAAGGGCTTTGCAAGTCCTTTTATATCGTTCATGTTTATCTCTTTTTTCCTGCGTTTCTCCTCAATTTCAAATGCTCTCTTAAGTGAAACGCCTGAAAACGGTGTGAATAGCGCCTTTAAAATGTCCTTTTCATCGGCATTGAATATCCCTTTTAAATAATTAATTACGGAGTTCTTTGCTCTTGTTGAGACAGAAGCGCTTGCAGTTGTCGCATATTTTATATTCTTTGAGTCCAAGATACGAGAAATACCTATTATCTGTTCATTAGTTCTGGTTATTATCGCTGTATTTTTTCCCTGCGAGACAAGGTCCATAGCAAGCTTTACAGCTATATTATCTGTGTTGTTTCCTATAAGCTGTTTTACTTTTCCGCCCGGACCTTTATTGCTTTTAAAGTTGCTTAATTCTTCCTCATAACTTTTATCCTTTGTTTTATTGAGGAAATACTGCTTTGAATAATCAAGGATTTCGCTGTAACTTCTATAATTAAGTCCTTTTGTTAATTGCTCTAAATTGCTTAGTTTTTGAAATTCAATGAAATTTTTTAAGCTACCTCCCTGAAAACCGAATATTGATTGTTTTCTGTCTCCTACAAGAAATAAGTAATCCCCTAAAAGCCTTGCTATTTCTGCTTCTACCTCGTTTAGATCCTGTAATTCATCTACCAAAACATATTTGTAATGTTTTTTCAGAGGGTCATATTCTTGCAAGAACCTTTTCAAAAGATCATTGTAATCGATTTTTGTAGGTCCTTTTTCTCGTTCATAGTCCTTGAAAGCCGTTATGAAATAATCAAGAAAAGCCAGAATTTCTTCTACTGTTACACTGTTCATGTTTTCTAAAAAAGACTTGTTTATGAGCTCTTCTTTGGTCATTTTTATGTTTATTTCATCAGGAGTTATCCCAAAGCTTTTTATGTACCTTATCGCATTCTCTACTTTGGGAACTAATTCCTGTATAACATAATCTCTGTCATAATTGAATGCATTGTTGTTTTCAAAGCTCTTAAATATTGAAAATCTTATGAAGTTGTTGCTAACAAGTTCGTACTCTTTTTCTTGCTCTGAAAAGTATGAATTGCAGAAGCTGTGAAATGTAGATATTGTAATGCCATTTATCCTTGAAATCTCTAGATTGCTTTCCTTTAGTTTTTGACTTATTTTTTCAAACATTTCATCAACTGCCTTATTTGTAAAAGTTAGACATAATATTTCATTTTCACTAACACCGTCTTTTATAAGTTCTATTACTCTATCAGCTAATGAAGTTGTCTTTCCTGTGCCAGGATTTGCTTTTATGAGTATGTTTTTAGTTAGGTCCATTCTAATAATTGTAAATCTTATTATAAAAATATTAATTGCGGGGGTTTGAATAGTGGATTTATATTCTTTTTTTGTGGAAAAGTTTATATAAATAAACTGCCATTTTAAAAAATGGAAAGAAAAGTTTATACTGAAATTAAGGAAATACTAAATCCGGAGCATACCGCATTAATAGTGTGGGATGTACAGAAAATGTTAGTAAATAATATATACAATAAGGAAGAATTTCTTAAGAATATGGATAAGCTGATAGATGCGGCGAGAAGCAAAGGAATTCCAATATTCTTTACAAGGATTACCCCCTTGCCAAAGGAATTTGAATCTCCTGTTAGAAAATATTCTTCAAGTAAGATAAAGTTTAACATGTCGCAATTACCTAAAGAAATGTTTGATCTAGCAATTGAACCTAAAGACAATGACACAGTAATAAACAAAAACACTGCAAGCATATTTATAGGCACAAATTTTGAGCTGATGTGCAGAAATGCAGGGATTGAAAGTTTAGTAATAGGAGGTATAGCCACTGAAATAGGTGTGGAATCTACTGCTAGAGATGCAGTAAATCGGGGATTTTATGTAGTTGTAGATTCTGATGCCTCTTCTTCCAGTGACAAAGAAGCTAATGAAAGATCCATACAAAACATGAAAAAGCTTTTTGATGTTTTACCAACCGATGATATAGTAAAGGCACTTTGATGGCTTTAAAGAAAGATAAAGACAGAATAACAAAGGATATAGAGAGAAATTACAAAGTTCTAGGCTTAATAAACGATTTTATGATAGGTATTGAATTTCTAATGGGCAGCATAGAATTCCTGCCAGGTCACTTGACCACAATAGGGGTTTACCTTTTTATTTTAGGTAGTTTTCAGATACTTTTAGTTCCTACAATAAGGATCTCAAGGGATATGCACTTAAAGCTTAAACCGAAAAACCATAAATAGAATAAACAATTTAAATTGACATGGAAGCTAAAGAATTTAACAAAACAAACAAAAAGCTTTCTATTATAGGAGTTGGTACTTGGCAGCTTAGCAGTAACAGGGAAGACAATATAACGGCAATAAAATATGCAATAGACAATGGAGTAAATTTCATAGATACCGCAGAAATGTACAATACTGAGGATATCGTCGGAGAGGCAATAGAAGGCTACGAAAGAGAAAAACTTTTTATTGCAAGCAAGGTATGGCCAACACATTTCAAATACGAAGCTGTAATAAAGGCATGCGAAGCGAGCTTAAAGAAAATAGGAACAGACTATCTGGATCTATATCAGTTACACTGGCCTAATAAATCAGTTCCAATAAAAGAAACGATGCAGGCTATGGAAAAACTGATAGAGGATGGAAAGATAAAGAATATAGGAATAAGCAATTTTTCGCTTGATGAAATGAAAGAAGCTCAGTCAGTTATGTCAAAATATGAAATGGCATCCAATCAAGTAGAGTACAGCATAGTAACAAGAGACATAGAAAATACTGGAGTATTCGATTACTGTAAAGAAAATGGTATTGCAGTGATAGCGTACAGCCCTCTTTCTCATGGGAAGATATTCAATAACAATGAATTACTTGCTGATATTAGTAAAATATCAGATAAATATGGTAAAACGCCTGCACAGGTTGCTTTAAGCTGGCTTGTGCATAGAGATAACACGTTTCCGATACCAAAAGCCAGCAATCCAGCGCACATGAAGGAGGACATTGAAGCAGTAGGAATAAAACTTGATAAGGGTGATATCGATTTTCTTTCAAGTCTGGAAAGCAAGTACTATACTGAACCTATAGCAAAGCAGCATAAAAAGAATGAGGATAAGGTAAACAACTATAATTTCAAGGAAGAGAAGATAAACTAAATGCATTAAAATACGGAAATCAATAATTTATATGGCATGCAATACTTTGGATCTTTTAAATGTGCTTGGAAAGAAGTGGGATGCGACAGTATTAGAGGAAATAAACAAAAATGACGGTGTAAACTTTGATAAACTTCTTTCATTAAACCCAAAAATATACCCAAAAACACTTAGTACAGCGTTGAATGATCTAATAAAAAGAGGAATCATAAAAAAAATAATATCCTATAATAATAACATGAAAAGAAGTGAATACCGCATGACAGAAACGGGCAAATCGCTTATTTCTGCATTTGAATCGTTTAAAACTGTCAACTGCAATAGCTCTGAAAACATTAAGGAATGTAGAGAATGCGAGAACGGGCCAAATGGTAATAACCAAGAAGTTAGTAATTATATAAAAATATAAAACGCCTTTCTAGAATAAAGCAGCCAAGCTATTGTTTTACTGCTAAACTATTTATAGCGAATAATTGATTATTTAATAGGTATGGATAAGGGTAAAAAACATAATGACTCATTTTTTAGTCCTTTAATCGATTTAATGCATGATCAATACATAAAATATGTACCTTCTTACGGCAATAGTTTCTTTTTCACGATAGGCATATACCTTTTAGAGCTATTTGTGATATTAGCAATTACAGGCATGATAATGCTGATTTTTGGTCCTTACTGGTGGGATACTACTGCAATTGGTACTTTCTTCCGCAGTTTGCATCTATGGGCAGCAGAAGCATTCGTAACATTGATGTTTATACATCTTTTCGTTAATTTTTCAACTTCCGCATTTAAAAAGAAAAAGCTTGTTTGGATAATTGGTAGTGCGCTTCTTCTTTTAGTTCTACTTGAATTTGCATTCGGTATAGGGGTCCAGGGAGGACTGCTTTCACAATGGAATGACAAGGCAGGTGCGGATCTATGGAACGGTTTTGGATTAGGGTTTTGGGTAAATCCTTTAAATCAGGGAGCTGTTTTAGGCTGGCACGTGGCTATAATTCCAATATTATTACTCTTACTTATCTTTATGCATTATTCTCTAGTGAAAAAAGACGGATTAAGTGTACCTTATAGAAAAGATATACCATATAAAATGGTAAAGGCAGACCATAAAAAAATGTACAGACGAATGATATATATATTTATAATAATATTAGCATTTGCATTTTTATTCAGTTCACCGTATATTGCGCCGTTGACAATTAGTCAGGCAGCAAACTCTAATCCTTCCGGCGTTGCAACTACTCTATTGCAGGAATTCAACTTTTCATCAGGGACCGCTACCTACCTTGATACTATAGATCCGTACACATTCAGCACTAGGGCGGTTTACTTTACAGTTCCTTACTCTGCTTATGTAAGCTTTGAAAACAAGAGCAATGAACTTTCCGTGTTTTTTAATGGAAGTTCTTCGCAGCAAAAGCAACAGTTTATCCAGGCTTATAATTACTTCAGTAATAACGGCTCAATTTCAAATGCAATGACTTCACAAAATCCTCTAATAGTTGCAACTGCTAGCCTAACTAAAATGGCAGAATTAGGGCAATACCAATTAGTAGTACAAAATGAAAGTTCTAGTGGACTGGATGAAACGTATGTATTAAGATTTCTGTATGACACTGGGGCATTGACAACTGCGGCAACGCATTATGGCTTAAGGACTGCACAATGGGGCATGTTGAAAGTTGGTGCGCCCCCTTGGTCCATAGAGTATTGGCTTATACCTTACGATGCTCTGGAAATAGCAACCGCTAATATCTCTTGGTGGACTGACCTTGAAAATGGTTTAGTAGCCATAATAATATTTTTTATACTAATGCTGTTTCCGTTTATTCCATATCTGAATGAATTGCCTGACAAGTTAAAAATGTACAAACTGTTTTGGAATAAATACACAAACCCGGAAATGCGGAAGAAAAAGTAGGAAGTTATAACCGGATATATAGCAAGGATTTATAAATGAAGAAATAATATATTATTTATGGGATTCGTAGACGAATTGGCACTAGAATTATTTTTTGTTGCATTTATCGGATTTCTCACAGATTATGCTGTGATTGCTGTTTACAGGGACTATAAAGCAAGATACGTCAATAAATCAAACTCAAAATTAAGTATAGAATCCCATTTGCAAGGTTCAATATTCATGTTTGCAGCACTGGCAGTATTCATTCTCGTAATGGGCTTTTATGGAGAAGTAACCTGGAATTTACCGGGTGCATATGATTTACTGTTTTATGATCCGTTTATAATGATGGGTATACTTACTCTTGGATTTGTATTAACGGTCAAATACAATCAGAAACTGCAGTATGTAGGACTTATTGCACTATTTATGGGTTTAGTAATTATAGAATACGGCATATCAGGTTATAATCTTGGATATACCAGCTCTCCAATAGCACTTCTTGGGCTTTACACTGCTTTTGGCATCGCAGGAATATTTGCTTATCCTACTACATTAGTAATGGATAAATATAGAGAGAATGGTAGCAATAAACCATTAAATAAAAGCTGGATAATTTATATAGTACTATTTTTAATCTTCTTAACCCTTGGCTCAATACTTGCAGCTTACATTGGTGCTGTAGCGATTCCTGCTCACCTTGCAGCTCCTCCTTAATTGATTAGTTTTAGGTTATAGAGAAGCAAAACTATTAATAATATTTATTTTCTAATAAAGAAAATGAAAATAGAGATGCTTCTTGGAGCAATGAAAAACATTGAAACGGCTAATAACGGAAACCCCTATGGGGTAATAACGAATATTTACAATGCTAAGGACAACGGAATAGATATATTGGTGGGGCCGGAATGGAGCCTTACTTCTAAATCCGGCATATACTCTAGAAAACTTATTACAAAAAATAAGGCAAAGGATGCAATTAAACTCCTGTTTAACGTTTCGGATTACAATGAATATGCTCCAAGAGATGCCAGAAAAATACTTGAAGAAAAAATTGATGATGAATCAGTATTTGAAGAAGTTCCGGATATACCCTACTCAAAAAGAGAGTATGAAAGGGTGTTAAAAGATCTTAAAATTGCAAGCAAAGGCTCGGATATGCTCATTTTTCCTGGAACCGCAATGTTTTATGATAAGAATATGACACTTTACAACGTAATGCCTATATTAAGAAACGGAAAGGTAATTAAAAGTATTTACAAGTTCAATGATGGACTTAGTTCAAGATTTAATTTACGAGGAGCATTGCGCTTATATCCTTCTGAAACAAATTATGAAGAATATAAAAAAGAAGAATATTCTTTATCTTACAGCAAGAATCCAATAATAAACTTCAACGGCATAAAAACTTCAGTTGAGATATGTGCTGATGCAGGCATCTTAAAGAGATATGGTATAACTAATTTGGATCTACAGATTTTGTCCTCATGTGGAAATTCCTCTACAGATAATGCTATAACTCGTAAAGGATATGTAGTAGCTGTAGATGGCTTTAGAGATGTAAACATAAGGGTTTCAGGTAAAGGCCTATTTAAGCAAAGGCCGATAGAAAAATCAGAGGCTATGTATTTATTTAATTTAGAGTTTGAGCTATAGATGTTTATCTTAGCTTTTCTTTTCATGTTTGTGTTGGGATAATACTTTGAAGTAAATAAATCCTCCGACGGTTTGAAGAATCCCTCCAAACAGAACTGGAAAAGGAAGAGAAATATCCATCAAGTAACCAGATAAACCGGAACTGGTCTGTGCCAGTCTATTTGCCAGGCCCATCACGCTGGAGGCAGTGCCATAATCCTGGGAATTAACACCATGCATATTTACTGCACTCCTGGAAGGTGAGCCAAAACCTGCTATAAATGAACGGAGAGTAAAGAAAAAAGATGAAAGAATAAACAGCGGGGAAAATGCTATTATTATAAGCATTACTCCCTGCAATGCCCTGGTATACGAAGCAGTGAAAAGCGTAGAAAACCTGGGCGAATATGCTTTCTTCGATGCTGCAAATGCTGCAATTGCGGTGGCTGCATATGAAATAGTATATATTATACCGATAAGACTGCTGTTTACGCCAAAACGCAGTTCAAACCACAAAGGAAGGAGAGGAACTGCCATCCCTAATCCAAAACCATTGAATGAATTTGCAAGAATAACCTTAATAGAGTAATGTATGCTTCTAATTTTCATAACTTTAGTAGTCTTCTTAGGTCTTTTTACCTCCGCAACAAACAGCAATGCAACCAGAGAAATAAGAACCATAAAAGCTGAAAATCCAAATAATACCCTAAAACTGCCTATTATCCCAACGGAATTAATGAAGAAAGCCTTAAAATAAAGCATCAGGCTGCCGAATATTGCAAACGTAGAACCAATATAGGTTGTATCAGCAAGTTTTTTAACCCTTTCGTTATTATTCTTCCAATTGCTTACTATCAATGCCGTAGATCCCGGTGAAAAAGTCCCACGCATGCCGCCTGCAGCACCTGCTATTCCTCCTATTATTGCAGCTATAACTATTGCAAAGAAATTTGCTGAAACAGTAAGCAGTATCAAAGCCATAAGGGGGAAAACTTCTCCAATTATAAGCGATTTCTTATACCCTATTCGGTCACCTAATGCCCCAAGAAGAACTGACAAAATGGCATTGAATGCCATTATAACAAAATATATGACACCGATGGATATTATGCTATAATGAAGTGTAAATAAGTACAATGGCAAAGACAAGGTGACAAATATAAGGGCTACACTTCTAGATGCTCTAGATATTAGAAAGAACTTGAAAGTTCTTTCTTCTTTGCTGATATTCTTCATTCATTTATTATAAAAGTACGCCATATATATTTTTTTACCCATAAAATCTATTAGTTTTATACATGTTTCATCAGTATACAGAAAAGCTGTAATGGCAAGTAGCAACAAGTATATTTAAAAAAGCAACTATACCTTTTTGATTTAGGAAAAGATAAGAATGGCTTTATCCGGGAAGTTTTTAGTGATGAAAATAATATCGCCTCTACGATATTAACAAAGATTTATAAACATTTAATGCATGATTAAAAAATGGAAAGAATAACAATAGCAGCAATTGCTGGAAGTCTTAGAAAGGACTCATTCAACAGAGCAATAATAAACACAGCTAAGAAATATGCACCTGAAAACGTAGAGATAGAGATACTTGACTTAAATGGTATACCTTTATTTAATCAGGATGAAGAAAAGGAAATACCTGAAAGCGTAAAGGTATTCAAGGAAAAAATAAAGAATTCAGACGCAGTATTAATAGCTACGCCGGAATATAATAGGTCTATACCGGGAGTTCTAAAAAATGCAATAGACTGGGCCTCCAGACCATACGGTGACAATTCATTTGATGACAAAGCAGTTGCAACGATAGGCGCAAGCGGCGGTGCCATAATAGGAACTGCAGTAGCACAGTATCATCTAAGACAGATATTCTCATTTCTTAATGCGCATCCTCTTGAAAGACCACAGGTTTTCATAGGCGGTGCTGGTGACAAGATTGAAAATGGTTTGTTTGTTGATGACGATACGATAACATTAATAAAGGATCTTGTACAAAAACTCGCAGAATGGGCCATAAGGTTGAAAAAATAGAGGTTTATCAGCCAGTCCTTACTTTGGATAATTCACATTTTAGACTATAAACCTGATGTATGGGCATAAAAAGAAACAGTAAAGAATAAAGTCCCTTTACTGCTCTTTTTTGATAATCCTGCCAATATAGATACTCCTTTGAAAAGCCGTCTAAAAACTGCTTAAAGCCCGTTTTATTTGAATAGTTGTAGTATGCGGCTGACAGTATCAGCAGAGATATATCCCAATACTTATATCTTTTCTTGTCGGTTTTGATTGCCTGTTCCGAATCTATTACATATGCTCCTTCGGAATTACAAATAAAATTATCTAGCTTCGAATCTCCGAGAGAATATCCTTCTTTGTGTATATTCGAAAACAATTTACCTAGCTTTGACCCATCACGGTAATCAACTTGTCCATCAATATATTCACGATTTAGCTCTTTATTATAAAGATCGAAAGAGTAAACTTTTGGCTTCTTTATATTGCTATTGAAATTAAGGAACTCAAGTTCTCTTTCAAGTCTGCTTTTTGGCAATGCAGCAAACGGGTAAAAAAACTGGAATACCGGAAATAAAAGCCACTTATAAGAATTAAAGCTATTGTACTTTTTTCTTATTATCTTACGACCTTGTTCTTCTTGGATAGATACTTGGCTTAAGACCATTAAATTTAAAGGATATAATGTATTTAACCTTTAATTCTTCGTTTCCCGTTCAAAGAGCAAAAGATAATGGTATTTTAATTCCTTCTCTTTTACTAATTTTAAACCAATACTTTGCATGTCGTTTATAACTTTATCCTTGCTTAATCTTATACTAACAGGGGGGCCGAACATTGTGTCTTGCGGCTTAAAATCAAGTATAGCTATATACTTCTTTGCCATTTTGTTTATATTTTTCAAGGTGTTACTACAGCATTCATTTACAAGATCATGATAAACGTTTGACATGAAGACTAAATCAAATGAGCCAGAAGAGTAATCGCAGATATCTGCTCTTATAGTTTTTATGCCTACTTTTTCAAGCTCATCGAAGTATATATTATTAAGATCCAAAACCGTAACATTGTTGGTTTTTTTCAGCATTTTCTTACTGAAGAAACCATCTCTACCCCCTATATCTATAATACTGTATCCCGTTTTAATGTCAAGAAAATCAACTATATCCTCATCGTTTAATCCACTCATCTCCCTAATTTTATCCATCATAGAATATTTCTTAAGTGATATAAATATTTAAATTATACGTTGTTAAATATGTTTCATTGCAGTATAGATAACATTAAATATATCCAAGACTATTTGATATAAAATGAACGAAGAACCTAATGATCCAGCTGATAAAACGGATAAAGGAAGCGTATATACAGATAGTGCTATAAAAATTGCTTCAGTAAAAAATCAAAATAATAAAGAAGAGCTTAATCACAACAAAAATGTACTTCCTTCTGATGATAACATACCAAATAATTACAGCAGTGAAATCAAGATTAATAAATATATAGTGCTTGCAGTAGTTGTTATAATAATTCTTCTTATAATTGCATATCTTCTTTATCACTATAACATATTAGGCATAAGACTCTTTGTAAGACGTACTCTTGGTTTAAGCATGCCTATCTCTAATACTAATAATACTACAAATTCGGCCCTGAATACATTAATCTCAAGTAATTTTGCTGGGATTAGCCAACTAATTCTCTCATCAAAAGCAGCAAATGCAGAAGGACTTGGCTCATCTTCTTTTGAAAGCTATTCTCTTTTTAGTACGGGAGATATCACAACGGCAATTAAAAACGGCTCTTCACCAGATGGGTTAACGGGTATGCTCGTTTTACTAGGAGAATTGAAAACTAATGAAACCCTTAGTTATTATTATCATATTTTGTCCAGTTCCAAAAAAATTTATAATATAACTATGGGTGGGATATCTGGGATTGAGGCGGTGGAAAATACTACTCCTCCCGCAAATACCTCTCTTTCCGAATCATATGGCTCATTTAATTTGACAGGTTATAGGTGTAATATCTCTGGATTTAATGCGTTTCTTCAGAGTAAATTGAATCAAACTGTTAAAATAACAAATGCTTCAATATATTCAATTTCCAACATGACTCCAAAAAACAGCACGGTATTCAACTCTTCTGTAGCGAGTATAAAGCCAAATGAAACTTTTAATGTTCTTTTTCCTGAGGAGAAATGCAACTCAAGTACATACGAAACTGATTTTACAGTAGGAACCAACTATAGCATAAGCAAACTTAAAGGGTTTGTAGCCTTCGTAAAGTTTTCTCCTTATCTAGTTAAGACAAATCAATCAGAGGTAATAACGGTTCTTGCTGTAAACAAATCCAATCTTTATGAGATATCCGCTCTTTCTGATGGAAATAACTACGTAAATGAACTTAATTCAGGATTCAATAACTTCATTAAAGGCGTAACTATTCAGGATTTTAATACGTGATACTGTAGGGATTAAAAGCTTTTTACTTCCTTTATGTCCATATCCACTATTTTATTTTCATTGTCGAATAAAAATGATGCTATTAACTTTTTGCCGGAAAGGATATTAGGTAGCCAGTATATATCATCAGACCACATATTTTCAAAGGGTAATCCCTTGGTATTTACCCACTGCGGAGCCATTTCCTCGCTTTCAGCAGGCTCTCCTTCCCATTCGTAAGCAATAAATACGTGCGCTTTCTGGTTAAAGTCCTTTTCAATTGGATTATTCTTAAAATAGAAATTTATTACTGCAACTTTCTCAAATTTTTTAAGGTTTACATTGATTTCTTCTCTTGTTTCTCTTAGAAGAGCATCTTCTATGCTTTCGGCTTTTTCAACCTTTCCGCCCACGCCGTTCAGTTTCCCGGCACCGAATCCTCTTTTCTTCATTGCTAGAAGTACTCTATCTGCTTTTTTATCGAAAAGATAACACAATGTTACGTTTCTTAAGTTTACGTAGTTTTCGATGTAATGCTTTAAATTTTGATCTTTTAGCTCTGCCATATACAATCAGACTGCGCTCCATCCCCCATCTACTGCAAGGATATGCCCTGTAATATACGAAGCTGCATTGGAAGCAAGAAATACAGCCGCGCCTTTAAGCTCGTTAGGATTGCCTACTCTACCCATTGGAGTTCTCTGTGTAATATGATTAAGAATTGCCCTGTCTTTTAACAAATCGTTTGTCATCTCACTTGGGAAAAATCCAGGAGCAATTGCATTTATCCTTATGTTCTGGCCTGCAAATTCAACTGCCATAGCTCTGGTAAGATTCACTACCGCGCCCTTGCTTGCATAGTATGGCGCTGCAGGGATTATATCTCCAAACAAACCATAAATAGATGCTATATTTATTATGCTGCCTTTTATATTATGAGCAACCATGCTCGCTATAACTTTTTGAGAAAAAATAAAAACTGCGGAAATATCAACATCAAGAACCTTTTGCCAGTCCTCTTTTTTTAAGTTTAGAGAAGGGCCTGCTACCGCAGAGCCGGCATTGTTTATAAGTATGTCTATTTTCTGAAGTTTTTCCTCTGCAACCTTAACAACATTTATTATATCTTCTTCCTTTGTCAGATCTGCTTTTACGGGTATTATCTTTCTATTTGTGTATTTGCTTATTCTGTTTGCATTTTCTATCAATTTTTCATCTCTTCTTGCACAGATTACAACATCAGCCCCCGCCTCTGCCAAAGCTTCTGTAAAACTTATGCCCAAACCACTTGAAGCACCGGTTACTATAGCAGATTTCCCGCTTAAATCAAACATTTTAACTAGTTCAAACCTTTCGTCCATTTTGTTAGAATACATTATTATATTAAATATTTAATTATTAATATGCTATAACCTTTTTATTTTAATAATGTGACTCTTTTATATAAAAAAAGCTATTATCTTAACATGAAAAGCAATATTGCTGGCACTGCATGTATCCTCCTTTCGATAATAGGATTTATTTCATTAATAATCGGGGTATCAGTTCTATTTATCGGGTTACTTCTCTTTTTAGGTATAAATTTACTAAGCGCATTTTTACCCAAGGCGGTAATCTCTGTATTCCTGCCTTCTGACATAGATTTTATCTCTGGAGCAGGGATAGTATTGGGGCTTTCAATTATTATATTGAGCAGACTTTTCCATACGAGTAGCAGGTGGTTAAAAGAAAAAAGAGTAAAAGGAGGAGTGCTAGGAATCTTATTGTCAGCTTCTTCATTGATAGGTTTAACTATAGCGGGAATTTCGTTTAACCTTACTTTTTTTGGGTATATTTTTTACTTACTAATAATAGTCTACGTAGCAATAATTATATCCATTTTAACAAGCTGGAAAGACATAAACGGAGGGCTTGAGGATGTTCTTCCAGGAGCAGGGCATTTCTTTGCTGCTGTTTTCCTCATATTTATATTTTTCGCAGCATTATATGCTTTTTTCCCGCTCCAATCTAGTTCACTATCAAGTCTGGGTAGTCAGTCCTTCTTTTCCATCTTTACAGGCTCGTTGGGAAAAAGTACTTTTTATTCCACAACTATAAACTACAGTTACCCTAATTCGCTTGTAAACATAAACTTAAATGGAATTTTTGCATCCACAGGATCATTACTTTCATCAAGCAATTCTTCTAATATGAGCACTGATAATCTTACAAAAGTGCTCGAAAATACCAGCATAGCTGTTCTATTGCCAACTTCATTTATAGTTTCTGCAATCGGCAATTCTCCAGAATTTGCATCAAATTTAAAGGCATTAAATATTTCCCAGTACATTAAACAAAACGACTCAAAAAATGCGAGAGCTTACCTAGAAAAGTACTTTCCTGAATTAAGTCAGTTCTACTTTATAATAACAGGAGAACAAAAAATAAACTCCTCGAATAATGTAAGTATAATGAATCTTTCCCCCTCTAAATTTGAATCTTATCTTAGAAAATTAAATGTAAGCGAATTAAATTCTAGCTTTCCGATAAACGCTACAAGTCTACTGTATAACAAAAGCTACCAGAAACTTGGAGAGTATCTTCCTTCACAGATGTTCTTTGTAAACATGTCAAATAATGTAGGAGTACAGTTGATATACAAAAGCAGCAAGATATTCAATATAACAAAAGTGCCATTTTATTTGGCATCGATAGAAATGTACGTAAAGAATTCAACTATTTGCTTTGAGGTTGGTGCCGATTTTTCCTCTAGTTATGAAAGAATATTTAATGCCTCCTATTCTTTGATAGGCAGTACATTGAAATGCAGCTGATCCAATAAACAATAATTAATACTCAGCAAAACATAAAAATAAATGGCAGGAATATCATTTCCAACGGTTCCAAACCTTGTAACCGTGGATAATTACAGTAACCGGCTTAACATGTTAATACAAATCAAGGTCGTTTATCCCTATAGTTTTTCAAACATAAAGGTGGAGTTCAAGCTGCTTTACTCCGAAGCCATACATTCATTCCTGTATGGTTGCCCAGATGCGGCATTATCACTAGCAGTCAGATGCTTGGAGCAGGGCCTTAAGCATTACCTTAATATAAGTAATATTAAAGAGATACACTATAAAGACAAAAATGGCAACAAAAAAAGTATAAGATTAATCCATGCAAAGCTATTCCATTTGATTCAGTGTGATGAAAATCCAGTGAAAGATAAAGACATACTGCAGTATCTTAAATCTCTTAGGAACTATACACATGAGGAAAAGTTAGTTGAAGATTTTCATGCGTTGGAGGCTATAAAACATGTAACTGATGTTTTAAACGAACTTTTATCATTCGAAACATTAACTATAACAGTAGAACCCTGTAGGTTATGCGGACAAAACCATAGTATAAATATCGAGCCAAAGGATTATTTTATAGGCAATAGAATAAAATTAAAATGTCCAAATAGATCGGAGTACTTTAATAATATAGGCGAATTTATTGTTGATTTGTAATAGACTAAAAATAAAAGGGGGTTGAAAAATTACAACCCAAAAAAGAATGTTAATTTTATACAGAATCTATAAAGAGCTTACTGCTGATTATCTTGATTCTGCTGCGGCGCTTCAGAAGGAGCTTCAGGCTTTTCTTCAGCATTAGCGCTTGAATCCGCTACAGCTTCCTGCTTTTCTTCTTCTGGCTTTTCGGAAACACCTGACTGCACTTCTTGCTGAGGTTCCTGAGTCTGCTCAGGCTGCATGTGCACTTTCAGGTGTTCATTGAGTTCATCTTCTGTTTTGAACTCTTCTCCGCATTTTTCACACTTTAATTTTTTGTGGAACAATTCCATATTAATCCAAGTAGCTCATCATATAAAAGTGTTTAGAAAATTTTAATCGAAAACCGGTAAATTTTCCAATAATTTTCTAATAAATTTAATATTTTTAAGAAATTTAAATAAACAGCGACATAATAGAAAATGGTATACTATTCACAGGTAAATAAAAAGGAGATTTTAATTGAAGAGTTTGGCGTTGAAAGGCTAACAAAAAGAGTTATAGTCTGCCCAATAGAATGGGACAGAGTATTGCCAGATGATTGGATTGATAGACTAAGCAAGGAATACAAAATTGAAACTTTAAAAACGGGCGACAGACATTTAAGCAAACTGGAGAACAATTACAGAATAAAGGATACGCTCTTTCTTTTTATAAACAGAGGTGTAGCAGAAGCAACTGATAGATTTTACATACTAGCTAAAAATCCAGGTGTTAAAGAGATCATCTTTTTAGGAACAACTGCATCATTGGTTGATGATATTGATACGGGGGATATAAACATACCAAAATTTGTACTTCCTTGGGAAGAACTTAGTTCGGAATACGTCAATGCCTTTGAATTTTTACCTGTTGGAAATAATATTCTTATTGAGGAGCTTACAAAAAAAGCAAAAAGATATGCGCAGAGCTATGGTCTAAAAGTTAAGAATGATAATCATGCAACGGTAGAATTATTCTATGGAGAAACCCTCGAATTGTTGAAATTTTTCAAGCAGATGAGTGTATCTACGATAGACATGGAATTATCTGCGTTATATAGATTGGCTGCAGCTTTCGGTAAGAAAGCAGCAGGCATATTAGAAGTCGGTGATAGGCCCCTGCATAAGGAAGAATTCTTCTCTCAAAAGCACAAAAACAAGAAAGATAGAAGAAACCAAGGTAAAGAAGTTGTTTTTAAGATTATTGCGTCACTACTGCAAAATTAGAAAATTTAAATACCGAAAAATAAGGATAATATAATGAACTTGCAGAAAGAGATGTTGTATACAGCTAAAGATGGCACTATTGTTTTATTACGTTATCCTTTGGAAAAAGATTCGATGCAATTAATGAACCTTATAAATGAATTGATTGATGAGCATGCACCGATAGGTGCAAATAAAAAATTAAATAGAAAGCAGGAAGAAGAATACGTTAGAAAGGCTATAAAAGAGATTAAAGAAAAAAAGAGGATTCAATTTTTAGCCGAAATTGACAAAAACATAGCAGCAAATATTGGAATAAACAGGTTATATGGAAAATCGATGCATGTTGGAGAGTTAGGTATATTTATAAAAAAATTATATAGAGATAAGGGAATCGGCGAATTTATGATACAGCAAGCATTGAAATATGCACATAAAGCGGGGATAAAAATGGTAAAGCTTTCCGTTTTCGCAAACAATGACAGAGCTATCCATCTATACAAAAAATTGGGATTTAAGAAAGTAGGTTTATTGAAGGGTGCTTTAAAAGATAAAGGGAAATATTTCGATGAAATTATAATGGTAAAATATATAGATTAAAAAGATATAATACATTTTATTTACAAAGACAGTAATGTCTTAAAGTTCGTACAATGAAATGTATAAATTATAAAATGCGATTTTATCTGAAAGAAGGAAAATAGTTAGGAACACCCGGATAGTTAATAATAGAATCTAATAAAAAATGAGAACAAAGAAAACTTTAAATACGAGCAGCATTCAAATAATCAGATGAAATCACTTAAAAGTATAGAGGCATGCGGTCCGATGATAACCGCTTTGGTTCATAGATAGAACTGGAAATCTAGCCATACTTACCGTAGTGTTTTCTTTTCTTCAGACATTTTTGAGACTTAGTTGCACTTATGATTCTCGTTTTCTTCGGGTTTTTGCCGAAATTAAAAAACAGGAGGTATAAAATGGAAAACAAAAGGAAGGAAAAGCAGAGATCAACAAAAAACGGCAGCTTGAATGACATGCTGTCACAAAACAGTGATTTTGTTCATATCAAAAGCTAAAAATGGCTTTTACATAAGAAATTACAGAGAAAAGGACTTTGCTGGGCTTTATGAAGTGTATAGATCTGCATTCTCTGAGGAACCATGGAATGAGTATAAAAAATGCACTTCATGCAAAGTTAATTACGGCATAAATGAAAGCGATAACCCTGCAGAGGATTGCAAAAAATGCGGCAAACCGTTGAAGCTGGAGGATTACTGGACTGAAAGGGATGTAAATGAAGATATATCCTATGCGAAATCCAAAGAATGGAATTCTATACTTGTTGCGGATTCAAGCACTGGAATACTGGGGTTCACGTGGGCTTACAACATCAACATAGAAAAAGACATGAATTTTCTTAAAGAAGCGCAGAATATTGACAGTTCTAAAAGAATAATTTATGTCGATGAGGTTGCTACATCTGCCAAATCACGTGGAAAGGGAGTAGCAACTGAGCTGGAAAAGAAGCTGTTTTCTACGGCCGAAAATGCAGGCTTTGAATACGTAATTCTAAGGACTGACGAAAGAAATACCGCCGCGATGAATCTGTACATGAAACTTGGCTTTGAAAGGTTAACTTGTGGTGTATCAAAGACAAATGGAAATAGATACGCATATGACCCTGAGTTTAACTCAAGGGTTTATCTGGTAAAAAGGCTTCTGCCAAGCGAAGATTCTGGAGGTAACAGCAAATAAAAGTTGCAGTGGACTTGGGTCACTTTCGTAATGTGAGTGACCCTTTCCTTTTTTGACATGGAAAAGAAGAATATTGCAAAATTGACAATGGATCTCGTAAAAATACCTTCTATTTCCGGGCAGGAGCTGGAAATGGGTAATTTTTTGAGAGACCTGCTTGCTAAGAATTTCACTGTAAAAACGCAGAAGGTCGGAGATAGAATGAATGTATTTGCCTTTGCCGGACAACCAAAATTGCTGTTTACGACGCACATGGATACCGTTCCGGGAATGCTGAAATCTGCAGAAGACTTCAACTTCATATACGGCAGAGGATCATGCGACGCCAAGGGCGCTATAGCGGCAATGGTTTCGGCAGGCTTGACTGCTCTACAGTCTGGGTTAAGCGATTTTTGCCTACTTTTTGACGTAGACGAAGAAAATGAATTTGAAGGCATAAAAAAGGCAGTTAAAAAGATAAATCCTAAATTTGTCGTTGTTGGAGAGCCTTCCTCGCTTAAACTAGTAAATGGACAAAAAGGTCTTTTGCAATTTGATTTAAGTGAGAAAGGAAAGGCTGCTCCTGCTTCCCTACCACAGAACGGATTTTCGGCAATAAATAAGCTGTTATACGACTTAGATAGGATGAATAAACTTAAATTACCGCGAAATAAATTTCTGGGGGAAACAACAATGAATATTGGCAAAATAAACGGGGGGCAGGCAGCAAATGTTATACCTGATTTTGCATCTGCAAAAATTGACGTGAGAACCGTTGGCAAAAACGACGTAATAAAACAACTTTTCAGGAAAGCTATCATTAACGGAAAGCTGGAAACTGAGATGGATTTTGAACCTGCATTCAATAATCTGTATAATCTCCCAAAGATACTAGGAATTGAAATACTGGCCGCTTCCTATTTTACAGAGATGTATTTCTGGAGAAAGAAGGCAAAGACAATTGTTTTCGGCCCAGGAGATTACAGATATGCACACTCTGCCTTTGAAAGAGTATCTAAAAAAGATTTGCTAAAAGCAGCGGAAACCTACCTTAAAATCATAAAACTAAATTCAAAAGATATGCTTTTCCATTGACAGTACATAATTTTTTGTAATCTGGTTTAAAATCGATTAATAATTAATACTATATAGGTTTTAATCAACTATGGAAAATATCGCTGTAAGAATAAGGAATTTAAGCAAGAGGTATGAAAACGGCGGAAAGGTGACAAAGGCGCTAAAAAATGTAAACCTTGATATAAGAGAAGGAGAGATATTAGGCGTGCTTGGCCCAAATGGTGCAGGCAAAACAACTTTAATAAACATTCTTGCAACATTGCTTATACCTGAACAGGGTACCATTAATGCATTTGGAATAGACGTATTGAAAGAACCGAACAAATTAAGAGAAATAATAGGTTATGCCGGACAAGATAGTGAAAAATCTGCATACTATAGGCTTACTGCTTTCGAAACCTTAGTATATTTTTCATATACCTTTAGAGATGTAAAAAAAGAGGATATAGAAAAAGAAATAAAATATATAAGTAAAAAGATAGGTTTTTCAAGAAAATTAAACAGCCAGTTCTCTACATTGTCAGGTGGAGAAAAACAAGCTCTTATTATAATGCGAGCATTAGTGCATAAACCAAGATTGTGCTTTCTTGATGAACCCTCAAAATCGTTAGACCCAGTAACGGCTAAAAAATTCAGAGCTTTTCTAAAAGACTTTGTAAGAAAAGAGAAAATTACAACAATAGTCACAACGCACAACATGTCTGAAGCAGAAGAACTGTGTGATAGGATAGTGCTAATAAATAGCGGTAGAATTAAATTTATTGGTACTCCTTTAGAATTCAAAAATATAATTGATTATACAGACAAAATAACGCTTAACACACACTTAAATAAATTACTGATTACAAAACTTAAGAAGATACCCTCTGTGGTAAGAGTAAAGCAGACAGTTAGTTCTACAGTGATATACACAAATAAAGTAAATCAATCGCTGTTAGCCTTAACTTCTATACTGAAAAATGAAAACTTAGAACCGAAAATAACCGTAAAAAGTGCTACAGTAGAGGATGCATTCGTAAAGGCGATGGAAAATGGCAAATAAGGTTAAAGAAATGTTTAAGGTATTTCGTATGGCACTATGGATGAACGTCACTTTACTTAGAAGATATAATTCAAATTTCATATTCTGGATGATTTATGCGGCAGCAAACGCAATTTTAATGCTTCTTTTCATACCTCTTTATTCCGCTTCTATTTCTGCAATAGGGACTAAAAGCATAATCTCTTTTATCCTAATAGGAGCAGCAATGCTGCCACTTCTCGAAGAAACGGTTTCCAGTGTTGCGGGGGAAGCAAGCTTTGAGCTGTGGTCTGGAATTATAAATTACTCCTTTACTACTCCTGTTTCCAGATATATATACTTCAGTTTGAATAGCGCATCCGAAGTTATGGTCTCTCTTATGATTTATTCGCCAATTTACCTGATTGCAATATTTTTTGCCTTTAATTATTTAACGCCATTGGGAGTACTGCTTTCATTTATATGCTTTGTTATAGGATTTCTGGGCATGCTTCAGTTAGGTTTTGTGATCGGCGCTGCAATGCTGCTTTTTAGGAGAGTAGAAGGCTTAGAAGGCATAATTACTTTAGTTATTACATTCTTAAGCGGAGCTTTTATACCATTGCAAGTGCTGCCAAGCTCAATAAATTACGCCGCTTTATTTGTACCATTGACATCAAGCCTTTATCTTGTAAGGTACTATCTTGTAGGGTCATCATTGATAGCCCCACTATATTTAATGTGGGCTATTACGATAGGCGAATTGATTGTATTTGCTTTAATAGCCAAGTTTATATTCACAATTGCTGAGAAAAAAGCAGAAAAAATCGGCTTTAACTACATATAAGCTTAAAGAGATTAGTAAAATCTTTAAATTTTGTTGATGATACCTAAAACAATGGAAAGGACCGAATTTTCAGCAATTATTGATTATTTAAACAGAAACTGGAATAAACCGTGGGAAGTCGAGGAGGAGATGGTCAAATTATTATATCAATCAAAAATACCAAGGCTTATCGAACTAGGTAGAACAGCTATACCAACAGAATATGGGCCGATGACCTATATTGTTTTCGGCGATTATGCCACCGGAAAAGAGTATGACGTTGCCATATTTGGAAATTTCACAGGCAAAAAACTGAGAGATTACAATTACCCTTTGGTTAGAGTACATTCATCTTGCCGGACCAGTGAACTTTTCCACGCAGATAACTGTGAATGCAGACAAGAGTTGGATTTTGCGCTGAAACAGATGTCAAAGGAGAAAAAAGGAATACTAATATACTTAAATCAGGAGGGCGGGGGAAATGGAATAAAGGCAAAGCTTACTGCTTATAATAATACCTTTGGTCTCAAGAAGGGGATAGTTATAGTAAAGAAAGACAAAAAAGGCAGGCAATTGAACGTTTACGATGGATATGAAAAGGCAGGTTACAAAAGCGAACACAGAGATTTTGATCCCGCTGCAGCTATACTTAAAACACTAGGCATTAACTCTGTAAGGCTTATGACTAATAATCCAAATAAAATAGAAGGCTTAACTTCCAAAGGCATTAAGGTAAAGCCTTTTGGCATACATATAAAACCAACAAATGGAATAATGAGAAAGCATTTGATTACAAAGGCAAAGAAGCTTGGTCATAGCATTACAAATAAGGACCTAAACTAACACTGTTATTCCGTAAAAATAAAAAGAACATTCTTATCGGATTTGATAGGTCATGCTGGACTGCCCTACCAATTTAAATATGAGCAGATATCTATAAACTACATGGAAATCAGAGTTAAAAGAACGCTGGAAGCACTGGCAGACATTGCTCTGAATAGGAATCAGATGTTAATTCTTAAAGAAATGGGAGGAAGCCCCTGGCAAATCAGCTTACAGTATAATTAAGTCAATTGAAGAAAGATACGGCATAAGACAGTCTACTTTGAAATTAAATGCAAGATCGCTTAGAAAACTCGGCTTGATAGACTTTAGTAAAGGCAAAAATGCGGAACTCACAATCAACGGAAGGGTAATACTTTCCGTTATAAAAAACAAAAGGGAGGCAGAAAATGGAAAATAGCGGAAGAAAGTATAAACTAGGAATCTTTGATGATAGTATCTGTCGGTGGCAAAGAAACCTTCAGACTTAAAAGTGAAGACCCGGCAAAACTAGGCAAAAAAATACTGGATGAAATCGTGGATTTTACGGTAAAAACATTTCAGAATGGAATGAAAGAATCAGAGGTTATGGACCATATAAAGGACAACGATCTTTTCCTAGTATTGTACAAAGACAATAAAGCCATCGGCTTCGCAGGCTCAAAGTATTCCCACACTGAAAATGATGAAAATAGGCACGCTTACTTTTCTGCTGCTGTCGTTTCAAGTAAGTTTCAGGGCAGGAAGTTATACAGTGAACTTGTAAAAACAAGGATAGAAGAAGCACTTGGACGGGGTTTTAACACAATAACTACCAGAACTCAAAATCCATTAGTTGAATTCACAATAAGGAAGGAGCTAGATATGTATAGAATTAATTATTCTGTCAATAGACAACTAATCCCTGGAGTATTTGGGCGGAAGCTTACAGAAAAGTTCCAAACATGTAAAGAGGAATTCATAAACGAAGAGTATCGCAAGCTTGACCTTGAAAAAGGCGATGGATATTACTTAACATTTAATTTGAATCGATATAAACGAGATAAACCAAAAGAAAATGGGGGTATAAATTTATGATAATAGACTTTCACACTCATTCCGGTGTAAGCTTTGATAAGTCAACCTTTGATGAAATACAGGAAAAAATGCGGCAAAACGGAATAGACAGAGCAATTATCTTTCCAAGCACTCAGGAATCGTACCAGAAATTAATGGAAAAGAACCTGGAAACGATGAAAAATGCAGGTAATTTCTTCATTCCTTTTCTTAGGTTTAACCCAAAAACTGTTAAGAAGGAGGAATTTGAAGAGCTGCAAGGAAAATTTTACGGCTTCAAATTGCATCCAAGGGGAGAAAACTTTGACCCTCTTGATAAAGGCCTGGAAACGATATTTGAAGCAATAGAAAAAAGCAGAAAGCCGGTGATAATCCATTCAAGAAAAGAAAACAATATGAACACCGATCCAGAAAGAGTACTAGAATTAGCAGGGCTTTATCCTAAAATAAACTTTGTATTTGCCCATTTTGCAAACGACTCCGATGCTTTCTTTTCAAAAATAAATGAATTTGAAAATGCATATGTAGACACGTCTGTGGTATCCTCTCCGTTCATAATAGAAAGAAGGGTAAGGGAGATAACCTCAAAGAAAATAATATTCGGCTCGGATTATCCCTTCTCTGACCAGGAGATAGAACTGCTTAAGATAAAAAAAGCAGGGATATCTGAACCGGAAAAGGAGGATATACTTCATGGAAATGCGGAAAAGCTGATGGGTCTACAGAAATTTTAATTTATTATGCCTTTTAAATATATTATTAAGTGAGTTTTCACTGTTGTTTTCGTTTCCGGTGATGTAAACGGTGCTATTTTTCATAATTTACGGGCTCTATTAATTCGTCATCTGTAAGTTTTGACAGTATAATCTGCAGCGTTCTTTTTATCATAATTAAGGTAGAAGGTAAGTGTTATTTAAGCGTTTCATTCTGTTTAATACTAAACTTAGGTAAAATATTAAATACCTTAAGCAGCATAGATAAAAGAAAACTAATAAACACATTAAAATATTTAATTATAAAATGTGCTTATGAGCTTGATACTTTTCTAAATATAGATATTTAAATTATTATTATATTTTCTTACTAAAATTTCTATATTATAATATAGAATTACTGAATAAAAAAGTATAAATACTACCATATATACATATATAGATACACATCTAAATACTGTAATATGAAACCTAATGAGATAATAGAAATATTCAAAGATAACGGAAAAAGGGTATTTAATCTGGCAGAATACTCGGCGATTGCTAACAAGCCTAATAAATACTCTTCCTTGATTCTCGCAAAGAACAAAAACGTTAAAAGAATAGAGGGAGGCAAGTTTTACATAATAGGGGCCAACATATACGAAATTGCAAGCAATATCATATATCCTTCTTATGTATCACTATTTTCGGCTTTACGATATTATAATCTTACTACACAGACATTCAACACAATATTTGTTTTGTCCCCAAAAAGCCATAAAACAATTGAAGTAGAAGGCTATAAAATAAAATTCATTAAAATAGCCAAGGATAAAGTTTTTGGGTATTTCAATAGAGATGGCATATTTATAGCATCAATTGAAAAGGCAATAGTAGACTGCGTATATTTCAACCTACCAGAAGAATACATCAAAAGAGCTTTAATAGAAGCGAAAAACATCGATTATAAGAAGCTTTTCTTATATGCTTATTTGATGAAAAGTAAAGTACTTTTATTGAGATTAAGCAGGATAATAAAGGAAGAAGATGAAGAGAAAGCGTTTGACATAAGCTAATATGATAGGCAAAAAGGAGCTTTTGGATCAGGGCAAATTAAATAACTTCAATATACAACAGTCGGAGATAGATTACCTGCAGCACATCGTTCTTTCCACTCTTTACAGAAATCCGGTAAAAGGATTGATATTCAAAGGAGGAACTGCTCTTCAGAAAGCCTACGGACTAAAAAGATTTTCAGAAGATTTAGACTTTGATGCAGATAAGGATATAACTCATTTTATAGAAAAAGCCATAAAAGAAATGGGAAATTATTATGATACTGATTATAAATACACGGAAAATAACCTTTCATCAACCTTTAATTTGAAGATAAAAGGGCCTTTATTTGATGGAAGTGATTTATCAATCGAAACGATAAGGATAGAATTAAGTATGAGAGAAAGGCCGTTACTTGAACCTGAAAAAATATTCATAAATCCTCTTTATAAGGACATTGGAACATATGAATTAATTGTAATGCAAAAGGAAGAGATGCTTGCTGAAAAAGTTAGGGCATTATTGTACGGAAACCGTGCAAGAGACGTTTATGACCTCTGGTTTTTACTAAAGAAAGGAACAAATGTAGATAAATCGCTTATAAATAAAAAACTTGGACTTTACTCAAAAGACAGGAAACTACAAGATTTCAATATTGCAGAAGAAATAGAAAAAGAGCGAAAGAAATGGGAATTGGAGATGAATATACTAACAAAAACTCTTCCAGAATTCGAGGAAGCCAAAGAAACTATATTAAATGCTTTAAGCTAACCAATTTACTCATAAATTTCATTTTGTAGTAGATAAAAGTATAAAAACAAGGCATTATAATAAATTGTATGATATATACTAAGCCAATAACCTTTTTTATTGCTTTTAGTATCGCAGTAATCGCATTGGTTTCGACTGCATTATCTTTCGCTACAGGCGTTTCTGGGTCATTGCAGAGTATTGGTGCCAGCCATGCAGTATCTACTTTTTCTTCATCTTCACTTTCTATTAATCTCCAGTCCATTAAGAATTCTACTGTAGTTGTAAACGGATATGTGAGCGGGGCAGATTATCTTGTATGGAACTGGGGGGACGGTCAAACCACCATTGGATTCTTCCCACAGACGCACACCTATTCAAAAATAGGTTTATATAACATTACAGTCAGTGCTTATAACAATGAAAGCTGTACACCTTATACAATAAGTTCAATAACAGTCAATATCTCTAAATTAAGCAGCGTTATTCCAGAAAATAACAGTGGAGCTTCATACCCTTACTCAATTAGATATGTACCGTATCAGGGAATTCCAGCAAGCGGAAATAAAACCTTCTTTTTTAGCACTTCAAGCTCTCCTTCCGGCCTAAGTTTTGGTGTGTATAATGGCAGTACTTTAATAACGATTTTGCAGAACGGTAAGACATTGTACAATTCTGCTCTCAATGGCAGTCCATTTAATTATGTAATTACAAAAGGAGGATCCAGCTTTGGCTATGTAAATTTTAATTCAGTTGGATGCGTAGAAATGCAGGTAAAGGGGGAAGGCAAACCAGGTGCAGTGTTTGCGTATAATGTATACAATTACAGCATAAATAATGCTACAGCGTCCCTTATAATGTACCCTCCGCAATTTGCAGTAAACATAGGCCCGCCTCAGACTCCTCAGAACACAGGTATGTCATTTTTGCTGAGAGCACCGGTCTACTCAAGACCCACTCCGCTAGCCATATGGGTAGGAGAAGGATTTTCTTCGGGTGAAAAGGAATGGTGGGCACAGATAGGGTTCAATAACTGGAAGGGAGATTATATGACTTCGTACGCTGGTTGGGGTATCTTCTCAAATATATTCGGTAACATCGGAGGTACAGATTTCAATTATTCGCTGATTCCAGGCGAAATCTACAACTTCACTATGGTTCTCAAAGACAACACAACATGGGCTTTTCTGGTCAATGGCACCAATATAGTGGAAGGTGACTTGACCGGCTACTTTAATACTACAAGCGCTATAGCAAATGAAGGCGCGGATTTAGGTCTAGAGACTTTAACTGCGGCTACGGATGGCGTTAATATAACCAACGAAATTTTGATACCATCAATGATGGAATTTAAGATAAATGGAACCTGGACTAAGCCGACATCCTTGCGTGTTATGGTGATAGGGGAAAATTGGTGGAATGGGATTGCACCCACCTCCAATGGCATCGCGCTATGGGGCATAAGGAGTAATCTCCAAAACAGCTCTATACCGCCAGGAGCTCTGTATTTCAACGACTCTTTGGCACCCCTCTATACTGTTACCCTCTATAATACTTCAATGTTACAAAGCCTAAACACTTCTACGAATAAAAGCAAATCCGGCAATACTACTTATAAAACACCTACATCTGGAAGTACTGATTCATTTACTATTCTTTACACCCGTTTTGTAGCCTTTATAAGGGCCATACTAAATTCGATAACCGCTCTGTTAAAAGCACTTTAGAATTGTTAGATATGAATTAATATTTCCTTACCAGATCTTCAGATC
>JAKACB010000020.1 GCA_021796445.1 Nanobdellota archaeon
AAGAAAACCAAAACGAAGGAAAAGAAAAAGAATATCTGGACATAAAGGAAACTTACGAAAAAGAAAAACAAAGATCAGAAAACATCTTACTGGATCTTAAAAATGCAAGAGAAGAAATTAAACTTATACAAGAACAGGAGAGAAGGATGTTCGAAATTGACAGCTATAAGAACAGAATAGATGAAATAAATAAGGAAATAAGTAATTATTATCTGGAGATAACACAATTAAGAGAAAATTTATCGGAAATAAAGTTCGATGATAAAAGGCTAAATGAACTTGAAAATGAATTCAAACTCATATCTGAAGAAGTAAACAAACTAAATTATAGACTTACGGAGATAAAAAAAGAAACAGAGCTCAGAAAATCCCAGCTCATGACTGATAAACATGAAAGAGAAGAACTTGAAAGAAAAGTAAAAAAGAAGGAAGAGCTTTCGAAGCTGCTCGATAAAAAGGAGAATTTCCTAAAGACTATGTCAAATTTAAGGGAAGATATACGCGGGATAAGAGAATACGTTAGACTGCGTTTTATAAATGATTTTCGGTCACTTTTTAAAACACGCTTTGAAGAGCTTAGAAATGAAGTTGACTATGACATAGACATAGACAACAACTACAATGTTATCATTACTGCTGGAAACGAAAAAATGGACGCTAGATCATTATCTGGCGGAGAGAAAACCTCAGTAGCGATAGCATACCGACTTGCATTGTCATCTCTTGCATCAATCCTTGGTGGGATTGGAAAAAATGAGATTATAATAATGGACGAACCAACATCCGGATTAGACAAAGAAGACATAAATGCGCTTACAAACGCAATTACTAAAATAACGGATTTAAAGCAAATAATAATAGTAACTCATGAGGACAATATGAAAAATATTGCTGACAATGTAATAAAATTAAAAAAGGAATCAGGCGTGTCCTCTATATATTAAAACAAAGTATCATTAACAGAATCTATATTTGGTTTAGGAACTCTAGAATAATCGATATTACTTGTAATTATGCCTAAATTGCCCAAGAAAACCTTTAGATCTTTCAGTATATTGGGATATTTATATCTCAGTTGATCATACAAATCAAATGCAATTTTCTTGTACTCTGGATGAGCTTCGTCTGTGCTCCTGTTCTCTGCAATAAAAATGGCTTCGGCCAGACTCATCGACATTTTCAAGTTTGTTCTTGTTGCAAGAGGGACTAAAAGCTGAAGCTCGGAATTAAACCTTTTTTCGTATAAGCTGTTATAATAATTATTTATTTCGCTTAAAACTTCTTTTGAAAGGCCCAAAAATTCGTTATTTTTGTATACTGCCGAAGGTAGTATATAATCATTTAAGTGTATTACCACGTTTCTATTTGAAAGCCTGTGCCTCCATAAGTCCCTTGCAGTGCCTAATGAACAAGCTATATCAATCTGAAGAAATGATGATCTTAGAACACTATCATTTAAATCATCAAACTTACCTTTTCTACTCAAAGATAAATTTTTAAGGTATTCGCTTACTACTTTCTTGGGTTTACGTTTATGTCCATAAGGCAATTGTTCGTATATTGAGTTTAAAAGCTGTTTCTCGTTTTGAGAGCCGTCTGTTATAGTTACAATGACTGAGTTTAATGAAGATATTCGCATAGAATTTAAAAGATTAGAATAATCAAAGCTTACCCTCTCCTTGTATACCTCTCTATTAAATTCATCAGGAGCCACATGTGTGGACAAAGAGGGAACATTATCTGAAATAACAGAATAAAATAGCTTACCGGCCTGCTGATTATAAGTATTTTCACTTGAAAGCAGTTTCCTACCTATGTTTTCTGCAGTTCTAGCACTTAAAAGCATAACAAGTGAAGTTTTTGCACCAAAAGGTAAAAAGCTCCTCACAGAATCACGTATAGTGGGAGTTATTACAGTCTTTATTTGCTCTTCGGTTGGTGAAGCGCCATTTGTTTTTATAAAATCCTGCATATATGTCCCCATTAATTTATCAAATAGAGAATTATATAGACCTGATAATTCGTTATAACCTTTTAATAATATTTTAGATGCTTGCTTATCCATACCCTCTGAGATATACGCCTCATCAAATTTTACATAACGCGTAGATCTTTCTTGGGATGAGATAAATACTTCATCTTGTATAGTTAATGCAGTTATCTCCGGCACAACCATTGATACCATAAAATTAGATTGCTCTCCTATATTTCTATGCCCAAGCACAGATTGGATATTATACAGGCTTTTCCTAGTAGATTCTTCAAGCGAGGAATAAACCCTGCTAAAAAACTTGTTAACAGATACAGGGTCTGACAAATCAAGCTTTTCATTATATATTTTAGAATACTTGTTTGTAATAGAAGTGGACTTTGAAACCAGCTTTTCAAGCAGACTTTCTCCATTATTGGTACTCAAACGACTTGATAACGAAAGATCTTCTAATGCCAGCATCTCTGTAGTTGGAAAAAATCTGTAAAAAACTGCACCCATTCCGTCTAGGTAATAAAAACGCAGGAAACCGCTATCCTTCCTTTTAACCTCTTGCATAAAAACAAAATAAATTATTATTTGTAGTACTTAAATACTTATAATTAAATGCAGGGGAAGGGATTCGAACCCTCGAACTCACAAAGAGAGCAGATGACTCAAACGCGCACTTTTCTTGAGTCTGCCGCATTTGGCCAGACTTTGCTACCCCTGCAAAGTTAACCTAAACTTGATATACTTAGTATTCAAAATATTATAACAATTAAGCTTAAATAAGTTTATTGAAACATTAAATATTCATTAACTTTTGTTTTCAACACTAGATTTGTTTAAATCATTAAATATAGTTTCAAAGGACTCATGTATAGCCTTTAGGTCAGAGGAAAGTTTTGAAGGCAACTTTTCATATGTCTCACTACTAGTTTTAAATTTATTGAAAGAATCAGATGCGCGATCGACTACTTTTTTAAGTTCCTCATACTGCAACTTAGTTAAATAAGAAACGCCGACGAACACATCCTCTTGATCTACCATTAATATATTAAACAAAACTAAGAATTTAAATGTTTAAAATTAAGGGGCAGTGACTTTTATTGCCTGAACTGGACATACATTCTGGCATGCCATACAAAATATACAGTCTCCCTCTCTTGCAGGATCCGCCTTTCTATTCGACAGAGGATTACCTGGTGTATCATTCCATTCTATCAATGACACGGGACATGCTGGTATACAAGAACCATCGGCATTACATATATCCCAGTCTATGGCAACCACTGAACCATGTATACCCAATTTGTTTGGCGGTTCTATTGGACCGTAAACATCATGGCCGCTATGTGTGCTTACTTTTTGCCGGTTATTCTTAAAGTCAGGATCGATTCCCATTTTATTTTAAATACAATAGTTATTTATAAAGATTACCTAATTTTATCCAGAACTTCCTTCAATACAACTGCCTGATTACGTACTTCGTCTTTTGCTCCAAACAAAAGTATAATCTTGCCATATTTTCTTTCCAGGGATTTTATGTATTTTAGCTTTTCAATATTTTCTGCAGAAGCCAGTTCCTTCTCATACTTCTTCTTGAACTCAGCCCATTTGCTTTCATCATGTGAAAACCATTTTCTAAGAGCATTACTTGGCGCAATATCTTTTTCCCAAATATCTGCAGCTACTTTTTCTTTGGTAAGTCCTCTTGGCCAGACTCTATCTACTAGTATCTTAAACCCTTTTCCTTTATTTCTATACACCCTCTCTGTTAATATCATAAAGATTAAAGAACGGGAATAGATATAAATATAAAATGATAAATTACTACATTTCAAAAAATGCTGCCATCCTATTTGTAGGCATAAACCCACATTTTGGTTCTTATAACAGAGGAGTACCCTTTTCAAACAACAAAATGTTCTGGTACCTGCTTTCAGAAGCAAAAATAATAAAAGAACCAAGAGAATTTTTAAAAGACGATAAAAAACTCAAAAGGCTTTACAGAATTATTTCAAAAAAATATAAAATAAATTTTATAAATATAATAGACAAGCCGACAAAGAATGTATCGCAGCTAAAAAAAGGGGAGGAAACTCAAGGAGTAAAAAGGCTAATTAAAATAATAGAACAAAAAAAGCCGAAGGTTGTGTGCTTTATAGGGAAGGTCACATTCAACAAGTTTAAAGGAGATAACAAATTCAGATTTGGACTACAAGGCAAATACTCTAACTCAATAATATACGTTATGCGCTTTCCAACAAGAGGTTATGCAAAAATAAGAGTAAAGGAATTGAAAACAGTAAAAAGATTAGCCAGACTTTAATCCTGATAAATCTTTTTTATATATAGACCATAAATGGAAAATTATACTAAATGAGGAAAGAACTGCTACAGTATCTATAAATATCGATAAAAAAACGGATCCGCTATAGAGTATAACAGATATTACTGAAAATGCTATTACTATGGATAGAATTATAAAAACAATTGATATTGCAACAAATAAAAAATGCAGATCTTTCAAAATTCTGTAATTAACATTTCCATTCTGCAGATACTCCTTAAAGGTCCTCTTTGTTACCTTCCCTTTCTTATATTCGTATATTTTCATATGATTGCAGAGGGAGGGATTTGAACCCTCGAGGGCGCTAAGCCACAGGATATCTTATTCTTTGCAAACACAAAGACAGATAAGGACCTTAAGTCCTGCACGTTGGGCCAAACTTCGCTACCTCTGCTTCCAATAGATAAGTGCGACTGATTATTTATAACTAAGCACTCTTTTCACGCAGAAGCCTTCTCTTTCGTTTTCTGTCCAACATCTTCTTCTTTCGAGTTTTCCACCTATCTTTATGGTACTTTTTCCAATTTTTTGAGCTTCTTTTCATATACTAATTACATTTTCACCCCATTTATATCTTGGCACCAGTAACACTGGAACTTTGATGGTAGTTTCCAGAATATGGCTTTTGTACTTCGCTTAAAGTATTACTTAATATCAAGTGCAAAAACCTAGTTCCTTTCGAGATCCTTACGGGGATATTGCCCCCTATCATCATTATTGTAAGATTTCCTTCATAACCGGCATCAACTATTGTTGGAGGAATCGCAAGCCCTAATCTAGCAAATGTTGAGCGTATGTTGCACATCCCAACTAAATTATTTGGCATCTTTATCTTTTCATCTATCTTTATCAAAACTCTCTCCTGTGGGAAGATAACAAAGTCTTTCTCAACCTTTTCTTTGGTGTAGACTTTTTCAAGTGAAGCCTTATCGTTTATATCAACAGGCTCTTTATTATAAATAAACCTAAGTAATTCATCACCGACTCTAAGATCTATGCCATTTTCTCTTATTGTATCATTCGAGATAGGTTCTATAGAAAACAGCTTCTTATCCAAGTACTCTCTTATGTCTTTATCGCTTAATATCATGTAATGATTAAATTATTACAGTATAAAAATTTATTGTTTTATAAAAACAAAATATTTATTACAAAAAATTGATAAATTGGTATGATATTCCAAAAAATAAACATAGAATGGCTTCATCATGCATGTTTTAGGGTAAATGGAAAAAATAGTATTATATACACAGATCCTTATAAGATAAAAAATAATTATAACGACGCAGATTTAATAATTATAACACACGACCATTATGATCATTTAGAGAGCGAAAGCATAAAAAAAATAATAAATGACAAAACGGTATTAGTCGCACCGAAAGACTGCCAAATCTTACTAAACGAATTTAAAAACGACAAGGTATTTGTTTCTCCTAATGAAATAAAAATAGTAAAAGATATAACAATAAAAACCGTTCCTTCTTACAATGTAAACAAGTTTAATGAAAAAGGAATAGCATTTCATCCAAAAGAAAAAGGTAACGTTGGTTATATCTTTATCATAGACAATGTAAGAATTTACATTGCAGGAGATACTGATAACATACCTGAAATGGAAAGCTTTAAAACAGACATTGCGCTTCTGCCTGTCAGCGGTATATATGTTATGACGCCAAAGGAAGCTGCTGAATCTGCTTTAAAGATAAATCCAAAAATAGCTGTACCTATGCATTATGGCTCCGGCATTGGAACTGAAAAAGAAGCGCAGGAATTTAAGAAATTACTATTAAATAAACTAGAGGTAGAGGTATTAACCTCTATTGATAAGTAGATTAAAAAGATTTAAATATAACATATTTTATAAGATAACAATATGTCTAAAAGCACAGCGCCTACTCTTAAGAAAAAGGGGGGAGGATTAAAGGGAAAGAGAAGAGATAAAAGAAGGAGCGAGTCAAAGAATATTTCGGTTCCTTTACAGGTAGGTGAAAGAAAGATAAAAACCTCCAGAACAGTTGGTGGAAACATAAAGATAATACCACTAAAAACAGATCAGGGCAACCTTTTTGATCCAAAAAGCAAAAAAACCTCAAAAGTAAAGATAGTCCGGGTTTTAGAAAACAAGGCAAACCGATCATATGCAAGGCGTAATATAATCACAAAAGGAGCAGTAATAGAAACTGATCAGGGGAAAGCTATTGTAACAAACAGGCCCGCTCAGGATGGGCAAGTAACCTTAAAAAAGCTTGATTGATCGTAAGGATCATTGATGGAAATTAACCTAAATAAATTCAGCAATATTATAGATAAACATCATAAAAAAATAATAATTCTATGGATAGCTATTTTTCTCATTTCCATACCCATAGCCGTGCACCTTTTTAGCATAGTATCTTACAATGTAACTGGAAATTCATCAAACGGCAATTCAAGCAGTGGCAATAACCTTCAATTAATTGTAAGTGTAAGCAATAATGCATACTCAAACAACACGAAGAATTTCTTTGAAAATATTTCTGATAACTTCGCTTACAAAAATATTACCTCTTTGTATTCTGCAGAATATAATCTTTTGAATTCAACATACTATAATATACAAAAAAATGCAGAATTTGCACTGAAGTCTGCATACATGAAATACAACCTTACTCCCGAAACAGTGCCTAAAAGCCTGAACAATACTATAATAGCAGACATTGCAGACATAATAAAAAGCGAACTTAACAGTTCAAGTATTACTGAACACAATTCATCGTATGATTTCATAGTAGGGATAATAAAAGGGTATTATAACTCTTCTCCAATGTACATAATAAATAATTACAACTTTACCAATTATCCGATAATACCAAATACGAATGAAACTGTAACGCTTATAAATTACAACCATACAACTATGCTATCCACAGTAAACAACTCTAACTATTCTTTTGTAAATTCATATGTTGGTAAAATTTCAAAAAATTATGGAGTTACGGCATATGTTACTGGTTCCAGAGGATTAAGCAGCAACATAGAAAGTGAAACTAACTTCGGTACGTTTCTTGCAATTGCAATAGGAATTCTTATGGTTGTAATAGTAACTGGACTTATATTCCGGTCACCCATCGCAGCATTTGTGCCTCTTATGGTATACGGAGTAGATCTTACAATCGCATTTTCGGTGTTTTACGTAATATATCACATAATTCTAAGAAGTACTGTATCTTTTTTCGATCCTGCACTTGCAGCGATACTTATGCTGGGAATATCAACGGATTATTTAGTATACATGCTTTACAGATTTAAACAAGAACTCAGAAAAGACCACAGAAAAAGCGTAAAAATAAGTATTGGGGGAGCTGGTGCAGCGATACTTGTAAGCGGCACTACCGTAGTATTAGCTTATAGCATACTTTCAGGATTTAATCTAGCTTTTCTTGGATCTACTGGGATATTGGATTCTGTTGGGGTACTTATAGTTCTTTTATCGGCACTTACATTCATGCCATCAATTCTTATTTTCTTAGGAGAGAAGGTATTCTACCCAAATCTTAAACCTGGCTTCTCTTTTGAAAAGTCATTCGCAAGATTAGCGCACTTTAATTATAAAAACAGATACTTTATAATTACCATTTTTATTGTGGTAATTGCAATCGCTGCATATTTCTTTGTAGTATACCAACCTGGATTAAATTTTCTTGGATTACTTCCAAATTCGGGATCAAAAACTGCTTTTTACATAGCTACAAACAACTTTAAATTTGATCCAATAGATCCTATTATAATAACAATAAACAACACACAAAACATAAATGGAACAATGATTTACAATTCAATAAAGTCAATGAACGGAGTAAGCTACACTCAATTGACGAGAGGAAACAATTCCTTGCGGATATTAACTTACTTAAAACCGCTTGGATTTAGTACCCCAGCATTAAATGATTACAATAAGATAAACAATTACTTAGAAACAAGGAATGTAAACTATAGTATTAAAGGTACGCAAGTATTTCTTGGCAGTGCAGTTAAAAATATGAATGGAAGTGTTCCATTACTGATATTTTCTTTAGGAGCTATGGTTTTTGTAGTGTTGTTTGTAATCCTTTTCTCAATCTACACTCCTTTGCGTTTGGTACTTCTTATAATTGCAAATGTTATAGCTGCTAATGGAGTTACATTGTTAATATTCCATTATATATTGTCTTTGCCATTCATATCAATTGCCCAGATATTCCTAATAACAAGCATAATGGGAGTAGGTGTAGACTATGATATATTCTTGGTAATGAGAATAAGAGAATACGTAAAAGAAGGCAAAAATAACTTTGATGCAATAAAAATGGGGCTTGTAAAAAGCGGGCCAATAGTAGCAAGTATAGGGATAATCTTTTCAATGGTGTTTCTGTCTCTTTTAGCAAGCGGCGTGCCAATAATAGAAGAAGTTGGATTCATAGTTGCAATAGGAATCTTAATTGATTCTGTTATATCCGTATTGTTTATAGTTCCATCTATAATGTTTTTGTTGCAAAAGTACAATTGGTGGCCAGGACTTAAACAATATGAATATAATAAATAAAATGATTGAAAAGATAAAAGGAGAAAAGATAATAAAAACAGAAAAAGATGATGATAAGGTTTTGACATTGACAGAAGGCCCTGATGGCATAAGCGTGAAATTTAATGGGATAACTTATTCAAGAAGAGCCGAAAAAGGAATATTCACAGGTTCTTACTGGGATTACTTCACACCTCTGCCTTTACTTTATAACAAACCAAATATACTCATGATAGGTTTGGGTGGTGGAACAATCGTTTACCAGATAAATAGACTATATGACAGAAAAGTAAACATGGATGTAGTTGAAATAGACGAGAAGATGGTTAAACTTGCAAGGGAGTTTATTCCTGAAGATATAAAAAAGATAAATCTATTTATAGAAGACGGAATAGAATTTCTCAAAAAAAGCAAGAAAAAATACGAATTAGTGTTTTTAGATGCATACGATGGGGATAAGATTCCTGATAGCTTTCTTGATGAAAGAACCATTTCATACATAAACGACACCCTTATAAAAGACGGATTGCTAGCCATAAACTATGCAATGAGCTTCAAGGCCATCGTTTTCTTCCAGAATTACATAAGCAAACTTAAGAAATACTTTAAAGTATACCTTGTGAATAACCCTTTAGGCTCAGGAAATACTATAATCTTATGCAGCAAAAAAATGGATAAAGCAGAAATATTGGAAAAGATTAACAAGATGAAAAAGGAAGACAATAACATGCATGTAATAAAAGGATACAACAACATGAGCAATGGCTAATATTTATCCAATAAAATTCACTAGGATAAATGGAAGTAAAAGAAATAAGAAACTCATTAAAAGAAATTGATAAAAATACCTGGGAATCCAAAAAAGCAGGCAATGTTCCTATAAGATTATACGCAAATGAAAACCTTCTTAAAAAAATGGAAGATGATGTATTTAAGCAGGCAGCAAATGCGGCCTCTTTACCTGGAATACTAAACTTTTCTTATTTATTCAGCGATGCCCACATAGGTTATGGTGTGCCCGTAGGCTGGGCAGGTGCTTTTGATTTAAAGGAAGGGATAATTTCACCCGGTGCTATAGGTTTCGATATAAACTGCGGTATGCGTTTGATAAAAACAAACCTGACTTTAAAGGAAGTTAAACCGAAAATAAAGGAATTAATTGATACATTATTCAAAATGGTGCCAGCTGGAGTAGGTTCTAACTCTCCGCAGATGCTTACAAAGTTAAAGACTTTAAATAAATCCGATTTAAAGGAAATAGCCGAAGAGGGCGTAGACTGGGCCGTAAGAAAAGGATATGCTACGGAAGAAGATAAGGAAAGAATTGAAGAGCAGGGCAGGGTAAAATCTGCAGACTTTTCGGAGGTAAGCGAAGAGGCATTTAAGAGAGGAAAACAACAGCTTGGAACACTTGGATCCGGGAACCATTATCTTGAAGTTCAGGTAGTAAACAAGGATTTCGATAAAGGGGTAGCAAATTCACTGGATTTAGATGTAATGAAGGAACAAGTAGTTATAATGTTTCATACCGGTTCAAGAGGATTTGGTCATCAAATAGCAAGCGATTATATTAAAAAGTTCCTAGATTACTCTTCTAAAAATGGAATAACTCTAAAAGACAGGCAGTTGGCTTATGCTCCTTTCAATTCTGAAGAAGGCCAGGCGTATTTTAAAGCCATGTCCTGCGGAATAAACTTCGCTTTCGTTAACAGGCAGATAATAAACTATCAGATAAGAGAAGCATTTAAAAACACGTTTAAAAGAAGCGAAAAAGACCTCGGTTTAGACGTCATTTACGATGTTTCACACAATACCGCTAAGATAGAAGAATATACCGTTAAAAACAAAAAAACGAATGTTATAATACACAGGAAAGGAGCAACGAGAAGTTTCGGCCCCGGGAATAAGGAATTAAAAGGAATACTCAAAAAAATAGGCCAGCCTGTAATAGTAGGGGGCAGCATGGAAACGGGCTCTTATCTCTGCATTGGAACAAAGAAAGCAGAAGAAGAAAGCTTTGGGACGACATTGCATGGCAGCGGTAGAACCATGAGCAGAGTAGCAGCAAGGAGCGCTATAAATCCAGATAAACTGCTTGAAAGCATGAAAACAAAAGATATATACGTAAAAGCAAACAGCATTGCCGGCTTAACAGAAGAAGGAGGATCGGCTTACAAAGATATAAACGAAGTTGTGGATTCAATGGATAAAGCAGGAATAAGCTTGAAGATCCTAAGTTTAAGACCGATAGGGAATATAAAAGGGTAATGGAAAGATACAGACTGCTTAAAAATGAGGCTACTGCGGACATAGCCTTTATAGCATATGGCAGAACACTTAATGAACTTTTTAGGAATATAACTATAGCTGTATCAAATGTGATGGTTTTAAACGCAGAAAAAGGTGGAAATAAAGAAATAAGATTCAGATTGCACGCAAAAAATCTTGATTACCTTGTAGTGGACTTCATAAATAAAATAATATTCTACAAAGACTACAAAAATGTACTTATTACCGATGCTAAAGTAGAGGTAGATAAAAAACTTAATCTTCAATGCATAGCCGTTGCAGAAAAATTGGAAAAACTTAAAGATCGGTTTTTAGCAGATGTAAAAGCGGCTACTTTGCATGACCTTGAGGTAAAAAAGCAAAAAGGATTAATTAGATGCAAGATAGTTTTAGATGTATGAAAAAGATACTGTCTGTTCATTATGACGAAATAGCTTTAAAAGGAAAACAAAGGGGTTATTTTCAAGGCCTTCTGATAAAAAACATAAAGGAAAAGACAAATAAACAGATTAAAGTTGTAGAAAGCAGGCTTGTTCTAGAGGATTACGGATTAGATGACATAGAAAAGCTGAAATTAACCCCAGGGATAGCATGGATAAGTGAAGCGTATAGCATTGACAGAGATGAAAAAGAACTGACTAAATTAATCGACGAAATAACAGAGGAAAACAAGAATGTAAACATTGACGTTAAAAGAGTAGATAAAAACTATGATAAAACCTCTTTGAAATTAAAGGAAGAGCTTGCAAAAAAATTAAAACTCAAGTTTGACAAGATGGGTAAAAAAATAAGGATAGAAATAATGGGTGATTCATTTATAGTAAATTACGGAATAGAAAAAGGGTTAGGAGGTTTGCCGGTAGGAAGTTCTGGAAAGCTATTATCCTTGTTCTCCGGGGGCATAGATTCTAGCATAGCACCTTTGGAGATGATGAAAAGAGGGGCAAAGGTCGATCTGTTGCATGTTTATGCATTAAATTCACTGGATTTTGCCCTTGATAGCAAGATAAAAACCATAGCTGAGAAATTAAGTAAAGTAGAAGAAGGCCTGACTCTTTACCTTATACCTTTTCATTATTTCAGCGTTGCAGCAT
>JAKACB010000021.1 GCA_021796445.1 Nanobdellota archaeon
TTCAACACAGTAAATAACGGTGAAGCTCCACAGCTTTCATCGGCATATGCAGAATACGATGACGGTGCCAAAGTATTTAATTATTATGTAAATTTTAATGGCACTTCTCTGCCTTCTCATTGGGGTTATGCTTTAAATAGTGGCGACAGCTGTACACAAGATAACGGCATAATTTGTACGGCACCTCTTTCTTCTACTAGTACTACTTGTGCTTTTGTACAGTATTCTTATAATCTAAGTAATCTAGGAACTACAGAAGCTTTTGATTGGGGTTCTGGACCATTTAATCAGAATATTTACGCAAATGACATTCAAGAAGGTGGTGGTCCATATTGTGAGCCTGGGCCCGGATATTTTTATGAGTTAGGAATGTCTGGAAGTACTACGTTATTTTCGGGGGGTACTTTTAGTATAGCTGATAATGTAGGTTATCCTTCATTTTCTGGTTTTTTAAATTCAACAGATCATTTTGTTTATGAATTTAATTATAATACTATACACATAACAAGTGTTGTTCCTAGCAGCTATTTTGGTAGGGACTATTTTGCATTGGGAGACATAAATGATAGCTCGACACCTAAATTTTACTGGTTTGATATAAGAGATCTCCCTCCCAATGATGTTATGCCATCAGTAAGTTTTGGAAGCGTAGCTTAAATAATCTATTACTTCAAAAATTACAATTACCGAAAATTTAGAAGTTATTATCGCTAGAAACTTATTTTTTCTTAATTTTAATATTAAGTATTATGTACTATCCGATTTTACATAACTTAAACTATCTTAACCAGCAGTATAAGCTTTCGGTATAAAACTAATCTTTAAATTTAACAATTACTTCTAATTAAAGTGGAAACAAAGTGGCAGAATACAATAACTGAATTTGATTTAAACGGCAAAACAATAAAATATTATTCCTTACCAAAATTAGAAGAATTAGGTTACAACATTTCTAAATTACCTTTTTCTATTAGAGTTGTCTTAGAGTCTCTTCTTAGGAATTTAGACGGTAAAAGTGTCAAAGAAAAAGATGTAGAAAACATTGCAAGTTGGGACCCTTCAAATCCAAATGATAATGATGTTCCTTTTAAGGTTTCTAGGGTATTGATGCAGGATTTCACAGGGGTTCCTGCTGTAGTCGATATAGCGGCTATCAGAGATTATGTATCAAAAAAAGGGAAGGATCCTGCTTTAGTAGAGCCACTAATGAAAGTAGATCTTATAATTGACCACTCTGTACAAATAGATTCTTTTGGTACAGAAGACTCATTTAAGATAAACCAGGAGAAGGAAGTAGAGAGAAATAAGGAGAGGTACAAACTTTTGAAGTGGGCTAGTCAGGCCTTCAAATCCTTTAATGTATTTCCTCCATCTGCAGGCATATGTCATCAAGTTAATTTAGAATATCTTGGTGAGGTTGTGCATCTAGATAACAAATCAAATATTGCATATCCAGATACATTAGTTGGAACGGATTCACATACAACAATGATTGATGGATTAGGTATAGTAGGCTTCGGAGTAGGGGGGATAGAAGCAGAAGCAGCTCTGCTTAATCAACCTGTTTCCTTTACAACACCAAAGGTTTTAGGAGTTCATTTAACTGGCAAGTTGACCGAAGGAGTTACAGCAATGGATTTAGCACTTACTCTTACACGTAAATTCAGGGAAAAAGGAGTAGTTGGTTGGTTTATAGAATTTTATGGAGAAGGTTTAAATTCGCTTTCTTTACCAGACAGAGCAACAATCTCCAATATGTGCCCAGAATACGGTGCAACTATATCCTTCTTCCCAGTTGATGAAGAAACTCTTAATTATCTCAAGGCTACCGGCAGATCAGATAATCAAATAGAGCTTATAAAAAAATATTATGAAAATCAAAAAATGTTCAAGCTCGATTATTCAAATATCAAGTTTTCCGATGTTCTAGAATTGGATCTTAATACAGTTAAAACATCTGTTTCTGGGCCAAGCAATCCAAAACAGGCAGTGTCCCTTTCAGAAGTCCCTTCTACTTTTACAGAGGCATTCATAAAAGATGGAACTCCCCAGAAATTGGGCAAAGAAGAAATAAGATTAGGAACTGAAAGTAATATTATTGAGCCAGAAAAAATAGATTTTGATAAGGATAAGAAAGAAATTAAAAAAGTAAAGATAAAATTCAGTGATGGGGGAGAAGAGGAGTTTTCAGATGGAGACATAGTAATATCCGCAATAACTAGCTGTACTAACACAAGTAATCCAGTTGCTATGGTATCCGCAGGTTTGCTTGCAAGAAATGCATTGCAAAAAGGTTTAAAGGTAAACCATAAAGTTAAAACGAGTCTAGCTCCAGGTTCAAGGGTTGTTACTGAATATTTAGAAAAAGCAGGTTTAGACAAGTATCTTGATCAATTAGGATATTCTTTGGTGGGTTATGGATGTACTACTTGTATAGGGAATAGCGGTCCTTTAGTACAAGAAGTTTCAAATGCAATAAAAGAAAATGGGATAATGACGGCTAGTGTGCTTTCAGGTAATAGAAATTATGAAGCAAGGATACATAATGAAGTTAAAGGAAATTATTTAATGTCACCTCCATTAGTTGTAGCTTTTGGAATAGCAGGTTCTATATTAAAGGATTTGAGCAAGGAGCCTTTGGGTAAAGGCAATGATGGAAAGGAAGTTTACCTAAAAGACATATGGCCTTCTAATGACGAAGTTAAAGAAATTGTAAGTTCGGTTCTTTCTCCTCAAGAATTCAAAGAAAAATATAAAGATAATCTTAAGGATGTAAATCCCTACTGGAATGAGCTTCCATCTACAAATGGTTTATTATATAACTGGGAAGAAGAAAGTACCTACATTCGTTTGCCGCCATTTTTTGATGATGTCAATCCTCAAAAAGAAAATGAGATCAAATCAATAGAAGATGCTTCCGTTTTAGCGGTTTTTGGTGATTCGATTTCAACGGACCATATATCTCCGGCAGGAAGCATACCTAAGAATAGCCCTGCAGGAGAGTATCTGCTTAAAAAAGGTGTAAAGCTCGAAGACTTCAATACATATGGTTCTAGGCGTGGAAATCATGAGGTTATGATGAGAGGCACTTTTGCAAACACAAGAATCAAAAACCTTCTTGTTGAAGGAACTGAAGGAGGGTATACCATTTACATGCCTTCAAAGGAAAAGATGTTTATTTACGATGCTGCGATGAAATACAAGGAAAGTAAAACCCCTTTGGTAGTATTTGCAGGCATAGAATACGGTAGTGGCAGTTCAAGGGATTGGGCAGCGAAGGGGCCAATGCTTTTAGGAGTAAAAGCAGTTGTAGCAAAAAGCTTTGAAAGGATACACCGTAGCAATTTGGTTGGAATGGGCGTTCTTCCATTACAGTTTAAAGATGGGGAGGATGCGTTTTCTCTTAAGATAGACTTTTCAAAACCGGTAAGCATAGAAATACCTTCTAGTTTTAAGCCCAGAGATAAATTAAAAATGGTTTATTATATGCAGGATGGGAGCAAAAAAGAAGCAGAATTAGTAGCTAGAATCGACTCTGATATAGAATTGGATTATTACAGAGACAAAGGAGTGCTAAACTATGTACTAAGGAGGATGTTAAAAGATGGAAAATAAAAAATGGAGAGTAGCAGTTATAAAAGGAGATGGTGTAGGCCCCGATGTAATAAATGCATCTCTTTTAGTGTTAGATGCTGTAAAGAAGAAATTTAATCTAGACATAGAATATGTTCCAGCTGTGGCAGGTTTAAACACAGTTGAGAAATATGGAACTAATTTACCTAAGGAAACTCTCGACACACTTAAAGAAACAGATTGTGTACTTAAAGGCCCTACAACTACACCAGAAGGCGCAAATTCATTACCGAGTGCAAATGTTGGTATAAGAAAATATTTTGATTTATATGCAGACGTTAGACCAAATAAAACTTTACCAAATGTTCCAAGTATCAAGCCTAATGTTGATATGGTCATCGTAAGGGAAAATACAGAAGGTATGTATTCTGGCTTAGACTTTAGAGTAAACCAGGAAACTACTATAGGTATAAGGGTTATAACAAGAAAAGCATGCGAAAGGATAGTTAAATATGCGTTTAAATTAGCAGAAAGCAGGAAAAAGCACGTTACTTTAGTGCATAAAGGCAATGTGCTTAAGGTTTCAGATGGGATGTTCAAAGACATATTCTATGAAGAGGCAAAGAAACATCCTGATGTAAAAGCAGATGATGCACACATAGATGCGATAACACAGTGGTTTATAAAGCAACCAGAATTTTATGATGTTATTGTTACAGAAAATTTATTTGGGGATATAATCTCAGATGAAGCAGCTATGGTCGTTGGCGGGATAGGAACTGGTGCATCTGCAAATATTGGGGACAAATATGCAATGTTTGAACCTATACATGGCTCAGTTCCAAAGTATACTGGTATGGATAAAGTTAATCCTATAGGAACTATAATGTCGGTTAAGATGATGCTTGATTGGATGGATTATAAAGAAGCAGGTAAAGCAATTGAAGATGCTGTATATAAAGTTCTTGAAGAAGGAAAGATATTAACGTATGATTTAGGCGGAACAGCAAAATGTTCTGAAGTCGGAAAAGAAATAGCAAGCAAGGTTTAACTTAGATTATTTATCTACTTTTTATACAAATAAGATACCGGACACTCATTTTCATGTATAATACAACAACAATGCCTTGGTAAATTTATATCCTCCTGGAAAGATTTATATGCAAAAGCCTCGTATTCATTCGTTTTCTTGAACGTTACTGCTCTTTTTTTTGATAGAGTATAAACTTTTGCTGCCATAAGATCTTCAGGATCTACATCTTTGATATTTACCTTTTTTGAATCGCAATCACCATAAGCCAGATTTACTAATCTTGGCTTGCCTTCATATTTTTCTAATACAATCAAGGGAGCATTGATTTTTTCATATAATAAGTCTAAGCTTTTTTTGTCAGTTCTGTACATCCTTTTTAGCTCCTTTGCTATCTGTTTATTATCAATCATGACTCCCCAAAAATCAAGGGACCCGCCTGGACCACCTATATCCCACTGCTCTAGGCCTTGCTCTTTAACTACTTCAAAAATTTCTTCTAATTTCATAAGAATTATAGATTAGCCCTTTTTAAATATTTTTCGTTCTAAATTTTTATTTTTTCTTTTTCTTTGATTTCTTGTTTACTTTATTAATTTTTGACAATGTCTCCTGACTTAATAAATCAAATTGTATGAAGCCTTTTCTCATGCTTATAAATCCTATAAGCAGGAATATTGATATTGCTAATGGAAACAGTATAAATATAAACCCCGACAGCAATCCCAAATTTTGTATATTCGCGTATTTTATATATAGTATAAATACAAAGTCTTGCGAGGCTATAACTGCATTTCCCAGTATGACCCCTATCCAACCTTTTCTATTTCTATTAAACTTGTATATATCATATGCTACAAAAGATGAGAAAATCTGTATTGCAAGTACTATAAAAGAGACTGACAAAATAACTAAAAGATCATCTATCATACGTTTTAACCTGATCAACTAATCCATGTATGCTGTTTAAGGCTTCTTTGTCTATATCCGATTCTAAAGCAATTATTATTGTTTCAATGTCATTTACTCTTGCAAGTTGGAAGAAAAAATTATAGAACCTGACTACGTTTTTAGAAGAGTTGTATAGCGATAGTGTTGTTAAAGAATCGAATATCAATACCTTCTCTCCTGTTATTTTTTCTATTCCTAATTTAGTTACTATCCCAATTTCTGTTAAATTAGCAGGGTCGTCAATGTAAACTACATTGTCATTTTCAGGTAACTCCTTTTTTCCTATATACTTGGATATAGTGTCTATAAAAAATAAATTCTGTGTTTTTATTTTTTCTTCTTTTATCTCATTTAATATCATGTCTGCAGGTTTATTTGTGGTGACTATTATTATGCTTTTATTGTCATTTTCTTTTATAATCTTGTATATTTGTTTATAATAATTCTCTTCTTTGAATACATAAACACTAATTGCCATTTAAATAACAATATTTGGGAGTTAATAAACTTTAAATAAAGCGAATTTAAGTCATTTTATTATTCTTTTTAAAGGCAGCAATATCTTATCTGGGTCATGTTCGTAAGGTACAATCTCATTTATAAAATCTCCATTTATTACTCTTTTATCTGACAGGTCATTTTTAACCCATCCTGAAAAGCTTCCATATTTTCCTTTTATGTCGTTTATAGGCATAGTTTTTTCGTTTATAATCACGTAATCCAGCTTTATACCTCTCTCTTCAAAAAGTCTCACGAAATCAGAAGTTTTAAAGTTGTAGGTTTCTGACTTTTTATTCATGATGTTTACAATAAGTATTTTTTTAGCCTTTGATTTTTGCATTATTTTTTCAAAGCCATTTACTAGCGTATTTGGGAGTATTGAAGAATAAATATCTCCTGGCCCGAATATAAGAAAGTCTGAATTAAGTATTGCATCTGCAGCAGATTTGCTTATATTTACTTTTTTATTAAGTGTTACATTTTTTATTTTAAGTTCTTTGTCGGAGTTTATATCAAGGCTATCCTCTCCTATAAAGTCGCCCTTATCAGTTTTTATGACCAGATTAGCAGAGCATTTTATGTCATCAACTATAGGTATAAAATCTATGTTCTTTGGTGTCTTGAACATATCTTTGGCTACTTCCAGATAGCCTTTATCATATTTTTTGACTAAGCTATACAATATCAGATTTCCAATATTGTGATTTATACCTTCCATCTCAACCCTCTGAGCACTTAAATCCCGAAGGCTTTCATTTTCAGAAACTGCAAGTATCCTATCCCTTAGATCTCCCAAAGCGTAAATACCGAATTTTTTCCTTAAATACCCTGTAGAGCCACCAGAATCAAACATAGTCACAATATTGTTTATTTTTATGTTTTTTATCTTCTTTAGCGCCTTCAAAGTATTTCTTGCACCACTTCCCCCAATTATAGTTATCGTCTTCATATGTCCTTCTCCACGTTTTCTTTTTTATTATAAACCAATTTATTTGATTCTATCCTTTTTTTAATCTGAGTATCAGATCCTATGATTGAGTTATTACCTACAAGTGTACCTGGCATTACAGAGGTGTTTATACCTGTTTTTACTCCGTAACCTATTATCCCGCCCAAAGAGGTTAAACCAGTATCATAACTATCTTTAATTTCAATTTTTATTGTTTTTCTATCTATCCGTCTATTACCAGTTATAAAATTAGCGCCAAGTCTGCAGTTCTGCCCGATTATGCTGTCTCCTAAGAACCCGCTGTGTATATGAGTATTGTCCATTATAATTGATCTTGCTATTTCAGTTCCAAATCCAATACTAGTGTTTTCTCCGACTATACTATCTCTTATAAGTGCGTTATCTCCTATAAAGGAATTGTCTCCAATATACGTTTCTCCCTTTATAGAAACGTTGTTTCCAATCTTTACGTTCTTACCGAGTATAACAGATTTTTCAATTAATGCATTGCCCTTTTTTAATTTCGGTTTAACTTTATTTTGTTTTTTTATTTCAGCATAAACAAATTTTTTAATTGAAAGTAAATCACTTACATATTTTAATGAAGGCAGCTCTCCAATTTCAAAGTAATTTAATCCAGTCGTTTTAGCCACTTCATTAAGTAATGTCTCAAAACTATATTGAGTATTTTGGATTTTTTCTAAGTTAGCTACAAAGTCTTTTTTTAATCTGTATATACCTATAATTGAATATTCTGCACCAGGGAATTTTTCCTTTTCTTTAATCTCTACTACCTTTTTTTTGTCTATTCTTGCTATACCATGCGTTTTTTCATCGTCATCTTCATATTTTTTAACTGCAACAGCTGGCGCGTTTACGTTTATTATTTTAGGCAGGTATTCCTTTATATTTACATAGTAAGGCATTATAACTAAAAATTCGTCTTTTATTGCATTCTTTGCCTTTATTATTGCATCTGCCATCCCTTTTGGTTCTTCCTGTTTTATTATGCTTATTTTTTTATTTTTTAAAATGTCTTCACTTAACTGGGTTTTAGGGTTTATTACAAGTATAATTTCATTGCCTTTAACCCCATCTATAGTTTGTTCAAGCAATGTTTTATTCCCAATTTTCAACAACGACTTATGGCAAATCTCTGAAAAAGGCCAAAATCGCGAAGATTCACCAGCAGCTAATATAAGTATTTGCATATTATCTTAAACCTTCTAAGAAAATATCTATTATAAAAAGCTTTAATCTTACTATCTTTTATTAATATAATGGTAATAAAAGCCCCAAAACTCAAGGTTAATTCAAATATTAAGATAATAGCTCCTGCAAGCCCCCCTGACCTTAAAGAGCTTTCAACTAGTATAAATCTGCTTAAAAAATTTGGTTTTAGGGTGTCTTTGGGAGAAAACCTCCGTAGACTTGTTCAGAGGGCAGATCTGGCAGCTCCTGATAAGGACCGTGCGGCAGAGCTTAACAATGCCTTTAAGGATGATTCTGTAGATGCTATTTTCTGTGCTAGAGGGGGATATGGCTCGATGAGAATCCTATCAGACGTAGACTATGACATGATAAAATCGCATCCGAAAATATTTGTAGGATACAGTGATATAACTGCATTGCACCTTGCAATTCACAAAGTAACTGGGTTAATAACGTTTCATGGGCCTATGCCGGGTGTGGATGCAGATGAGATGCGTAAACCCTCTTTTCAGAACGTTCTTTCAGTATTAAAAGGCGAATCTAAAGACATATCAAATAATATAAACCGTGTAGTCAAGTACATCGTTCCGGGTAAAATGGAAGGCATAAGCGAAGGAACAAACATATCTCTTTTTGCTTCAATGATAGGAACAGATTTCATGCCAGACACAAAGGGTAAAATTGCATTTTTCGAAGATATAGCTACTACATCAGGTGATGTCGATAGGTATCTTTTCAGGTTAAAACTAGCAAAGGCTTTAGACAAATTCAATGGTTTCGTGTTTGGTGATTTTACCGATATACCTAAATCAGAGGAAGTTCTGCCTTCAATGGAAGAGATAATTGAAGATTATATGCTAGAATTGAAGAAACCTTCCTTGTATGGTTTGCCTTTTGGGCATGGTGATGATCAGATGCTTATACCATTAAACTCAAAAATAAGGATTTCAAGCGATGAACCTTATGTTGAATTGCTAGAAGATGTAGTAAACTAATTTCTATTCACTGCAGCAACTTAAATCTTCTACATTATGGTAAAATGAAAGTGCTCCAAGTTTCATTATCTCGCTTAATGTTGGAAATACATGTACTGTATCTATTATATCATCTATTGTAAGCTTGAATTTTACTGCTAACACGGCTTCGTGTATTAAATCAGCTGCATTTTCTCCCACTATCTCTACTCCCAATATCTGTTTCGTATTGGCATTTATTACCATTTTTATCAGCCCTCTAGTATCTTTTATTATCCCTGCCTTTGCCAGGTCCTTAAACATTACAGGCTTACAAGCACATCTTATCCCTTTATTGTTTGCTTCTTTGTCTGTTAATCCTACCCTTGCTGCCTCTGGGAACGTAAAAACCGCAGACGGTACAGAATTTAAGTCTACTGTTAACTTTTCTCCAGTGAATGCATTTACAGTTGCTTTATTGCCCTCTGCAGCTGCCAATGCTTCTAGCATAGGTTCTCCAGTAACATCGCCTGCAGAATATACACACTTTACAGAGGTTTTCATTTGATTATCTATTTTTATAAAACCTTCTTTATCTAGCTCTAATCCTATTACGCTTAAGTTTAATTTTTCTACGTTAGGTGTTCTACCCGTAGCAAGCAGCATCTCTTCGGCTTTTACTTCTTGTTTCTTTCCTTTTACTGAAAAGTAAATTTTAACAGTTCCTTTAGATCTTAAAACATTGTCTATTTTAACGTTAGTTATTACGTTTATCCCTTCATCTCTAAGGTATTGCTCAAGATAGTAGCTCACTTCCGGCTCCCAATTAGGTAATATTCTATCGCTTCTCTGAAGTAAAGTAACTTTTACGCCGAAGTGTGAGAACAGCTCTGCGAATTCAAGGCCCAGTGCCCTTCCTCCGATAATAACTATCGATTTTGGCAGTTTTTTCATTGATAATGCTTCCTCATTTGTCAGATACTTTATTTTTTCTATCCCGTTTATTTCAGGTATCTTGGTCCTTGCACCTGTTGCTATCAGTATCTTCTTTGCTTTTATCTTCTGTCCATTTACTGTTAAAGTATTTTTATCTACAAAGCTTGCAAAGCCATTGATATATTTTACGTTTTTGAGTTTTCCAAGTACCTTCTGGTACTTTGAGAAACGCATACTTCCAACGAGAGCTTCTTTATCCTTCATTATCTTTGCGAAATTTTCTATCTTTGTGGAATATTGTAAACCCTCAAATCCATTCTTGTTTATTTTATCTAGAAAGTTCCCTACTGTTATCAGCCTTTTACTTGGAACACATCCCACATTTACACAGGTTCCACCAAGTACAGCTCCACCTGTTTCATTTTTTCCTATCATAACTGTTTTAATGCCCAATTCATCTGCTTTCAACGCAGCGGCGAATGCAGCAGCGCCTTGTCCTACTATTGCATATTCATATTCTTCCATTTTGTTCCTCCTTTAGTATACCGCATTTCTTTAAGTAAACTTCATAATTTTTAATGTGGTTAGCTACTTCATCAACTAATTCTTTGGTTTCATTGTTAATTCTGTAAATTCTTTTCCTTCCGTCTTTTCTTACGCTTATGAATTTACAGTTAAGCAAACATTTTAAATCATGTGATAGGTTAGTCTGTTCTATTTTCAGTTTTTGCTGCAGTTCTCCAGCACATAATTCTTTATTTCTTAGCTGCATCAGTATTTCAAATCTATTCTTGTTTGAAAATGCCTCAAAGAAAAGGCTTGTTGCGTTTTTCATAAACCATTCTTGGATATTAAATCTTCAAGATTTCCTATCCCATTTGCAATTCCCTCTCCAACATATAATATCTTTCCACTAGGGCTTATCAGGTAGTAAATATCAAGTTGAAATGTCGGTGGAGTGTTATAAGCTACAGTCATATTATAGCTTGCAACTCCCCCAGTTACATATGTGTTATTGTTCCCATATTCCGAAATAAACTGTGAAATAGGCATTCCTGCGCTTCCAAGGTCATCATACTGTTCTAATTCCAAAATCTTTACATTATGATCCTTGAAAAATGCAAGGTTATTTGCTACTGCAGTGTTTCCCTGAGCACAGCTGCTGCACCACGTGGCTACAAACCATAAAATAAGTGGTTCTCCTTTATAGTTGTTTAAGCTTTCAGTGCTTCCGTTTGCAAGTTGAAAGGTGTAATTTGGAGCAGTTTCGCCTACAGATAGATATTTAGTAGTTTTTGCATGGTTTAAAACGAAGAAATTTAGTATAAGAACTACGGCGATTACTACCACAACCACATATAAAATATACTTCATCTTGATTTTCATTCTTTAACCTCGCAGCAATCGTCTTTAGCAGCAGTAGTTATCCTGCAGCTTGCATTTATGTTTTTTGTTATTTGAACAAGACCTATGTATGCTATTATTACACCTGCTGCAATGAATCCTGGCCCGTAAATAGAAAATATTGACTGTATTTTTCCGTCATTGCCCACTATAAAAGACGTTGAAAATCCAAGTACAGCAAGCAATGAAGGTATAATACTTGTGCAGCATAAGCTACTC